>JBDTOD010000144.1:0-11096 GCA_039933415.1 bacterium
TAGTGCACCGGACCGTTCTTCGGGTTGTTGCGATGCGGCATGACAAGCGGAGCCGGACCGGTCCACAGATCGTAGTTGATCGTGGCGGGCGGCGGTGTCGGACCGTTCGTCTTGCCAATGCTGTCGCGGCGCTTGTAGCAGAAGCCGCGTGACGCGACGATCTTGCCGAGGTTGCCCGCCTGCACCCACTGCACCGCCTCGCGAAGTCCCTCGCCGGAGCGGATCTGCGTTCCCGCCTGCACGACCTTGTTGTATTTCTTCGCCGCGTTCACGAGCTGGCGACCCTCCCACACGTTGTGCGAGACGGGCTTCTCAACGTAGACGTCCTTGCCGTTCTGCACCGCCCAGATGGCCGCCAGCGAGTGCCAGTGGTTCGGCGTCGCGATCGTCACGGCATCGACGTCGGGAGACGCGAGCAGTTCGCGAATGTCCGTGTACTTCTTCACGTCCGTGGCAAGCTTCCCGCGCGTCATCGCCCGGTCGAGCACCGCCGTGTCGGGATCGCAGATGGCCACGACGCGGACGCCGCTGACCCTGGCCAGGCTCGACAAGTGGTTCATGCCGCGACCGTTCAGGCCGATGACGGCGACGCGGATGTCGGCATTGGCGCCGATCACCTGGCTCCAGGAGCGCGCGGGGAGCATCGCACCGGCGGCGGCGAGCGCCGATGTTTTCAGAAACGTGCGGCGTGAAGTGCTCATGAGTGTGTGGGCAGCGGAGTGGAGGAACGACGTGACGCTGTGGACGATCTGGCCAACGGATCATCGGATGATGCGGACCGGCACCCAATTGGGCAACCGGGCCGACAAATGCTACCTTGGCCAGATACTGGTCTACGCGATGGCTCGCGGTCTCGTTGGGCTATTTCAGGGAAGCGTGCTGGGCGATTTCCCAGAGGCCAGCCGGCGCGGCATCGGCGATGGCTGGCAGCGAGTCGATCCCGAACAGTGAGAACGCCGCGAGGTAGCGCGCACAGAGCGCGGGCTCGCCGACGAGCACGCGAGGCAGCGCCCCGCCAGCGAGTCCACATCGCACCTCGTCCCCGATCAACAGGCCGGAGAGATACTCCAGGCTTCCCTCCGCGGCGAGCCGGCCGGTCAGCACCATCGAGCGCGCCGAGAAGAGCAGAGGCGCCAGGCCGAGCGGCGCGGCGCGAGCCGCGAGAACCCCGCGCGTGAAGGCGTCGGCAGCAACCTCTGGGGACGGCGGCCGTCCGGCGTCGCGGGCGAGACGGCCAAGGATCGACCCGGTGCTGAGCACGGCGAACAGCTCGCCGGTGAGAAACGTGGTGAACTGGTCGATCCGCGCTCCGCGTACGTGCACCCACTTGGAGTGCGTCCCCGGCAAGACGAACAGCGCATCGTCCGCGAGATCCGGGCGTGTGGCGAGCGCCCCGATGATCTGCGTCTCCTCTCCACGCATGACGTTCGGCGAGTCGCCCTGCTGCACGACTCCAGGCACGATCAGCAGCCGGCCATTGCCCGCCGACACCAGCGCGCGCGCGAGCTCGTCGGCCCCCGCCGGCGATGGGCAGTACGGCGCCTCGCTCCAGCCCTGTGCGCTGCCGATCATCCCCGACGCGAGCACGGGCACTCCTGGCGATCGGTCCCGCCAATCGCTCGTCACGTCGTCGAACGCCGCGGCGAACCCGCCGTCGGGAAGGTGCATGATCCCCCACGACTCGGCGCGGGACTCCAGCACCGCGCCGTCGTCGCCGAACAGGTAGGCGCGAAGGGCCGACGTCCCCCAATCGAGCGCGATCAGTCGCGGTGCACTGTGGTTCTCTCCCTCGGACTCAGCGCTCATGGGCACGAGGTTATCACGCCGCGTAGCGGGCGGCCAGCCGCTGGCGATGTGCTCTGGCGCACATTTCTGCCCGAGCCTATCGTTGTGCTTCGCCCCGCCGTCGGCCGCGGGACGACCCCGTGGTGTATGGAAGCGGCCGGCCCGGTCGCTCGACACTCCACCGGCTCGCCCTCTCACTCCCTGCGATGCGGCATACGGAGCGCGCCGATGACGCTGTCTGACCAGGACTCGGGTGCCCGCACGGCGAGCGCATCGCCCGACGTCACGGCGCTCTACCGGATGCTCGTCGAGAACGTCCGCGATTACGCGATGTTCGTGCTGGATCAGCGCGGGCACGTGCTCACCTGGAACGCGGGCGCCGAGCATCTCAAGGGGTACGCGGCGCACGACATCATCGGCCAACATTTCTCCGTGTTCTATCCGGCGGTCGACATCGCGGCGAACAAGCCAGGTGTCGAGCTCGAGGGCGCCACGCGCGACGGCCGCTACGAGGATGAGGGATGGCGCGTCCGTCGCGATGGCACGACGTTCTGGGCCAACGTCATCATCACGGCGCTGCGCGATGTCTCGGGTGAGCTGATCGGATTCGCGAAAGTCACGCGCGACCTCTCTGAGCGGAAGCTGGCGGAGGAGCAGGCGCGTACGCTCGCGGCGGAGTCGGCGGCGCGCACCGAGGCGCAACGCCGGACCGATGAGCTGGACCGCATCAACCATCAGCTTATCGAGCAGCGCCTCGAGCTCGAGGTGCAGACGGAAGAAGCCCAGTCACTCGCCGAGGAGCTCGCACAGACGAATGACCAGCTCCAGGAGCTTGTCCAGCAGACCGAGAAGGCGCGCGAAGCGGCCGAGACGGCGGAGCAGTTCTCGCGCGGAATTCTCGAGAGCATCGCCGATCCGTTCGTCGTGCAGGATGCCGAGTGGCGCTTCCAGTACATCAACGCGAAGGCGACGGAGATCTTCTCGATGGGCGGCCGGTCCGGCGATGGGTTGATCGGCAAGGTCGTCTGGGACGAGTATCCAGGCATCGTCGGCACCGTCTACGAACGCGAGATGCGGCGCGCCGCGTCGGAGCGCGTGCCGGTCACCTTCGAGGCGCACCATCCCGAGCGCGCTGAATGGTCGGCGCTGTATTGCTACCCGCTCGGCAACGGCGGACTCGCCATCCAGTGGCGCGACATCACGAGCCGCAAGCGCGCCGAAGAGTCGGCGCGATATCTCGCGCGTGCGAGCGATGTGCTCGGCTCCTCACTGGACTACGAGCACACGCTCGCCGAGCTGGCGCGTCTGGTCGTGCCGGAGCTCGCCGACTGGTGCACCGTGGACGTCGTGACGGAGGACGGTCCGCCGCGCCAGCTCGCCGTGGCTCACACCGATCCGGAGAAGGTGCGCTGGGCCAAGCTGCTTGCGGAGCGCTATCCGCCCAATCCGAACGCCACCACGGGAAGCCCGAACGTCATCCGCACGGGCTTGCCCGAGTTCTATCCCGACATTCCGGACGAGCTGCTGGTCGCGGGTGCGATCGATGACGAGCATCTGCGCATCCTCCGCGAGCTGGGGCTCCGGTCGGCGATGTCCGTGCCACTCGTCGCCCACGGTCACGTGCTCGGCTCGCTCACGCTCATCGCCGCGGAATCGGGCCGGCGCTACCGCGACGCGGACCTCGAGCTCGCGATGGAGCTCGCTCGCCGAGCGGCCATCGCCATGGACAACGCTCGGCTGCATCGCGCTGAGCTCAAGGCTCGCGTCGCCGCCGAGCGGGCCAACCAGGCCAAGAGCGACTTCCTCGCCGTCATGAGCCACGAGCTGCGCACGCCGCTCAACGCGATCGCCGGCCACGCACAGATCGTCGAGATGGGACTGCACGGTCCGGTCACGCCGGGCCAGCAGGAGGCGCTCGAGCGGATCGGCCGCGCGCAGCGGCACTTGCTCGGCCTGATCAACAACATCCTGAATCTCACGCGTCTCGAGACCGGCCGCGTCGAATACCACATCCGCCCGGTGCTGATCCGCAGCGTGCTCGGCGACCTGTCGTCGCTGGTGCAGCCGCAGTTCGCCGTGCGCGAGATCGAGCTCGTCACCGTGCTGCCCGACGAGGGCACCGACGCTCCGCATTACGTCGCGGCGGATCGTGAGAAGCTCATCCAGATTCTCACCAATCTGCTCGGCAACGCATCCAAGTTCACGCCCTCGGGTGGACGCGTGGAGCTGGCGCTCGTGCGCAACGACGCCGACCCGGCGACGGCGATCATTCGCGTGCACGACACCGGGCCCGGCATCCCGTCGGACAAGCTCGACGTCATCTTCGAGCCGTTCGTGCAGCTCGAGCGCTCGCTCACGATACCGGCGGAAGGCACGGGGCTCGGGCTCGCAATCAGCCGCGATCTCGCGCGCGGCATGCACGGCGACCTCCGCGCGGAATGCAGAGAGGGTGACGGCGCGACGTTGATCCTCACGCTTCCGCGCGCGGATGCCCCGATCCTCTGACCGTGTGACCACACCGTGAGCACACGCCGACGCGAACCGCGACGTCCCTCGCACGCCGTGCGCGCTCGGCGCACCGCACGCATGATCGCGTCGGCACTCGTCATCGGCGGAGCGTTCGCGAGTCGGGGCGCGGCGCAGAACACTCGCCCCAACTTTCATGCGCGCTTCCTCGCGCTCGCGACACAGCGCGGATTGAGCGACAGCGCACGCTTGCATCGGCTGTTCGCGCTCGACTGGGAGTACACCAACGTCGAGTCGCCGGAGTCGGCGAGCTTCGTGGGATTCCCGGGGCAGGAAGACCGCTGGACGGACTACTCCATCGTCGCGATCGCTCGCCGCACGCACGAGCTACCGGATCGCCGCGTCGTGCTCCGCGCGATCGATCGCCGCACGCTCACCGCGACCGATCAGCTCAGCTATGACGTCTTCGCGCGCGGCGCCGACGAGGGCGTCGACGGCGCGCGATTCCCGAGCGAGCTCCTCGCCGTCACACAGCTGCAGGGGCCGCAGTACCTGGGCAACGTGATCGGTTACATGCCGACGGCAACTGTTCGCGACTACGAGCACATTCTCGCACGACTGGCCGGCATCCCGCGCGTGATCGACCAGACGCTCGTGCTGCTCGACAGCGGGCTGGCGCGCGGCGTGACGCCGCCACGCGTCACGCTCACGGGCGTGTCGGCACAGATCGAGCAGCTCGCGCCAGATGGCGCGATGTCGAGCGCCCTGCTCGCTCCGTTCACCAGCTTCCCCGATGCGATCCCCGCGGCCGAGCGTGCGCGGCTCACCAGCGCGGCGACGCGCGTTTACGGCGAACGAGTACGCCCGGCGTATCGCCGGCTCGACGACTACCTCTCCCGCACCTACATCCCGAAGGCCCGAGAGACGATCGCCCGCAGCGCGCTGCCCGACGGGCGCGCCTGGTATGCGTACGACGTTGCGCTCCAGACGACGACGCGCCGCTCTCCCGCCGAGATCCACCAGCTCGGTCTCGCCGAAGTCGCCCGGATCAGGGCGCAGATGGACAGCACGATCCGCGCGTCCGGCTTCACTGGCGACTTCGCCGCGTTCGTCGCCATGCTGCGGAGCGATCCGCGATTCTATCTCACCGACTCGGCGGCGCTCGTCCGCACGTATCGAGACATCGCCAAGCGCATCGACCCGGAGCTCGCGCGACTGTTCGGAAAACTTCCGCGGCTGCCGTATGGTGTCACGACCGTGCCCTCGTTCAGCGCACCCTCGCAGACGACGGCGTACTATCTGCCCGGCTCTCCCGACGCGCATCGTCCCGGCCAGTTCTTCGTCAACACCTACAAGCTCGACTCGCGGCCGACCTGGGAGATGGAAGCGCTCACCGCGCACGAGGCGGTGCCCGGCCACCATCTCCAGGTCGCGCTGTCCCAGGAGCTCGGAGACCTGCCGGCGTTCCGCCGCTACGGCGGCTACACCGCGTTCGTGGAAGGGTGGGGACTCTACGCCGAGAGCCTGGGATCGGAGCTCGGACTCTACCGCGATCCGTACTCCAAGTTCGGGCAGCTCAGCTACGAGATGTGGCGCGCGATCCGGCTCGTGCTGGACACCGGCATTCACGACATGGGCTGGTCGCGCGAGCAGGCGATCGAATACTTCCGGGCGAACAGCTCGAAGACGGATCAGGACATCCGGAGCGAGGTGGATCGCTACATCGTGCGGCCCGGTCAGGCACTCGCCTACAAGACCGGCGAGCTGGCGCTCAAGGAGCTTCGCGCGCGCGCCGAGCACGCGCTCGGCGACCGCTTCGACGTTCGCGCGTTCCACGACGAAGTCCTGAGCCAGGGCGCCCTTCCGCTCGACATTCTCGACGTGCGGATGACCATGTGGATCGCCGCGCAGAACGCCAGACGACGCTGACGGAGTCCTCAACGACCGCGAAAGGCGCGTCGGAAAGCGGACGCCGGCTCCGGTCGGTAGAGCTTCGCTCACGCTCATCGCCGCACTCGAGGAACGACATCCATGGTACTCGCGACAACTGATCCGCGCCGCGTCGCGCACGGCTCCAGGAAGGACGGCTGCACGAAGGTCATCATGCGGCCGTGATCGCCGCGCGTCCGCCTCGATGGTGGCGGGCGCGGACGAACGCGGTAACTTCGCCTCATGGCGGAAGCGGACGACCTCGCTGCGGGCCAGCGTGGCCAGGACTCGGAGCGTCGCCTCGACGCGCTCGAGTCGGAGGTCGCTTCGCTGCGAGCGGAGCTTCTGGAGCTTCGGCGTGCGTCGCGCGCCGAGCCGAGCCCCGCACCGAGCGCCGCGCCGAGCCCTGAACCGCAAGCGCGGCTTGCGCAGCCGTCGGAGCGCGCGCGGCCGCGCTCCGAGGCGGAGATCGCGAGCGCGCTGCGAGGGCCGCACAGAGCGGCGCTACCAAATCTCACCGGAGCTCAGCTCGAGTCGCTGATCGGACGCTACGGCACGCTCGCCGCCGGCGCGCTCGTCATCCTGCTCGGCGTCGGTACGCTCGTCGTGTGGGCCGTGAAGAGCGGACTGCTCACACCCGAAGTTCGCGTGGCGCTGGGCGCGCTGGCCGCGATTGGTGTCGCGGGCGCCGGCCTCCACTTTCGACGAAAGGAGGAGCTTCGGTACGGAAACGTGCTGCTGGCGCTCGCGCTCGCCATCGTCGACGTCGTCGCGTGGGGCGCGGGACCGCAGCTACATCTGCTGCCGACCGCCGCGGCGCTGTTCGTCGTGGACGTCGTCGCGGTCGCGCTGGCCGTCCTCGCGCTGCACGACGAGAGCGAGTTCCTCTTCGCGATCGCCGTTGCGGGCGCGCTGTCGGCGCCCTTCGTCACGGGCGACCGAAGTGGAAGAGTGGTCACGCTGCTCGCGTACGGCGCCGTCGCGACCATCGGCGCGGTGCGCGCGGCGCGCCAACCCGAGTGGCAGCGCATCATGGCGCTGCTCGTTGGTGGTGCGGCCGTGTACACGCTCGTCGCGGCGTCGTTGCCCGTCGGCGCGGAGTGGTATGGCCCGTTCGCGATCCCGCTGTTTGGGGGTGCGCTCGCACTCGGCGCGTTGGTGCTGGCGCAGGCAGAGTGGCGTGGCAACCTCGCGCGCGCGTTCCTCGCCGTCACGTCCATCGGCGTCGCGATCGGGTGGGACTTCACCGGATCGCGGCCGATGTCGATCGCCGTCGCCGTTTCGCTCGCGCTCGCCGCCACCACCTACGCCGCGCTGGCGATACGAGAGCCCGAGCAGCCCCTCTGGACACCGAGCGCGCTCCTTCTCCCATTGGCCTCGCTCGGCGTTGCGTCGTCGGCGGTGCGTGGACCTCATCTGCAGAGTTGGCTGCTCGCGTTCTGGGGAGCGTTCGCGCTCGGTGGTTGGTGGGGCGAGCGGCGTCGTGGAGAAGGGGATCGTGCCGGTGCGCACCTGCTCTCCGCAGGCTGGCTCGTGTCGCTCGCCCTCGGCGACGCGCTCTGGTCGACTCCGCTCGGGCTCGTCGCGGGGCTGGCCGGGTGGGGCGTCGTCATGGCGCACCTGGCCAAGGACGAGCCGAGTCCGTTGCCGATGATCGGCGTGGCGATCGCGTTCGGCGGAGCGGCCGCAGCGGCGCTCGATCAGCTCGCCAGCCTGCGGGCCTATGCGTACACTCCGTTCGCGACGCGCCCGAGCGCGTCGGCGCTCGTGGTCACCTTCGGTCTGGCGATGGCGGCGGCAGTGCTCGCGCCAGGGACGGGTGCGGGTGGGCGACTCGCCAGCCGCGGCCTCCGGTTGGGCGTCGTCATCGGGTGGGTGTTTCTCTGGGGTCGGATGGAGCTCGTGCACGCCTACTCGCTCGACGTCGGCACCTTCCTGCTCACGCTCTACTATGCGGCGGTCGGTGTCGGGTCGATCGTGGCCGGTCGGCGCATCGCGTTCGGTGCGCTTCGCGTCGGTGGGCTCGGGCTGGCGATCTTCGCCGCGGCGAAGGCAGTCGCGGAGGCGACGGCGATCAGCTCGCTGCTGCTCAGGGTGGGATGCTACGCAGCCGTCGGGGTGTTTCTCCTTGGTGCGGGCTATCTATATAGAAACTCGGCGTCGGGTTCGGCCGAGGCCGGTTCGCCGACTGGGGTCGGCGACGAGGCGGGCGTGAGCGACGCCTCGCCGCAGCCAACTTCAAACCGTTGAGCCGGCTCGCCCGATTCGGTTCTTCGCACGCGCATGAGAATCGAGTCGCCCCCGGTTGACACCGAGCGTATCCCCGATAAATTCCGGTGGCTACGGGGTAGTTTTTTGGCGGCGAATTTTGACGCCATCCGTACTCGGCTCACTGCGGCCGAATTTATGGGCGACTGGTCGGACCAGGTCGGGCTCTTCAGGCCAATGGCGTCACGCCACTCCCGAGAAGAACGCAGGACAATTTGACGTCGAGCGCGGGTTGCTCGGCGCGCCTTGGGTCCCGGCTCGCGCTGCAGAGGCGAGCACACCCTGGCGAGAGCGGATGGATACCGGCCCGACTGGGCGCTGGTCCACCCGCGTTTGTATTTCCGGAATTGCGCCTCTTCGCTGGTACTGTCGCCGAAGCACGACGACGTCCGCGACCGACACCTGACGGGTATAAATGGCACGCACAACGCCGCTCGATTATTACCGGAATATCGGCATCATGGCTCACATCGATGCCGGGAAGACGACTACGACCGAGCGTATTCTTTACTATACGGGCAAGCAGCACAAGATCGGCGAGGTGCATGAAGGCGCCGCGACGATGGATTGGATGGAGCAGGAGCAGGAGCGCGGGATCACGATCACGTCCGCTGCCACGACTTGCTTCTGGCTGCGCCATGGCCAGTCGGACGAGAAGGGCTCTGGCCCCGAGTACCGGATCAACATCATCGATACGCCGGGCCACGTCGACTTCACGGTCGAGGTGGAGCGATCGCTTCGCGTGCTCGACGGTGCGGTGACGCTGCTCGATTCCGTGGCCGGTGTGGAGCCGCAGACCGAGACGGTGTGGCGCCAGGCGGACCGGTACAAGGTTCCGCGCATGATCTTTTCGAACAAGATGGACCGGGTCGGCGCCGACTTCACGCGCTGCATGGCGATGATCAAGGATCGGCTGAGCCGGCGCGCGTTCGCGCTGCAGCTTCCGGTCGGCTCGGGTGAGCTCTTCACGGGTCACATCGACGTCATCGAGCGCAAGCAGTACATCTTCGATGACGCCAGCCTCGGCAAGACGTTCGAGGTAGTGGACGTGCCGGAGGAGTACAAGGAGGCCTGCGAAGCGGCGCGTTACGTGGCGGTCGAGGCGGCGGTGGAGCACGACGAAGAGCTGATGACGAAGTACCTCGACGGCGAGGAGCTGTCGGTGGCGGAGATCCGTCGCGCCATCCGCAAGGCGACCGTCGCGATGGAGTTCGTCCCCGTGCTCTGCGGCGCGTCGTTCAAGAACAAGGGCGTGCAGGCGCTGCTCGACGCGGTCATCGACTATCTCCCGTCCCCGATCGAGGTGCCCGCCATCCAGGGCCACCTCCCGCACCACGACGAGCACTTCGAGGAGCGCCAGGTGAACGACGAGGCGCCGTTCGCGGCGCTGGCGTTCAAGATCGCGACCGATCCGTTCGTCGGAAAGTTGACCTTCTTCCGAGTGTATTCGGGCGTGCTCAAGTCCGGGTCGTACGTCTACAACGCGACGAAGGACAAGCGCGAGCGCGTCGGGCGTCTGCTCCAGATGCACGCGAACAAGCGCGAGGAGATCGAGGAAGTACGCGCCGGCGACATCGCCGCCGCCATCGGGCTCAGGGACACGCGCACCGGCGACACGATGTGCGACGACGAGCATCCGATCATCCTCGAGGCCATGAAGTTCCCCAACCCCGTCATCGACGTGGCGGTGGAACCGAAGACCAAGGCCGACCAAGACAAGCTCGCGATTGCGCTGCAGAAGCTCTCGGAGGAGGATCCGACCTTCCGCGTGCACTCCGATCCCGAGACGTCACAGACGATCATCTCGGGCATGGGCGAGCTGCACCTCGAGATCATCGTCGATCGCATGATGCGCGAGTTCAAGGTCGACGCGAACATCGGCCGCCCACAGGTGGCGTATCGCGAGACGATCAAGAAGCGCGTCGAGAAAATCGAAGGAAAGTTCATCCGGCAGTCGGGCGGCAAGGGTCAGTACGGTCACTGCGTCATCAACATGCAGCCGTCCGAGCCCGGCCAGGGCTTCGTGTTCGAGGACAAGATCGTCGGCGGCGTGATCCCGCGAGAGTTCATCGGCCCCATCGAGCAGGGTATCAAGGAAGCGCTGCTCAACGGCGTGCTGGCCGGCTACCCGATGGTGGACGTGAAGGTCGAGCTGATCTATGGGTCCTATCACGACGTGGATTCAAGTGAGATGGCGTTCAAGATCGCCGGCTCGATGGCGTTCAAGGAGGCCGCGAAGAAGGCGCAGCCGGTGATCCTCGAACCGATGATGAACGTCGAGGTGGTCTGCCCCGAGTCCTACATGGGCGACGTGCTCGGCGATCTGTCGTCGCGCCGCGGAAAGATCGGAGGCATGACGCAGCGCGGCGAGGCGCAGGTGATCGTCGCAACGGTGCCGCTCTCCGAGATGTTCGGCTACTCGACCAAGCTGCGCTCGATGTCGCAGGGGCGCGCGGTCTACTCGATGGAGTTCGCGCACTACGAGGAAGTCCCGAAGAGCAAGGCCGAGGAGATCATCTCCAAGGTCACGCCGAAGTAACGACGACAACGCTGTAGCACACAGACTCTCTTATTCCGAGATAGGGCAATGGCAAAGGCAAAGTTCGAGCGCACGAAGCCGCACGTGAACGTTGGCACGATCGGGCACG
>JBDTOD010000145.1:0-11036 GCA_039933415.1 bacterium
AGCACCTCGTACTCGCGCGGCTGCTCCTGGAACACCTTGCGCAGGCGCCAGAGGAGCAGGCCGACGGTGGGGGCTTCGTTGTATGCGGGGATGCAGAAGTACAGCACGTATTTCCTGGTGTGCGCGAGACGACGGTGTCCGCGAAAGCTAGGGGAGGCGCGGGGACGCTCGCCACCCTTGGGGGGCTCTGCCGGGACCAGCGAATCATACCCAACAACACGCGCGACGTTCATCTCGGCGCGAGCGCTCGTTCGCTTGCGGCCGCACGACGGAGCGACTAGCGTCCCGCCTGCAAACCGCGCCGAGAGGATGGACCGTCCGGTCGATTCGCGGCGAACACAGGAGCTCCACGTATGCGACGTCGTGCACTGGCCCTACTGCTACTCGGTTCCGGATGCGCGTCGGCCGCGCGCACCGCGCCAGTGCCCGCGGTAGAGGTACCGACGGTGGGCGCGGTGACCGCCGAGGAGCTTCGGCGCGACCTGCTTGCCTTCGCCGACGATTCGATGCGCGGGCGCGAGACGGGGACGGCGGATGCGCTGCGCGCGGCGACCTTTCTGACGGACCGGCTGCAGCGACTCGGGCTCGAGCCAGCCGGCGACAGCCTGTTCGTGCAGCACGTGCCGATGCAAAAGGAAGTGTTCGCACCATCGACGAGCATCGTGGTGGAGGAGAACGGAAAGACGCGGGCCGTACCGATCGGTACCGAGGTGGTCCCGTTGCTGAATCTCGGCGCTGGAGTGCCGCCGACGCGCCGCATCGCGGATGGCGAGATCGTGTTTCTCGGCTATGGGCTCACGACCACCAGTCCGCGGCGGGACGATTTCGCTGGCCTCTCGCTGGAGGGGCGGGTGGTCGTCGTGGTGAACGGAGCGCCGGCCGGCGTGGACTCCGCGAAGCGCGAGCAGCTCGAAGCGCAGACGGCGATCAGCGAGCGACTGGGAAAGATCCTCCCGCAGCGACCGGCCGCGGTGATCGTGCTGCTCACGGGGAAGGGGCACGAGCTGTTCGAGCAGACGGCGCCGCAGATCCAACGCAGCGTCGCGCTGCGCACGAACGCGCCCGAGGTGCCGGAGAACGAGCGACAGATTCCGATGATCATGCTCGGCGTGCCCGTGGTGGGCTCTCCGCTGCTCCCGACTGGTTGGCCGACGGACGACAAGGCGCAGTTGCTGCGCGGCCGCACACTTCACGCGAAGATCGAGCAGATCAAGACGTCGATCGTCGGATACAACGTCGCGGCGATCGTTCGCGGAAGCGATCCGACGCTCAATCGCACGCTGGTAGCGTATGGTGCGCACTACGACCACATCGGCGTGGTGCCCGCCGTGGGCGGCGACTCGATCGCCAACGGCGCGGACGACGACGGCTCGGGAAGCATGGCTTTACTGGCGATCGCTCGCGTGATGCAGCAGGCGCCGGTGAAGCCCAAGCGCTCGATGCTGTTCGTGTGGCACGTGGGCGAGGAGAAGGGATTGCTCGGTTCGAGCTACTTCACCGATCATCCGACCGTACCGATCGACTCGATCGTTGCGCAGATCAACGCCGACATGATCGGACGGAATGCGGACTCACTGTTGTACGTCGTTGGTCCGATGGCGGCGCCCAACAATCAGAGCAAGCGTCTCGGAGTGATCGTGGACAGCGTGAACCGGGCGTTCGCCACGCCGTTCAAGCTCAATCACGAATGGGACTCCGCCACGCATCCGGAGCATATCTACGAGCGGAGCGATCATTTCAACTACGCGAAGAAGGGGATTCCGATCGTGTTTCTCACGACCGGTCTCCACGACGACTATCACAAGGTGAGCGACGATCCGAAGAAGATCGACTTCGCGAAGATGGCGCGCGTAACGCGCCTGATGGTGGAGGTGGGTCGCGCCGTCGCGAGCGCGCCGACGAGGCCGCGATAGTTCGTCAGCAATCGGTCGTGATGAGTGCCAAGGTTGTGCGCTCCTCGAATCAGCGTCGTCAGACTTGAAGGAACGGCTTTCGCCAATCCATTCTCCTGGCGCGGGGTATCACCTGACGAGGAGGTCGACATGATCCAGGCCACCATTCGGCATCAACTCACGCGCGACGACGCGCAACTCGTCGCGCGACTGATCGCTCGGGATTCGGGAGCGCCGCTGGCGGAGCTCGAGCAGACGATCACCGATCGGGGCATCGACGCGGTGCTCGACGATCCTCGACTTCCCGCCGCGCTCCTGCGCGCTGGCCAGGGCACGTGCGCGTCATTTCCGTTGTTCGCGTACGTCATGGTGCGGCACGCGCTCCGCAGATTGGGCGAAGACGACCGCCGACTCGCCGACTACGTGGCCGCGGTGATGACGCACTTCGGCGTGCGGGACAACGCGCATCGCATCAGCGCGTCGGACGATCAGCTGTATGACTCGCTGGCCGCGCTCGTGGCGGACGTGGACGATCCCGACGGCCGCCGCAGCTTCCTCGTGCGCACGCACCTCGGGAACTACGCCCTCTGGCTGAGCGGTCTGTTCCCCGATCACATCGAGCACCGGCGCTGGCGACGGGGCGGTCCGGACCTGGACTACTACGAGGAGATGGGACGCCGCGGATTCCAGCTCGCGGCCGACCATCGTCTCGCCGACGATCACGGGCTCTCGACGTTGTTCGCCACGGCGGCCGACCGATTCGGCTTGCTGCGGGCCGCGCTGAACGACGTGAGCGACGCGCTCATGTTCCCCGACTGCAACTCCCCCGAGCGATTGATGCGCCAGGTGATGTCCGAATCGCGCTGGCGCCGACTCAGCTGACGCGAATGCCGCGCTGTGCGACGGCGGCGAAGGCGGCGAATAGCGAACGGTCCCATGGCTCGGACGTCGCGGTCAGCTCCTCCGGATGCCACTGCACGCCGACCATCCACCAGTCCTCGCCGGGCCATTCGATGCCCTCGACCACCCCGTCGGGCGCATGCGCCACGGCGGTGAGAGTGGGCGCGACGGTGCCAACCGCCTGGTGATGCATCGAGTTGACGATCGGACGGTCCGTGCCGAGCGCGCGCGCGAGCCGCGAGCCAACCGCGACGCTCACCTCGTGGACGCGCGCCGTGCGCGCCCACTCCCCATCGTGTTCGATCGCGTCGGGGCGCTCCGAGGGAATGTCCTGAATGAGGGTACCGCCCAGGGCCACATTCAGGATCTGTACACCTCTGCAGATCGCCAACGTGGGCAGCGCCCGTGCCCGTGCGGCGTGAACGAGCGCGGTCTCGAAGGCGTCGCGACCGTCATGCACGTCGCCGAGCCGTTCGTGCGGCGCGGCGCCGTAGCGAGCGGGATTGACGTCCTCCCCGCCAGTGAGAACCAGACCGGCCACTCCCTCGAGGGCGGCGTCGGCATCGGACGCGTCCAGCACGGGAAGCACGAGGGGGAGCAGGCCGGCTCCGCGGATGGACACCGTGTACGCCGCGTTGACCCGGAGGCGCAGCGACTCCCGAATGATCTCGGTGGTTGCGGTGACGGCGACGCGAGCAGACGGGTGCATGGCGGAGCGAGGTTGCGAGGGCGCGAGTGCGTCCTGTATCCTAAGCCCGTTCGATCCCTCCCGCAGTACCCCGCATCTCGAGCGCTTCGATGTTCGACTCCTTCCGCCAATCGCTGCGCGATCTGATGGACCGCTCGACTCCACCCGAGGAGCGCCGCGCGGGACTGGCCCAGATGAAGCAGACGCTGGTCCAGGCGCGGATGGGGCTGGACGACCTTCGCGGCGGCATCACCCAAACGCGCCAGCGTGTTGCCTCGGAAGAAGCCGAGTTGGAAACCGTGCGTCGGCGCAAGGGGCTCGCGGCGGGCATCGACGACAAGGAGACCGTGGCGCTGGCGGAGAAGTACGAGGTGTTGCACGCCGAGCGTACCGGCGTACTGACGCGCAAGCTCTCCGCTCAGGAGGCGGAGCTGGCGATGGTGGAGCGCGAGGTCGCGGAGATGACTGCCGCGCTCAAGAGCGCGATGGTCGGCGGTGAAGGGGCGCTCTCGTCGTCGGCGGAACGGGCGCAGATGGAAGAGATGGTCGACGGCGGCGCCAACGTGGCTCAGGAGATCGACGCTCTGGGCCGGTCGAGCGCTCGCTCGGCGCGCGAAGCAGAGGCGGACCGTCTGCTCGCGGAGCTCAAGCGGCGCATGGGGAAGTAAGGCTCGCGTGCGCATCACACTCCTGCTACGGGCGACGGCGCTCGCGGCGGCGCCTGTGTTATCGCTCTTTGCCCAGCAGCCGGCGCCCGTGCTGTCGCCGTCAGGCCGGCGCGTGGTGCCATGCGTTGGCCAGCCGATCTCGCAGATCGTGATCTACGCCGAGGCGCCATCGGTGGCGAGCCTGCGCCGCGTGCCCGTGATCGCTCGACTCGCGCGGACGCTGCACGTGACGACGCAGATCGAGATCATCGAACGCTTCCTGCTCTTCAAGGCGGGCGACCACTGCTCGGAGCTCAGGCGCGCCGAGTCGGAGCGGATCCTGCGCGCGCAACCGTTCATCGCCGAAGCCGGCGTGTTCATGGTCTTGAATGACGACGGCTCGCTCGATGCCGAGGTCAGGACAAGCGATGAAGCCTCGATCGTGTTCGGCGCGAGCGTGCGTGCTCGCTCGCCGAATGTGTCGAGTCTGTTGATCGGCAATGCGAACCTGTCCGGACAGGGGATGTACGTGTCGGGGGCGTGGCGGAGCGGCGACGGCTTTCGCGACGGATGGGCGGGCCGCGTGATCGACAATCAGTTTCTCGGCCAGACGCTCGTCGCATCGCTGGAAGGAGAGCGCGCGTCTATCGGCGGGTCGTGGCGCGCGCAGGCGGGACGACCCTTCTTCACCGATCTCCAGCGCGTGGCGTGGCGAGCGCGCAGCGGTATGGCGCGCGGCCTGGTCGAGCTCCGGCGTCCCGATGGTGCCAGGCCGGGCGTCGAGCTCAGTCGTCGCTACTTCGACGTGGGCGGGATAGCGCGCGTCGGTCCGCCTGGGCGCCTCGGGCTGTTCGGCGCATCGCTCAGCGGAGACGACGAGGACCCGGGCAACCGCCTGATCGTCGCGGATTCGGGCATCGTGCGCGACCTCGGGCCGGTACCGCGCACGTATGGACCACACCGGATTGCGCGAGGAAATCTGCTGCTCGGCATTCGCGACATCCACTTCGAGCGACGACCTGGTCTCGATGCGCTCACGGCGACGCAGGACGTGCCACTCGGCGTGCAGCTCGGAACGCAGATCGGCCGCAGCCTCGCGGTGCTCGGCGCTCGCGAGGAGGATTTCTTTCTCGCCGGCGACCTCTACGTCGGCCTGTCGTCGTTGAACACGGTGACGCGGCTGCAGATGCAGGGCGAGGGGCGGCGCGAGTCGGGTGGCGCCGCGTGGGACGGAATACTCACGACGGGGCGGCTGACGCATCAGCGCCGCATCAACGCGTCGCACCTCGAGCAGGCGGTGCTGGAGTGGGCAGGCGGCTATCAGCAACGGACTCCGTTCCAGCTTCTGCTCGGCGTGTCCGAGGCGGGTGTACGCGGCTACGAGAGATCCACCTTCGCCGGCGGACAGCGGCTCGTGGCGCGTCTGGAGCACCGCTACACGTATGGCATGGTGCACAAGATCGCGGACATCGGTTTGGCGCTATTCGCCGACGCTGGCCGTCAGTGGGCGGGCGATGTGCCGTTCGGCGTAACGACGCCGATCAAGTCCTCACTCGGCGTGAGTCTGCTCGCCACGGTGCCACCGCGCTCGGCGCGGCTCTGGCGAGCGGACCTGGCGTTCCCGCTGAATCGCGGCGCGGGCGCGTCGTGGTCGCTGAGGTTCACCAACGCGGATCGCACGGCATTCGTGTTTCGCGATGCGCGCGATGTTGCTGCGGGACGGGAGCTGACGGTGCCATCGTCAATCTTTGCTTGGCCGTAGGAGCTCATTGGTGCCACTCCTTGCTGAACTACCACTCCCTGTAGGTGGTAGCGTGTAGCGGTAGCGGGACGTGGTAGCGGGTAGTGTGTATTGGGACTCTGACCCCGGGCTCTGACCCCGGGCTCTGACCCCGGGCTCTGACCCGGCTTTACTTGGAGTTGTAGTGCTGAGTCATCATCCTACGGATCGGCACGACGAGCAGCATCAGCAGTCCGGCAGCGACGAACAACGAGGTCGCCGTGCGCTGGAACAGGATGGGCATCTCGGTGAGCTTCTCCGGATCGACGTTGCCACCCACCAGGCCGGCGATCAGGTTGCCGAGTGCGAGCGAAGTGAACCACGCACCCATCGTCAGGCCGGCGAAGCGCTTGGGGGCGAGCTTGGTCATCGAGCTCAGGCCCACGGGGCTGAGCGACAGCTCTCCGAGGCCCTGGAGAAAGTAGCTCGCCACGAGCCAGAGCATCGAGACGCGCACCGCCGCGCCGCTGACGATCACTCTGTTCGCCGCGAACATCATCAGCACGAATCCGAGTCCAGCGAGCGACAGACCGATGGCGAACTTGGTCGGGCTGGACAGGTCATGCCCGCGTCGGCCGAGCATCACCCAGAGTGCGCCGAGCGCCGGCGCGAAGAGGACGACGCACAGCGACTCGGCGGCCTGAAACCACGACGTCGGAACTTCCCAACCCAACACGGTACGATCGGTGAAGTCGCGGGCGAAGAGGTTCAACGACGTCGGCTGCTGCTCGAACGCCGACCAGAACACGACCGAGAAGACGAACAGCACGAGCACGACGGCGATCCGCTTTCGCTCGTCGCCGTTCAGGCCGGCGAAGAAGAAGAGATAGGTGAATGCGAGCGCAGCCATCGCGAGGATGATGTTCTTCATCATGTTCGCCAGCGACAGCGGATCGACGGGAATGACGCCGACCATCGCGAGCACGATCGCGAGGGCGACGACCGCGAGCCCACCGAGCGTGATCGCGCGAGCTCGGCGCTGATCGGCCGGCGTCCCCATCGGCGTCGCGCCGAGCGGACCCAGCGTGCTCGCGGCACGATGCCGAAAAGTGACGAGACCGGCGAGCATACCGACACCCGCTGCGCCGAAGCCCAGGTGCCATCCGACTCGCTCGCCAAGAAAGCCGGTGATCAGTGGCGCGATGAGCGCGCCGAGGTTGATCCCCATGTAGAAGACGGAGAATCCCGCGTCCCGACGCGCGCCCCCTTCCGGGTACAGATCGCCGACGAGTGCGGAAATGTTCGGCTTGAGCAGCCCGGTGCCGATGACGATGAGGATCAGGCCGAGGAAGAAGGTCGACCGAGAGAACAGAGCCGAGAGTGCGATCGCGAGGTGACCGAGCGCGATGAACACGCCGCCCGTCCAGATCGCGCGTCGCAGTCCGAGCCATCGGTCGGCGATCCAACCTCCCGGCAGCGACGCGAGATACACGCTGGCCGCGTAGATGCCGACGATCGCCGATGCCATCGGCCGCGTGAACCCGAATCCGCCGCTCCCGAGCGCGGCCGTCATGTACAGGACGAGAAGCGGGCGGATGCCGTAGTAGGAGAACCGCTCCCACATCTCGGTGAAGAACAGCGTGGCGAGGCCGCGCGGATGGCCGAAGAACGCACGGTTGCCCGTGATGTGCTCGATTCCGCTCGGCGGTTCGTCGTGGGTGAGCAGCGCGACGTTCGGCTGCGAGAAGACGGGTCCGCCGGAGTCGGCCATGATCAGCTCACGTCTGGGATGCTGATCGTGATCGGTGTGCGCGGCGCGGATGCGACCGCTCGATGGAGCGCCGCGCGAGGCAGAAAGAACTCCGGCGCCTTCGTGCCGCCGGCCTCGCGCTGCTGCTCCCAGCTCACCGCGCTGGGTGGCTGTTTGATACACGCGGCCCAGTGCCCAGGTGCCTTCTCCTCGAGCGGCGGTATGATCACCGCGCACGACGCGTCGCGCGCCGGATGATGGCAGCGTGGATGGAAGACGCAGCCTGAGGGAGGATTCGCCGGGGACGGGACGTCGCCGGAGAGAAGGATCCGCTCGCGCTTCACGCCGGGATCGGGCGCGGGCACGGCGGAGAGCAGTGCCTGGGTGTACGGCATGATCGGCTCGCCGTACAACTGCTCCACCGGCGCGAGCTCCACGACGTGGCCGAGGTACATCACCGCGACGCGATCGGCGATGTGCTCGACGATCGAGAGGTCGTGCGCGATGAAGAGATAGGCGAGACCGCGATCACGCTGCAGGTCCTGGAGCAGGTTCACCACCTGCGCCTGCACGCTGACGTCGAGTGCGCTGACCGGCTCGTCGCACACGATGAAGCTCGGCTCCACGGAAAGCGCGCGGGCGATGCCGACCCGCTGGCGCTGACCGCCGGAGAACTCGTGCGGATAGCGCGACGCGTACTCCGGTCGCAGGCCGACCTCCTCGAGCAGCTGCTTCACGCGCGCATCGGCCGCGGCGCCCTCGGCGATGCGATGGATCGTCAGCCCCTCGCGTACGATTGCGCCGATCGACATGCGCGGGTTGAGCGACGAGAACGGATCCTGAAAGACGATCTGCATCCGGCGACGGAGCTTGCGCAGCTCCGCTGAGCCGAGTGCGAGCACGTCCTGCCCGTCGAAGGTGACACCGCCGGACGTCGGCTCGATGAGGCGGAGGATCGCGCGTCCCGTCGTCGACTTGCCGCAGCCCGATTCGCCGACGATGGCGAGCGTCTCGGCCGCGGCGACGTCGAACGAGACGCCGTCGACGGCGCGCACCTGACCCGCGGCGCGTCCGAACACGCCCTTCCTGATCGGGAAGTATTTGGTGAGATCGCGAACCGAGAGCAGCGGTTTCGCGGGAGTTCCGGTTGGCGACGTCATGCGGCCGACGCGCCATGCTGCGCGGCGAGCGGTACGTGTGGACGCAGGCGCCGCTCTGGCTCGACGGCCAGGTGGCAGCGCGAGGCATGGCCGCCGCCGATCTGGTACAGCGGAGGATGCTCCAACTCGCATTTCTCCCACGCGTATGGACAGCGGTCGCGAAAGCGGCAGCCTGCGGGCCAGGAGGTAGGTGGAGGAACGGTGCCCGGGATGGTCGCCAGGCGCTCGTGGCCACCGCCCACGCGGGGCATCGCGCCGAGCAGGCCTTCGGTGTACGGATGGTGTGCTCGCGCGAAGAGATCCACCGTGGCGGCTTCCTCGACCACCTCGCCAGCGTACATCACCACGACGCGCGAACAGTTCTCCGCGACCACGCCGAGATCGTGCGTGATGAGCAGCACGGAGGTGCCAAGCCGGCGCGTGAGATCGGCGAGCAGCTCGAGGATCTGCGCCTGGATCGTGACGTCGAGCGCGGTGGTGGGCTCGTCGGCGATGACGAGCGCGGGATTCATGACGAGCGCCATGGCGATGACGACGCGCTGGCGCATGCCGCCGGAGAGTTGATGCGGATACTCACCCGCGCGCTGCGCCGGTGCGGGCATGCCGACCAGCTCGAGCATCTCGATCGCCTTGGCCCATGCGTCGCGCTTGGACATCTTCGCGTGGATGCGCGCGACCTCGCCGATCTGGTCGCCGATGGTGAACACCGGGTTGAGCGCGGTCATCGGCTCCTGGAACACCATGGCGATCCGATTGCCGCGGATGCGCTGCATCTCCTTCTCGTCGAGCGCGAGCAGGTCGCGTCCCTCGAAGCGCAGCGAGCTGCCCGATTCGATGCGTCCCGGCGGACGGACGAGTCGCAGGATCGACAGCGCCGTGACGCTCTTGCCGCACCCCGATTCACCCACGACGCCCACGGTCTCTCCGACTCCGACGCTGAACGAGACGCCGTCCACGGCGCGCGCCACGCCGTCGTCCGTGTAGAAGAACGTGTGCAGGTCGTCGATCTCGAGCAGTGGCGTCGTCATGCCTCGGTGGAGAAAGTCGGGTCAGTCGTGCCGCGGTGAAGCTGCCGGGGGTCGAAGGCATCACGCAAGGCGTCGCCGACCGCGTTGCAGGAGAAGACCGTCACGAGAATCGCGAGCCCGGGAAAGAGTGTGAGCCACCAGAGATCGGACACGTTCTCGGCGCCGTCCTGGATGATCGTGCCCCAGCTGGCCGCGGGAGGACGTACCCCGATGCCGAGGTAGGACAGCCCGGCCTCGAGCAGGATCACGTTCGCGATGCCGAGCGTCGCGGCGACCAGGGCGGGCGCCAACACGTTCGGCAGCACGTGCCGGACCACGAGCCGGAATGGAGAGCCGCCCAACGCGCGCGCGGCGAGCACGAACTCACGCTCCCGTATTGCGAGCGTCTCGGCGCGCACGAGCCGGCTGACGGCAAACCATCCGGTGCACGCGAGGAGCAGCGTCAGCGACACCAGCCCGACGCTGTCCCAGAGGGAGACGACGAGGATCAACACGAGAATGCGCGGAACGGAGAGTGCCGCATCGACGAGCCGCATGAGCACGGCATCGATCCATCCACCCGCCATGCCGGCCGTTGCCCCGACCGTGATGCCGAACGACATCGAGAGCGCCACGGCGCCGAGCCCGATGGCCAGAGAGATGCGCGTGCCGTAGAGGAGACGCGAGAGAACGTCGCGACTGAATGGATCGGTGCCCATCGGGTGCGCGAACGACGGAGGCCGATTCTGCAGCCTCACGATGTCGAGCTGCGCGGCCGGATCGTACGGAGCGAGGACCGGCGCGAGCACCGCCGCGAGCGCGATGAGCAGCAGCACGACGAGACCAACCTGCGCTCGCGAGTCGCGCAGGACGCGACGCAAGAGCGAGCGAGGCCACGCCGACGCGTCGAGCCGTTCGCTCGCCGGCACCTCAGCCCACCCGAATGCGAGGATCCGCCACCGCCGCCGCGACGTCGGCCACCAGCGTGCCCACTGCGACGGCCACGCTGGTGATCAGCACGCACGCCGTGAGAAGCGGATAGTCGCGCGAGCCGATCGCGTTGACCGTGATCAACCCCATGCCCGGCCAGCTGAACACCTTTTCGATGAACAGTGATCCCGCGACGAGTCCGGGAAGCGAGAGGCCGGCGAGCGTGATCGTCGGGAGCAGCGCGTTGCGGAAGGCATGACGGCGAAGTGCAGCGCGGTACCCGAGCCCCTTGGCCAGGGCGGTGCGCATCCAGTCGCTCGGCAGTACCTCGAGCAGCGCGCT
>JBDTOD010000146.1:0-10955 GCA_039933415.1 bacterium
GGCGCGCGCATGTTGATGATCGTCGTGATGAAGTTGAACGCCGCGGCGAGCGAGCTGACGCCGAGGATCTGGAGACCGATCACCCAGAAGTCGATGTTGAGGCCGGGCGAGAACTGCATCGTGGTGAGCGGCGCGTAGCCGAACCAGCCGCCATTCGGCGCGGCGCCGATGAACCAGGACGCGTTCATGAAGATGCCGCCGAGCAGGAACACCCAGTAGCTGAAGGCGTTGAGCCGCGGGAAGGCGACATCGCGCGCGCCGATCTGCAGCGGGATCAGGTAGTTGAAGAAGGCAGCGGACAACGGCATGATCGCGAGGAAGATCATGGTCGTGCCGTGCATCGTGAACATCTGGTTGTACGTTTCCGCCGACAACACGTGGTTGTTCGGCACGGCGAGCTGCCAGCGGAGCATCGACGCTTCGAGGCCGCCGACGAGGAAGAAGAAGAGCGAGGTGAAGAGATACAGCGTGCCGATCCGCTTGTGATCGACCGTCGTGAGCCAGCTCCAGATGCCACTCTCGCCGACGTAGCTGTCGGTCGAGGGAATGGCCGGGGCGGCAGCGGTGGTTGCCATCAGTGCGATTCTCCGGTGTCTCGGGGCGCCTACTTCAGCGCCTGCAGGTAGGCCACGATATCGGCGATCTGTTCGTCGGTCAGTCCCATCGGCATGGTCATCTTGGTCATGGGGTCGTACTCACCCTTGCCGATCGTCGGCATGATCACGCCGGGCTTCATCGCGCGCGAGTTCTTGATCCAGCGCGCAAGATGCTTCGCGTCGTTCGGGAAAAGGCCGCCAGCGATCGTCGAGCGCGTCGCAACGTGCGTGAGGTTGGGACCGATCACGCCCATCATGATCGGGTTGCCGGTGATCATGTGGCATCCCACGCAACCTCCCTGACCGGTCGAGAGCAGCTGACGTCCGCGCTCGGCGTCCCCCACCAACGCGTCGTTGAACTTGAGCCCGACGGGCAGCGGTGTGCTCGGCACGACGTGCGCGGGAATGCGGTCGCGTGGGAAGGAGACGTAGCCCGCCTGCTGGACCGTCGCGCCGCTCATCGCGGCCATGTCGTGTGGCGCGGCGGCGGCGGGCGTTGTGGCCACCGAAGCAGCAGCCGGCACAGCGGCAGGCGTCGTGGCTGTCGGAGCAGCGACCGGCGCAGCGACCGGCGCAGCGGCCGGTGTGGCCGGCGTGGGCGGCATCACCGCGCCGAACGCGGCCGGCGTCTGCTGATGCGCGACCCACGACGCGAACTGTGCCGGCGTCACGGTGAACGCCTTGAAGCGCATGTTCGCATGCGAGGCGCCGCAGTACTCGACACACATCCCGTTCCACGCCTGCTCGCCCAGCGAATCCGGCGTGAACCAGAGGTAGTTCGGATGGTTCGCGATGACGTCACGCTTGCCGCCGAGTTGCGGGATCCAGAACGAGTGGATCACGTCGTTCGATTTGAGCGTGAAGTTCACCGTGCGCCCGATCGGCATGTACAGCTCGTTCGCCGTGACGACCTTGTACTCGGGGTAGCGAAACTCCCACCACCACTGGTGTCCGATGACCTCGACCTGGAGCGAGCCGGCTGTGGCCTTCGCTTGGGTTTTGAAGATGGTACGGACGGTGGGGACGGCGATAAACGCGAGGATCAGCGCGGGGATAGCCGTCCACAGAATCTCGAGCGTCGTGTTGCCGTGCACGTGCTCGGGCCGATCGTTGTCGCTCCGCCGCCGATATCGGAAGATCGCGTAGAGCAGGATCCCCTCGACGAAGATGAAGACGGCAGTGCCGAGGTAGATCAGGATGTCGAAGAGGTACGCGATGTCTCGGTTGAAGTCCGTGTGGCGCGTGAACACGGAGTTCGGGTAGCGAGCATCGCACGCGGCGAAGAGAGCCACGGCGAGGGCCGGCAGCGCGGCGGTCGTCAGCCGGCGCAGTCGGGAAGGCACGGGCATGCGAGATCCTTGTTCCGGCAGTGTCGGGAGGAGCGCGGCAGCTCAGTCCGCCGCCCTCTCATGGGAGATCGTCCAGCGCCGGAAAAGTACGGGGCGCGATAGGTGAAAGCAACGCGGCCACACGGACTTCGCACGCTGTAGGACTTTTCCCGACACGGTGTTATGCGATGGTCGCGGCCATGATCGCGCAGACCGTCCGGTCCGCTCGGCGGACCGTGGTGTTGCTAGGCCTCTTCTGCCTTCTCGGCGTGATTGTCCTTCACGCGGACCCCGGCGATGTCGAGCGCCTGTCGGATCGAGCCGACCCCTTCACGAAGCACACGGACGCGCGTCTGCTCGTTCGACCCTCGGCTCACGATCAGATTGAGCGCGGCGACCTGGTCGGAGATCAGGCCGAACTGCCCCTTGAGCAACCCGACCAGTGGGGGCAGCGATCGCTTGATCTGCTGACCGTAATTCATGGTGGGCTGGTTGCGCTTCAGCGCGAGCGCGTACGTCTCGACGATGCCGTGGATGCGCTGCACCTGCGTGACGGCTTCCTCGAGCGTCTTCATCTTCTGAACGCCGGCGCCGTCGAGCTTTGTACCTGCCATTTGGACACCGGTTTGGTCGATGGTGCGGTTGGTCGAATGCTGCGGTTGGTCGAATGGTGCGGTTGATCGAGGAGCGGTTGATCGAGGAGGCGGTTGATCGAGGAGGCAGTTCATCGAGGAGGCGGTTGATCGGTTCACGCGACAGATCGCGTCGCGGCGCTCGCCGTCGATCACCGACGAACCAGCCGATCAACTCGTCAACCGCTCCACCGATCAACCGCTCCACTGATCAACCGCGCCATCGATCAACCGTGTTACTTGACCCGCTCAAGCTTCGCATTCACACGCATCTCCCGTCCCGCCTTCGCCTGGGGGTGCCCGTCCAGCCGGACGACGTCGGCCGTAAAATCCCAGCGGCCCTCGTGGGCACTCGAGCCGACCCCATAAGCATCGACCGGGACGCCGTCTTCCTCGAAGGCGCGGATCCGGCTCAACGTGAACCCGCCTGACACGATGATCTTCACGTCGCCGAAGCCCTCGGCATCGAGCGCGTTGCGGACGTTCCAGACGAGCGCCGTGTTCACCCCCGTCGGCCGGAAGGAACCCATCTGCGAGATGACGGAGCGATCCACCATGTGCTCCGACGTATCGAGCCGCACTCCCCAGAGGCGACCGTCGAGCGCGCGCGCCACCGCGAGGCTGGTCGCCACCGAGTCGTTCTCGTAGTCCACCAGTGCGATGAGCGGCACCTCGGGCGGCGTGACCGCCGCGGCGGCGAGCGTGGCCGCCACCGTGTCACCGTCGAACGCGGCGATGAGCGCGTGCGGGATCGTGCCGGCGCCCGGCTTGCCGGTGAGCGCGCCCAGCGCGTCGGTCGATACGCTCGCGACGCCAGCCGCCTGCGCGCTCAGCCCATCGCCGGGTTGAAGCAGCGCATGGTCGTTCCGGGCGCCGAAATAGTACACGGGTTTGGGCCGCGCGGCGTCCACCAGCGCGCGCAGATTGCTGCACAGCCGCGTTCGCCGCGCGATCGTCCCGAGAACGAGCGTCTCCAGATGCGCGAACGACGCATAGTCGCCCTCGACGACGAGCACGGGATCCCACACCTCGACGCGATCGCCCTCGTACAGCGCATGCACCTCGAGCGCGGCGAAGTCGTCACTGCACAGCTTCAGCAGCGCTACCGACTCATCGATCCCTCCGAGCCAACCGGCGTTGGTCGCCGAGACCTGCCAGGTCACGCGCGCCACGCGCCCCGCCGCCCTGAGCGCGGTTCGGCTGTTGTTGAAGTAGGCGTCGCTGTACGTGCCCGCCCTGATCTGATCGACGGGGAGCGCGAACAGCGCCGGATCGATTCGCTTGCGTCGTCGCGGGGGCATGGCGCTAGGGGCCGGCCGTCGCCGGTGCCGGCGACGAGGGCTGCACCATCGTTTCCGGATTGAGCGCGCGGTCGAGCTCTTCCCGCGTCATCAGACCGCGCTCCATCACGAGCTCGTACACGCCTCGCCCACTGCTCAGCGCGTCGCGCGCGATCTCCGTCGACGTCTCGTAGCCGATCACCGGCACGAGCGCGGTGACGATGCCGATGGATTGCTCGACGAACTGCCGCATGCGGTCGGGGTTCGCCGTGATCCCGTCGATGCATCGCTCGCGCAGCACGGTGCACGCATTGGTGAGCGCGCTGATTCCGCCGAGCAACCGGAAGGCGATCACCGGCTCGAACACGTTGAGCTGGAGCTGGCCAGCCTCCGCGGCGATCGTCACGGTGAGGTCGCCGCCGATGACGTCGAAGCAGACCTGGTTCACCACTTCGGGGATCACCGGATTGACCTTGCCCGGCATGATCGAGGAGCCGGGCTGCATCGGCGGCAGGTTGATCTCGCCGAATCCGGAGCGCGGTCCCGAGCTCAGGAGTCGCAGATCGTTGCAGATCTTCGAGAGCTTCACCGCGCAACGCTTGAGTACTCCGCTCAACTGCACGAACGCGCCCGTATCGGCCGTGGCTTCGACGAGGTCGGGTGCCGTGATGAGGGCGAGGCCGGTGATGCGCGACAGGTTGGCGCGCACGGCCTCGGCGTAGCCGGCTGGCGCGTTGAGCCCCGTGCCGATCGCCGTCGCTCCCATGTTGATCTCGCGGATGAGCGCCTGCGCCTCGCCGAGCCGCTGCACGTCCTCGAGGATCGTATGTCCGAAGGCGGTGAACTCCTGCCCGAGCGTCATCGGCACCGCATCCTGAAGCTGCGTGCGTCCCATCTTGATGAACGGCGCGAACTCGTCGCCCTTGGCGAGGAATGCGGCGGCGAGCGCACTCATCGCGTGGCAGAGCCCTTCGATCTCCGTGTGCAGCGCCAGCTTCATCGCCGTCGGATAGACGTCGTTGGTGGACTGGCTGAGGTTGACGTGCGTGTTCGGATGCATGAACTGGTACTCACCGCGCGCGTGCCCGGAGAGCTCGAGGGCGCGGTTGGCGATCACCTCGTTCGCGTTCATGTTCGTCGAGGTTCCGGCCCCGCCCTGGATCATGTCCACGAGGAAGTGCTCGTGGTGCCGCCCACCGCGAATCTCCGATGCGGCGCGAACGATCAGGTCCGCCATCGCCTGAGGGAGGAGGCTCAGCTCCGCGTTCGCGAGCGCGGCCGCCTCCTTCACCGCCGCGAGCGCCTCGATGAGCGCGGGAAACTCGCGCAGCGGAACGCCGGTGATCGGGAAGTTCTCCAGCGCGCGCAACGTCTGGATGCCGTACAGCGCATCGTCCGGTACGTCGCGGTCGCCGAGGAGATCGTGTTCGCGCCTCGTGCGCGCCCCGCCGAAGCCGAGCGCCCGTCCACGTCCCACGAGCGTCGCATCGACGGCGGCGAGGCGATGCGAGATGGCCTTCGCCGCTCGGCCGACGAGCGCCGCGTAGAGCGTCGGCGTCTCGCGAACGATTCCGTCAACCTGCTCGCGCGTGAGCAGCAGCACCCGCGTGTCGGTGAGCGCGCGGGCGCTCGTGCCGTGCGTCGAGTCATCGAGCAGCAGTCCTTCGCCTACCGCTTCACCAGCGCCAAGCGTGGCGAGCCGGATCGGCCGGCCGTTGACCTGCTTCTCGATGGCGATTGCGCCGCTGACCACCATGGCGAGGATTGCCCGTTCGGAGCCCTCGGTAAAGAGCACCGCATCGACTTCGTAGCGCGCTGGCTGTACGAGGTGCGAGAGCTGGTGAAGCGCGGTGTCGGTGAGCCCGTCGAGAAAGGAGAGGGCGCGGAGCTGGTCTCGAATTGCGGTGGACATGGGGTGCGAAAGCTAACCGGGCGAGCGTGGCGGGTCGCCACCCTCTGAACGGAGCGAGGGGGGCACCGGTCGAGCCCGGCACCCCCCACGCCACCCTCGCCTTGACTCGTCCAGCGGCCTACTGCACCTGCACGGTGCCGGTCATCGCCGGGTGGATCGAGCAGTGATAGGCGTAGGTGCCGACTGTGGCGGGCATCGCAAGGCTCTTGGAACCAGTCGAGAAGTTGCCCGACCCGGTGATCGTGCCTCCGTCGAACGTGACGTTGTGGTTGACGTTGTCCGAATTGGTCCAGGTGACCGTGGCACTTGGCGCCACCTTGATGGCGGCCGGCGTGAAGGCAAAGCTCTTCAGCTCGACCGCCGTCGTGGTCACGACGGTGCCACCCCCGCCGCCACCAGCCGGGTTCGGGACGACGGGAGTCGTGGAGTCGGACCCGCCGCAAGCCATGAGGACGGCGAGTGGAACGATGATCAGGCGAGACCGCATTGGAAAAGCTCCTGGTACATGGTGGGGGCGCATGTGCGATGGACACGCCCAACGCCGGGCGAGTCTCACGGGCTTGTGCCGGCCGACCGAGAAGACCACGGTCGCGAACCGGCTGACCAGAGCACAGACGGCGCGATCTGCCGCGTTATTCCCTCCACGACGCCGAACGCACGAGAGGCCCGAACGGCTCACCAGCCGCCCGGTCCTCTCGTCGCCGCCCTCCGGCAACTCAGTCGGTCAGCTCGCCTTCGCCAGCGGTGCGGGCTGCCTGCCCTTGAGCGCGAGACGAAGTGGCGGCGGCGAGTCCGCGCCACCCACCGGCTGCGGCGCAGCCTGCCCCAGCTGCAGATTCGCGACGAGCTTCGAGAGTCGGTCAGCGGCCGAGGCGAGTGTGGCCGCGGCACCGGCGATCTCCTGGGTGCTCGCGCTCTGCTCCTGGCTCGATGCCGCTACCTGCTCCATGGCCGCGGCGAACGACTCGGTGCCCGAGGCCAGGACGTCGAGACGCGACGTCATGTGCTCCACGAGCGCGCTCGTCTCCGCCGACGTCTGCTCCACCGACGCGGTCCACGCTTCGGCCTCGACCACGGCCATCTCGATCTCGGTGAACGAGTCGGTCGCGCGACTCGTGGCGGCGCGCACTTCTTCGGCCGTCGTCACCGCACGAGCCGCCGATTCGCGCGACTGCTGGATGGCCGACAGCACGCCACCAACGATCTCCTCGGTGCGCTCGGCCGCGTCGGACGACATCGCGGCAAGGCGACGCACCTCGCTCGCGACCACGGCGAACCCCTCGCCATGCTCACCGGCGCGCGCGGCCTCCATCGCCGCGTTCAAGGCGAGGAGCTTGGACTGGCGCGCCAGCTTGCGAACGAGGCCCACGAAGGTGCGAATCTCCTCCGACGCGGCGCCGAGCGACTCGATGGCATGGGCGCTGGCCGCCACGTCACCGCTCAAGGCGCCGAGCGACTCGGAGCTTGCATCGAGGCCGGCGCGGTTCTCGAGGGCGAGCGCACGGAGCGACTCATTGCGAGTCACGCCCCCGCGCGCACCATCGTCCAGCGTGGTGGCCAGCTCGCGCAGCGCCGACGCCGACTGGGCGAGCGACGCGATCGACTCGGCCATCGTCGTCGCCTGCGCGGACAGGTCGCTGGCGGTGTTGGCGATTTCACCGGCGGTGGCGGCCATCTCCTCGGAGCCGGCCGTGATCTCGGCGGACATGTTCGTGGTTTCGAGCGCGGAGCCAGCCAGCGCCTGGGCGAGTCGACGCAGCTCGAGGATCATCGCCGAGATCGCTCGGCCGAGGCGGCCGATCTCGTCGTCGGCCGACGCGTGGGCGATCGTGACACTGAAGTCACCGGCGGCGACCGCTTCCGCGGCGATGGCCAACTCGGTGGCCGGTCCGGAGATGCGCCGCGCGAGGAACTGATGCACGGCGACGAGCACGCCGACGAGAATGATCAGCAGCACCGCGACCGCCGACGCCAGCGCCGCGCGCGCGGAGCGATACGGCGAGTCGAGCGCGGTCGAGGACTGGTGCGCCACGAGGCGCCAGCGTCCACGGTTCGTCCGAGCGTCGATCACTCGCTCATTGCCAGCGTCGAACACCGCGCCCTGAACACTCCGGTTGCCGGCGAGCCCGGCGAGATAGTGGCCGAGTCCGAGTGAATCGGAGCTGAGCACGATGCGGTTGGTCGAGTCGACGACGTCGATGCGAATGCCGTCGCCCGCCTTGTCGAGCGCCGCGACGAGCGGAGCGGACTGGAAGGCGAGGGAAATCACGCCGAGCCGTGTGTCGCCCTCCTTGATGACGGCGGCGGCGGTGACGTACGAGCTTCGCGACGACGAATCGAAGGCGGTTCCGACGGTGGAGAGCCCGTCCGTCCAGGCGGCCTGCCATGATGACTCGTCGCTCTGGACGAAGTCGGCGGTGCGGCGCGTCGTGACGGCGTTGAAGCCGTGCGTCTCGGTGACCGAGATCTCCGCGCCATCGAGTCGGGGGAGCACACCGAGCAGGAAGTTGCGCGCGAGGGGGGAGACCTGGAGAGAGCGCTCGAGCTCGAAGCGGCGCTCCAGGTCGGGAGCGGGAATCTTGTCGAGTCCGAGACTCGCCGAGCGCTCGATCCCCTGGCGCGCGGCCTCGACCACCGCCGGGGCGAAGGCGAGTACCTCGACCTGACGCTCGCGGTCGGCGAGCGACTGAGTCACGAGCGATTGAGCGCGTTGAACGGCGCCGACGAGCCGCGCGTCCGTCTCGCGTCGCGCGAAGCGCTCGAGGGCGAGATCGACGCCCCATGCCATCAGGAGGATGAGTGCCGTGCCACCCATGCCGGCGCCGAGGAGAAACCGGCGCTGCAGCGAGGAGGCGGAGCGGACGACCGAGCTGTCCGACGTGGAGAACGACGACATGATGGTGTCGAGCCGAGGGAGGCGTCGAGTGGAGGGGCGAGCCGCGCGCTCGTCGTCGTGCTTGATAGCCCTTCCCACCCAACTAAATTGCGATCAGAGACCCACTTCCGCCTGCAGGCGTCGAGCTTCGTCCTGCCCGAGGTCCGAGCGCCGAGCCGTCAGACCATGACCGATTTTGCAGCATCCCAGCCCGCTGTCGATCCGCCGGCTGGCTACGACCCCGCCGCCGTCGAGCGGCGGTGGCAGGCGCGCTGGGAGTCGGAGGCCACCAACGAGGCGGACCTGACCGGCGGGGCGCGTCCGTTCTACGCACTGATGATGTTCCCGTACCCGAGCGCGGAGGGGCTCCATGTGGGCAACCTGTTCGCGTTCACGGGGAACGACATCTATGGACGATTCCAGCGGCTGAAGGGGCACACCGTATTCGAGCCGATGGGTTACGACGCGTTCGGGATCCACTCCGAGAACTTCGCCCTGAAGGTTGGAGTGCATCCCAGCACGCTCATTCCCAGCAACATCGACAACTTCCGGCGGCAGCTGAAGCGGGCTGGCCTGATGGTGGATTGGAGCCACGAGCTCGCCACGACGGACCCCGAGTACTATCGCTGGACGCAGTGGGTCTTCCTCCAGCTCTACAAGCAGGGGCTGGCGTACAAGAAGAAGGCGGCGGTGAACTGGTGCCCCTTCGACAAGACGGTGCTGGCCAACGAGCAGGTGATCGGCGGCCAGTGCGAGCGGTGCGGCACTCCGGTGGAGCAACGCCTGCTGGAGCAGTGGTTCTTCCGGATCACCGCCTACGCGAGCCGGCTCCTGGCCAACCTCGACCAGCTCGATTGGTCGGAGAGCACGGTGGCTGCGCAGCGGAACTGGATCGGGAAGTCCGAAGGCGCAGAGATCTCGTTCCCGGTACAGGACGTGATGACCTGGGCGGGCAGCGCCACGGTGAACGCGGGCCTGTCCGGTGAGGTGACGGCGACGCAGGTGGAGATCCGCGTGTTTACCACTCGACCCGACACGCTGTTCGGTGCGACGTATCTCGTCCTCGCGCCGGAGCATCCAATGGTGCGCCAGATCGCCGCCGACGATCAGCGCGACGACGTGCTCTCGTACGTCGAACGCGCGTCGAAGCAGGATCTCGTGGCGCGAAAGACGACGAAGGAGAAGACCGGCGTCTTCACCGGCGCGTACGCGCTCAACCCGGCGACCGGGGCGCCGATCCCGATCTGGATCGCCGACTACGTGCTGATGGAGTACGGAACCGGCGCGATCATGGCCGTGCCTGGCCACGACGAGCGCGATCACGAATTCGCTCGTGCGCACGACCTCTCGATCCTGCGCGTGATCGCCGGCGCCGATCAGGCGGCTGACGCGCCGCTCGACGAGGCGTACGAGGAGACGCGCGGTTGTCGGCTCGTGAACTCGGGCCGGTTCACCGGACTGACGGTCGATGAGGGGAAGTCGGCGATCGTGACCGAGCTGTCCGTGCGCCACGCGGCGATCCCTGTCGTGAACTATCGGCTGCACGACTGGTGCATCTCTCGGCAACGCTACTGGGGCCCGCCGATCCCGATCGTCTACTGCGACGACTGCGGCGCGGTACCGGTGCCGGAGGAGCAACTCCCGGTCGTGCTCCCGCACATCGAGGACTTCCGCCCGGACGACTCCGGCGTGAGCCCGCTCGCGCGACACGAGGAGTGGTATCACACGCCGTGCCCACGGTGCGGCAAGCTCGCGCGCCGCGAGACGGACGTGAGCGACACCTTCCTCGACAGCGCGTGGTACTTCCTGCGCTATCCGAGCTCGGACCGCAACGACGTGCCGTTCGACCGTGCGCTCACGAAGAAATGGCTGCCGGTACACAGCTACATCGGCGGCAACGAGCACGCCGTGCTGCATCTGCTCTACTCGCGTTTCGTGACGATGGTGCTGCACGACGCGGGACACATCGACTTCGAGGAGCCGTTCACGCGCTTCCGCGCGCACGGGATGATCGTGCGTGAGGGTGCGAAGATGTCGAAGAGCCGTGGCAACGTGGTGAACCCGGACGTGTACATCGACGAATGGGGCGCCGATGCCTTCCGCACCTATCTGATGTTCCTCGGACCGTTCGAGGAAGGCGGCGATTTCCGCGACAAGGGAATCTCCGGCGTGAAGCGCTTCCTCGACCGGCTCTGGCGCTCCGTGCACGACGCGCGTCGCGACGGCGCGCCCGACGCCGCGGTGGAGCGCAAGCTGCACCAGACGATTCGCAAGGTGGGCGACGACATCGCGCGGCTGAGCTACAACACGGCGATCGCGGCGATGATGGAGT
>JBDTOD010000147.1:0-10937 GCA_039933415.1 bacterium
CCGGCGAGGCCGAACATCTGCACCTCCTTCGCCGTCTTGTCGCTCGCGCCGACGTATCGCAGATAGTCGAGCTCTCGACGCTCCGGCGTCCGGCTGAACAGCAGCGAGTAGCTGAGCGCGGCGAAGTGTGTTTCGCCGAGAAAGCTCGGCAGGATGGCGAGCGTGAGGAGCAGCAGCAGCCAGGGATTGTGCGCCACCAGTGCGGCGCCGAGCGTGGCCAGCGTGAGCAGGTCCTGCCCCATCGCGAGCAGCATGGCGATCAGCCCGATGCGCGCCGTGGTCTGGCGTCTCGCGCGCTCGAGATGGTCGTAGAAATCAGGATCTTCGAACTGGGCCAGGTCGAGAGTGGCGGCGTGCCGCATGAGGCGCACGCTGATGTGGTTCGAGAAGAGGTCGCCGAGCAGCGATTCGACGAGCGACGACGCTCGGGCGAGCAGCTCTCCGACGACGACGATGGCCAGCTCGAGCGCGACGACCCGCCACAGCGGCGTGAGCGACGAGCCGGGCGCGCTCGTGAGATAGACAACCTGATCGATGATGAGCTTCGCGACCCACAGCGACGCGACCGGCACGAAGGCGCGCAGGAGCCGCAGCACGACCATCGCGGTCGTGTAGCTGCGGTGGGTCTGCCACACGAGCCGGACGAGCGCCGGCAGATAGCGGAGCGCGGCGAGCCGCTCCCGGAATCCGCGCGGCCGCTCCTCGTCCGGGATCGCGCCGCCGCGCCCGGCCATGCCCATGGGAATCGTCATCTCGTGAAGCTAATCCGGCACGACGGCGGTTCGTGCCGGACCACGACGCGCTACGGCTTCTGTCGGCGGAAGATCGCCGCTCGCGCCGGGCTCACTCGTCGGTCTCCGAGGAAGGCGCGCGCGATGACCTGCACGCTGTCGGCGGGAAACGCGAGCCGCACCGGTCCGGTGTAGAGTGTGGACGCGCGCGACGGATCCCTCCCATCGATCGTGTATCGGATCTCGGCCTCGGGGATCGCCGTGCGCAGATCGAGCAGCAGCGTGTCGCCGGTTACGGTGCGGCTCCGCTCGAGGCCATGCACGTCGGGGAACCGGTTGCGTACGCCGAGGGCATCCAGCGCCAGGATCGACGGCAGCAGCCGGCGCCGGAATCCCTCCCAGTCGCGCAGCGCCTTGGGCGTCCACAGCACTTCGGCCATCGCGAGCGCGCGTGGATACGCCATGTACTCCACCTGCTGCGTGCTGGCCATGAACTCGGTCCAGTGCTGCGCCTGGGCGCCGAGGATGTGCCTGGCCTGGTCCGCGGTGAGAGAATCGGCGGGGATGGGCTCGTACGAGTAGACCGTGTCGATCGGGAGATAGCCGCCGATGTTGAGCGGCTCGAAGCGCTCGTCGCCCTCGGTGTGATCGAAGTAGGTGTGCGAGCCCGGCGTCATGATCACGTCGTGGTTCGCTCGCGCGGCAGCGATCCCGCCCGCGATACCACGCCACGACATCACGGTGGCTTGGGGCGCGAGCCCGCCCTCGAGGATCTCGTCCCACCCGATGAGCCGGCGTCCCCTCGACGTCAGGTACTTCTCGATTCGCCGGATGAAGTAGCTCTGCAGCTCGTGCTCGTCCTTGAGCCCTTCGCGCTTGATCACCGACTGCGCCAGCTCGCTCGCCTGCCACCGTGCCTTTGGCGCTTCGTCGCCGCCGATGTGGATGTACGTGCCGGGAAAGAGATCGATCACCTCGCTCAGCACGTTCTGCTCGAACTCGAAGGTCTTCTCGCTCGGGCAGACGATGTCCTCGTCCACGCCCCACCGGGTGCGGACCTCGAACGGACCCGGCGTGCATCCGAGCTCGGGATACGCGGCGAGCACCGCCTTGGAATGGCCCGGCATCTCGATCTCCGGGATGATCGTGACGTGATGCGCCTTCGCGTATGCGACGACGTCGCGGATCTGCGCCTGCGTGTAGAAGCCACAGTGCGGCACGCCGTCACCGACGTACGGCCCCCGACCGCGACCGACCAGCGACTCCTTGCGGCACGATCCGATCTGGGTGAGCCGCGGATACTTCTTGATCTCGATGCGCCAGCCCTGGTCCTCGGTGAGGTGCCAGTGGAAGGTGTTGTACTTGTAGCGCGACATCACGTCGATGAAGCGCTTCACGAACTGGGCATCGAAGAAATGACGGCCGACGTCGAGATGCAGGCCGCGATAGCTGAACCTCGGCGCGTCGGCGATGTGGATGCCGCGAAGCGTGGCCTGCCTGGGCGCGGCGGCGCCGGCGACCGTATCCGTGCGCGCGCGCTCCGCCTGGAGCAGCGAGCGCAGCGTCTGAATGCCGTAGAACAGTCCGGCCGCGCGCGGAGCGGCGATCGTGATCCCGCGCGCCGTCACATCGAAGCGATACGATTCCAGTCCCGCCGCCGAATCCGCCGGCGCGAGCACGAGCGAGAGCGTGCTCGCCGTACCAGCTCCGGCCCGGTGCGTCGCGACCGACGAGCGCGCGCCCAGCTCCTCCGAGAGCACGCCGGACGCGACGCGCGCCAGCGTTCGAAGCTCACCGTTGGCCGGCGCAGAGAGTGCGATGGAGGCGACGGGCCCGAGCACGAAGCGCACGCTCGAATCCACCGTGACCGACGCGGGGTAGGGAATGATCGCGACGGCCGACGTGCGCTGAGCCATCGCGTCGCGAGGCGCGCCGAGCGCGCAGCAGAGCGTGAGCGCGATCGCGAGATCGGCGCGATGATCTCGTCGTGACGCCGGACGGACGGACAGTGGATTGTGCATGGGTGACTCCATGAGGTGTGGTGCGCGTTGCCCTGGCCGCGCGGGCGCGGCACCTTTGGCGCCATGACGCTCGTTCGCGCGATCACGACGCTCTCGCTCGTGTTCATCCTGTACTTCAGCACGTCCGGCGGTGCGTACACTACCGAGACACTCGTCCAGTCCGTGGGACCGGGGCTGGCCCTGCTGATGCTCGTGCTCGTGCCGCTGGTCTACTCCCTCCCAGAGATCCTGATCGTCGGCGAGCTCGCGAGCATGCTGCCCGAGGAAGGAGGATACTACCGGTGGGTGCAACGCGCCTTCGGGCCCTTCTGGGCGTTTCAGAACGGTTGGCTCACATGGATGTATTCGCTGGTGGACATGGCGATCTATCCCAAGCTGTTCGTCACGTATCTGGCGTGGTTCGCGCCGACGCTGAGCCCGTCGGCGGTGTGGGTCGTGGGACTTATCGTGATCTGGGGCGCGACGGCCGTCAACCTCGCGGGCGCCGCACGCGTCGGACGGAGCTCGGTGCTGGCGGGAACGTTCATCATCACGGGCTTCCTCGCGCTCGCCGTCGTCGCGCTCACGCATGCGACGCACGTGCCCTGGCGCCCGTTCGCCACGCCCGGCGGCGGCGGGCGCGCGGGAATGGCCGTGGGCCTGTCGATCGCGCTGTGGAACTACATCGGATGGGACAACGCCTCCACCGTGCAGGGCGAAGTGCGCGATGCCACGCGCAGCTATCCGCGCGCGCTGGCGATCGCGCTCCCCCTGGTCGTCGCCGGATACCTCGTTCCGCTCCTCGCCGCGCTGTCCGCCAGCGACTGGACGACGTGGACCGAGGGCGGCTGGCCTTCGGTCGCGCTTGCCGTCGGGGGACGGCTCGGTCCTCTGCTCGCGACCTGGATCGCGATCGGCGGCATGGTGAGCGCCGTAGCGCTGTTCAATGCGCTGTTGCTCGCCTACTCGCGCATTCCCTTCGTGATGGCCCTGGACGGCCTGCTGCCCGCCGCGCTCGCGCGCACCGACGCGCGCGGCACGCCGCGGACCGCCGTGCTCGGGGCGGCCGTGTGCTACTCGGTGTTCATGCTCCTGCCGTTCGGTGGCCTCGTCGTCGCCGACGTGCTGCTCTATTCGCTCGCGTTGATGCTGGAGCTCGGCGCGCTCGTCGCGCTGCGCCGGCGGGAGCCCGCGCTGCGCGGGAGCTTCCGCATTCCCGTGGGCACGGCCGGCGTCGCGCTGCTCGCGGCGCTGCCCCTCGGCGTGCTGCTGCTCGTGGTCGGGCTCAGCTTCGCCGACGGCGAGTACGGAGTGCCGGCGGTGCTCGGCGCCGGTGTGGCGATCGCGCTCGGCCCGCTCGCGTACGCGCTGGCGCGCGCGCATCACCGGCGGGTCCAGGCGCGCGTCACGGATCCCGCCTGAACACGCGGCCACTCTGCATGACGAAGCGCACCTCGCGGACGGCGTGGATCTCACGAGACGGATCGCCGCGCGTGGCGATCAGGTCGGCGACGAGACCCGGCTTCACTGCGCCGATCAGATTCTCCAGATGGAGCATGCGCGCGTCCACGCTCGTCGCTGCACGCAGTGCCTGAATGGGAGTCAGCCCGTAGGCGACGAGCAGCTCCAGCTCGCGACCGTTCTCGCCATGCGTGAAGACGCCGACGTCGCTGCCGTTGCAGATCGTCACACCCGCGTCGATCGCCGCGCGGACGCTCGCCCGCTTCTCGATGATGCGCGGCGGCTCGGGGTCGCCGGGCTTCCAACCGCGATAGCGACTGATCGCATCGCCTGCGGCGATCGTCGGGCAGAGGATGGTGCCGTGCTCCTTCATGAGCCTGAACTGCTCCGCTGTGCCCGCGTCGCCGTGCTCGATCGTCTCCACGCCGGCGAGGATCGCGCGTCGCATGCCTTCCGCCGAGGTGGCGTGCGCGACGACCGGTCGGCCCGATGAGCGCGCGATCTCGACGACGAGCTTCAGCTCGTCGAGGGTGAAGGTCGGACGCACTTCGCCAGACGGTCCCCAGCCGTAGTCCGCATAGACTTTGATGGCGTCGGCGCCACGACCGATCTGGTCGCGCACCACGCGGGCGAGCGTGCTCGCGTCGGCCTCTTCTGCGCCCTGCGGTACGTCCATCTCCGGCGTGAAGCCGCGCGGGCCGTAACTCCCCGTCGCGACGATGGCGCGCGTGACGACGACCATGCGTGGACCGGGGATGATGCCTTGGGAGATCGCGCGCTTGAGTCCGACGTCGGCGTAGCCGGCCCCCTCGGTGCCGAGGTCGCGCACGGTGGTGAAGCCCGCGCGCAGCGTCTCTCGCGCGTGGACCGTGGCGCGCGCCACCCTGAGCGCGAGCGGCTCGCGCAGCACCTGATCGGTCCAGGGGGTCTCGTCGTACGGATGGAGGAAGAGGTGCGAGTGTCCTTCGATGAGCCCGGGGAGGAGCGTTGCGCCGGTCAGTGGGATGCGGCGTGCATCGGATGGCGCGGCGATCGTCGAGGCGGGGCCGGCCCTTGCGATGCGGTCGCCGTGCACCAGGACCGCCCATCCCTCGTGCATCTCGACGCCGTCGAAGACGCGGTCGGGAAGGAGCAGGGTGGTCACGCCAGCGGTGCTGTCCGCACTCGCGCCCTGCGCCGCCGCGCGCGCGGACGGGACGGCGGTGAGAGCCACCGCGAGCACACCGGGGAGAACGCTGCAGCGTGAAGCGAGGCGGTGCACGGGCGGCGGCGGAGGCGGATGGCGAGGGTGGACGCGAGATCGCGCACGCCCGAGATTTGGCCGTCATGCAGGCGATCGGCAAGGAGGGCGGCCAGGGTGGGGCGACCGACCGACTCGCTCGCCGTCGAAACGTGGTGAGGCGCTGGGACGTACGTGCGGCACATCCCACAGATCTGAGGAGTGTGACATGCGCAGGACTTCGGACGAGATCGACTACGAGCTGATCGGCGACGACCTACAAGCCGTGATCGTGACCCTCGACCCCGGCGAGACGGTGATCGCGGAAGCCGGGGCGATGATGTTCATGGAGGATGGGATCGTGATGAACACGACGCTCGATCCCAACAAGCAGGGCGGCGGCATCATGGGCAAGCTGTTTCAGGGCGCCAAGCGAGTGCTCTCGGGCGACACCTTCTTCATCACGACCTTTCTGAATACCGGCCGTGAGCGGAAGCGCGTGGCGTTCTCGTCGCACTTCCCGGGGAAGATCAAGCCGGTCGACCTGCTCGAGTGGGGCGGGACGGTGATCGCGCAAAAGGATTCCTTCCTGTGTGCGCCGAAGGGCACGCAGGTGGACATCGCCTTCACGAAGCGCATCGGCGCGGGCTTCTTCGGCGGCGAGGGCTTCATTCTTCAGCGCATCAGTGGCGACGGCGTCGCCGTGCTGCACGCGTCGGGCGCCATCTGGGAGACGACGCTCAAGGCTGGCGAAACGCTCCGCGTGGACACCGGATGCATCGTGGCGATGGAATCGCAGGTGCACTACGACATCCAGATGGTGCCGGGGGTCAAGACGGCCCTGTTCGGCGGCGAGGGCCTCTTCTTCGCGACGCTCTCGGGGCCGGGTCGCATCCTGCTCCAGACGATGCCGTTCTCCCGTCTCGCCGACCGCATCATCGCCGCGTCGCCACGCGCGGGTGGAAAGCGGGTGCAGGAGGGGACTTTATTGGGAGGGATTGGCGGGGCGATTCTGGGGGGTGTGCTTGGAGGCGAGGAATAGCGGTGAGTTGGTGAGTTGGTGAGTTGGATAGTTGGTCGGTTTCTTGGTGAGTTGAACGGCCGTAGCTACAACCAACCTGGAGACTCCGTATCGGGGCCTCCACGCTGGTTCCGGCCAGGGTTGTCAACTCACCAATCAACCGACCAACTCACGAGCCATCCAACTCACCAACTCACCCCGGTTCAGGGTGTAGCCTTGACCGCTGGCTTTCCCTTGAAATCACCCGCTCGCGCGAGCGTGAGCTTCGCCGGGTCGATGTACTTCTTCACCGCGGCGTTCACCTGCTCGGGCGTCAGCGCATTCACCGCGGCTTCGAACTTCGCGTCGTAGCTCATCGTGCGGTTGGCGAAGCGCCGCGCGGTGAGGATGCCCACCAGCTCCTGATCACTCGCGCGTGACTGCAGGCGCTGCTGGACGAGACTCGGCTTCGCCGCTTCGATCTCCTTGGCGGTGAACCCGGTGGCGAGCGCCTTCTGGAGCTCGTCGCGGATTCCCGTCGTCACCTTGTCCACGTTCTGCGGATTGTAGATCGCGTAGGCGAGGAAGATCCCAGCTCGGTCGAGCGACTGGATCGCGAGCTGCGAGCCCGCGCCGTAGCTCAGCCCTTCCTGCTGGCGCAGACGCGTCATCAGCCGCGAATTCATCATGCCGCCGCCGAGGATGAAGTCGGCGACCGCGAGCGCCGGATAGTCCGGGTCGTCGTCACGCAGCGCGACGTTGATCCCGGCGATCGTCCACGCGTTCGCCTTGTCCGGCGCCTCGGTCACGAGCGTTGCCGAGTCGACGGGCGGCGACGAGCGGACGAGGCGCGAGAAGGCGGTGGGAGACTTCCAGTCTCCGAAGAGCCTATGCGCCAGCGCCGTCACCGAATCGGCGCTCACGTCCCCGACGACGGTGAGATCGCCCGACGAAGCGCCGTAGAATTCCTTGTGGAACTGCCGCACCTGCTCGATCGTCGCCGAGCTGATGTCCGCAATGACCTCCTCGGGCGTCGGCGTGTACAGCGGATGTCCCTTCGGCTTCGGGTTCATCCGCCGCTGCAGTGACGTCATGGCGAGCGTCTGAGGCTCGCCCTTGCCCGCTTCAAGCTGGGCCAGCTGTTCCTGCTTCAACTTGTCGAACTCCGCCGCCTCGAGCCGAGGCGTGCGGAGCTGACTGGCGACGAGCGCGAGGACGGCAGGGAGCTTGTCGCGAGTCGTCTCGATCGTGGCGGTCGCGGTGTTCCCGCCGCCGCCCACGTTCACGCGCGCCTTGAGCTTGTCGAGCGAGTCGCGCATCTGCTCGCGAGTGAGCGCGACCGTACCGCGTGAGAGCATCGCGCCCGTGAGCCGCGACGCGATCGTCCGGTTCGTGAGCGAGACCGAGTCGCCGTACCGAAGGGTGACGAGCGCCTGGACCACGGCGCCGCGCGTCTTCTTGGGCACGAGGGTGAGGTGCATCCCGTTCGGCAGCTGCGAGCGCGTCGTCCGCGCGTCGATGTTCGACGGCGACGCGTCGAATGCCTCGCCGGCCTGCACCACGGCGCGCCCCTTGTAGCCGGCGACCATCTGGTCCACGGACGCGAGTGCGGGCACCGTGGAGCGGTCGGGCTTCTCGGTGGGATAGAACACGCCGACCGTGCGGTTCGACGGCTTGAGGTACCTCGCGGCGACGCGCTGGACGTCGGCCGGCGTCACTCCCTCGAGACGATCGCGATACAGGAAGAGCAGTCGCCAGTCGCCCTTCGCCGCCCACTCGGTGAGCGCGAAACCGACTCGCTCGGAATTCTGGAGCAGCAGCTCGATATCCTTCAGCAGAGTCGTCTTCGCGCGGGTGACTTCCTCGTCGGTGATCGGGCTGGTCTGCATGCCGTCGAGCGTGCGCTCGAGCACCGCGCGCGCCGAGTCGATCGGGCCACCGTTCCGAAGCTGCGCACTGGCCATGAGGAGCCCCGGCTCCTTCAGCTGGTACGCGTACGCGCCGACGTTCGCGGCGATCTTCGTGTCCACGAGTGCCTTGTAGAGGCGACCGGACGGACGATTGCCCAGCACGGACGACAGCACGTCGACCGCGGGAAACTCGGGATCCGAACCGGCGGGAACGTGATAGCCCGCGGTCACGATGGGCGCGTCGCCAACACGGCGAAGCGCGACGAGACGCTCGCCGTCCTGCACCGGCTCCACCGTGTACGTCTTGTACAGCAGGTTGCCCGTGTTCAGCGAACGGACCGGCGTGGGGATCGCGCCAAATCGCCGCTGGATCTCTTTCAGCGTGGCGTCGGCGTCGAACTTGCCCGCAACGACGAGCACCGCGTTATCCGGCTGATAGTAGCGCCGGTAGAACGCCTGCAGCCGATCGATGGGCACGCTCTCGATGTCTTCCTTGGAGCCGATCGTCGAGCGGCCGTAGCCGTGCCAGAGATAGGCCGTCGCCATGACGCGTTCATCGAGGATCCGGTCCGGATCGTTCTCACCGAGCTCGAACTCATTTCTGACGACGGAGAACTCGCTCTCCAGATCTTTCTTGGCGACGAAGCTGTTCACCATGCGATCGGCTTCGAGGTCGAGCGCCCAGAGCAGATTCTTCTCGGTCGCCGGCACGGTCTCGAAATAGTTCGTGCGGTCGTACCAGGTGGTGCCGTTCGGGCGCGAGCCGTGCTCGGTGAGCTCCTGCGGAATGTTGCGGTGCTTCGCCGAGCCCTTGAACAGCATGTGCTCGAGGAGATGCGCCATGCCGGTCTCGCCGTATCCTTCGTGCCGCGAGCCGACGAGGTACGTGATGTTCACCGTCACCGTCGGCTTGGACTGATCGGGGAAGAGGAGAACGCGCAGCCCGTTGCCGAGCCGGTGCTCGGTGATCCCCTCCACGGAGGTGACGAGCGTGGACCCGCCGCCGGCTCGCTGCGCGAGCGCCGGCCGGATGGCAGGTTGGAGCACAACGAACGTCGCTGCGACGGCGAGCATGTCCCGGCGACGCGGGAACAGAGCGATGCGCATGTGGTGCCTCGGGTGGTGTGCCGACGCGGCGGCCGCAGGAACGTGGCGGCCGAAAAGGGCTTTCGCGAAGGGAGGGCCAAGAATAGCGAGGGCACGGTCGTCGGACCAGACGGCGCCACTCCGCCGATTCATACGCCGGCACGGCGGCGACGTTTCACCAAGCGCGGCACGTCCTGTAGATTTCCGCCGATCATGACGCGCACATCGTTCCAGCCGGCCCGATGACCAACTCCGCTCCCCTGCTCGAGCCGTTCGACCGATTCTCCGCGCTGCTGGCAACGGCGCGCGAGGTGGGCATCGAGCGTCTTCCCGAGCCCACGGCCTTCGCCCTTGGCACCGTCGGCCCGAACGGCCAGCCCGCCGTGCGGATCCTGCTGCTCAAGGGAGTCGACGAGCGGGGCTTCGTGTTCTACACAAATTACGAAAGCCGCAAGGGGCGCGAGCTGCTCGCGCATTCACGCGCGGCGATGTGCTTCCACTGGCAGCCACTCGAACGTCAGGTGCGCGTCGAGGGAAGCGTGAAGACCGTGAGCGCCGAGGAGGCTGACGCATACTTCGCCTCGCGGGAGCGCGGCAGCCAGCTCGGCGCATGGGCGTCGTTGCAGAGCCAGCCGATGGCCGAGCCTGGGGATCTCGACGTACGGTTGCGCGAGATCGAGGCGCGCTTCGCCGGCGGGCCGGTGACGCGGCCGCCGCACTGGTCGGGCTTTCGTCTGGTGCCGCAACGGATCGAGTTCTGGCACGGCATGCCGAGCCGGCTGCACGAGCGGCACGTGTACCTGCGCGCGGGCGACAGGTGGCGCACCGAGGTGCTGTTTCCTTGATCTCGTAAAACGACAACGACAACGGCGTGTAGTCGGGGTCAGAGTCCGGGGTCAGAGTCGACTCAGCCCCGGGGCGCGCTCGCCCCCTCTCGCCGTTATCTTTTCGTGATGGCGACTGAGACGATCGAGACCGCTGTGGCCTCCGAGCCGCAGACCAGCTGGACCATCGAGAAGGCACGCGCCCTCTACAACATCGAAGGGTGGGGCGCTGGGTTCTTCGACATCGACGCGCGCGGCCACGTGGTCGTTCGACCGGACAAGGAGCATCCGGAACGGCAGCTCAGTCTGCACGAGCTCGCCTGTGACCTCGAAGAGCAGGGCGTCGCGCTGCCGGTGCTGCTCCGCTTCTCCGACATCCTGCGCTCGCGCATCGAAGCGCTCAGCGAACGCTTCCAGAACGCGATCCAGGAATACGAGTACCTGGGGAAGTACACGACCGTGTACCCGATCAAGGTCAATCAGCAACGGCATGTCGTCGAGGAGATCGTCCAGTTCGGCAACAAGCACGGCGTCGGCCTCGAGTGTGGATCGAAGCCGGAGCTCCAGGCGGTTCTCGGTCTCTCCGAGAGCACCGAACATCTGATCGTCTGCAACGGCTACAAGGACGAGGAGTTCATGCGCCTCGCCCTGATGGGGCAGAAGCTCGGGCATCAGGTGTTCATCGTCATCGAGCAGCTCAGCGAGA
>JBDTOD010000148.1:0-10897 GCA_039933415.1 bacterium
GGCCCGCCTATGTGCCGCACGGCATGACGAAGGCGGCCGTCGTACAGATGACCCGCGCCCTCGCATCTGCGCTCGCGCCGACCGTGCGCGTCAACGCGGTCGCGCCGGGAGTCGTGCTGCTGCCCGACGGATGGAGCGCCGACGACGCAGAGGCACTGCGGCGCACGACGCCGCTGGCGCGCCTCGGCTCTCCGGATGACGTCGCTGGTGCGGTGGTGTACCTGCTCGAGGCGGAGTACGTCACCGGCGAGACGATCCGTGTCGACGGCGGACGACACATCCGCAGCTGACGGCGCTCGGCGCGGAACACGCGCCGTCCAGCGCTTCGGAAGGATCGTCGTCGTCGGCGGAGGCTGCTACGGCGGGTACTACGTGCGTCAACTCGGACGTGCGCGGCGCGCCGGCGCCGTCGTTTGGAAGGAGCTCATCGTCGTCGATCGGGATCCACTCTGTGCCGTGGCGATGCTTGCGTCGGCGGACGTCCCGCCCGGACTCGAAGTCGTGACGTCCGACTGGCGCGAATTCTTCACGCGATGGCTGGCTGAATCAGCGATGCACGGTGCAGGGGTGAGAGACGCGATCGTGCCGTCGCCGCTCATGCCACACCTCATGGCGGGCTGGCTCGTCGACCGCGCTCGCGAGCGGTGGCCGGACCGGTCGATCCACATCGAGCCGCTTCACGCGCCACCCGCGGTACCGTGGCAACGCGCCGGGGACGACGGCACGCACTACGTGAGCTTCGCCGAGTGGATGTGCCCGATCAACTGCATCGAGCCCGCGCGCTGCCCGGAAACACGGGGCGAGCGAAGCTGGTCGATGCCGGTCGCGGTGCGCGCGTACGCGGAGTCCGAGCGCGCCGCCGGCCGAATTCTCGAGCCCCCGCTCGTATTCCACTGTACGCACCGGGCCTATGGCGTCGGCATGATCGACGTGCGCGAGGTCATCGACGCCGATGCGAGCATCGCCGCGGCCGCCGGCGCGCGCGAGGCGAGCTTTCTCGTGGGGACGGTGTCGCACTGTCATGGGGCGCTTCGGGTGGTTCGCGTCCGCGCATGAGTCCGGGGGGCAGAGTCCCGGACTCTGACCTCGGACTCTGACCCCGGACGCTGACCCCGGACTCTGACCCCTTTTCCGCGTTCAGAGAAGGAACCTCCCGGTTCCCCCCCGGACTGCTCTAGGCGAGATTTATTGCAGTCGCGCGCGGATGGCGCGCTCCACTGTCCGAGGGGCTATTGGCAACAACGCACGAGTTCGAGGTCGTCATCGTCGGCGCCGGCCCGGCGGGAATGTGCGCCGCACTCTACACCGGTCGCTCGATGCTCTCGACAGCGGTGCTGGAGCGCGGCATTCCCGGCGGTGAGCTCCTGAACACCGAGAAGCTCGATGACTGGATTGGTGAGAAATCGATCCTCGGGTGGGAGCTCGCGAAGAAGTTCGAGGACCATTCGCGCGAGTTCGGCGCCGAGTACGTGACGGCCAACGTCACCAGCGTGCGGCGGCTCGACGACGGCTCTTTCACGACGACGACCGATTCGGGCGACGAGTATCGCTCGCCGGCGGTGATCGTGACGGCCGGCGGCACGCCGATCAAGCTCGGAATCCCCGGAGAGCTGCAGTACGCGGGGAAGGGTGTCTCGTACTGCGCCATCTGTGACGGTGCGTTCTTTCGCGGGCAGATCATCGCCGTCGTCGGTGGCGGCGATGCCGCGGTCGAGGAGGCCGATTTCCTCACGCGATACGCCGAGAAGGTATACGTCATCCATCGGCGCGACACGTTTCGCGCGTCGAGGATTCTTCAGGAGCGCCTCGCGGCCAATCCGAAGATCGAGGTGCTCTGGAACACCGTGGTCGAGGAGATTCTCGGCGATGAGCAAGGACTGATGACGTCGATGCGGTTGCGCGGCGTCGAGACCGGCGCGCCGCGCACGCTCGACGCGACCGGCTGCTTCGTGTTCGTCGGATTTCGGCCGAACACCGGCATCATCGATGGACATTTCGATCACGACGCGATGGGGTACATCGTGACCGACGGGATGATGCAGACATCCATCCCGGGCCTGTTCGCGGCAGGCGACCTGCGCTCACAGCTCACCCGCCAGGTGACCACGGCCGTGGGCGATGCGACGACGGCGGCGATCGCCGTCGAGAAGTATCTGAAGGCACGCAGCGAAGGAGGGCACGCGGTCGATCCACTGGGCAGCGGAGGCTACGCCGTGTGAAGATCGACTGGCGCACGGTCGGCATCTTCGAGGAGAATAGTTATCTCGTCATCGACGAGGCGAGCCGGCACGCCGTGCTCGTCGATCCGGGTGACGAAGCGCCGCGCATCGTCGAGATGGTTCGCGAGGCGGCAGTCACGCTCGACGCCATCTGGCTGACCCATGCGCACCTGGATCACATCGGCGCAGTCGCCGCGGTACGGCGGGCGTTCGATGTTCCCGTCTTCCTGCATCCGCTCGATCTCCCGTACTACACGGGGCTCTCGGCGCGAGCGGCGGAGATGTACGGGATGGACTTCGAGCAGCCCGACGGCCCGCCTCGCGAGCTTGCCGAGGGTGACCTGCTGGAGTGCGGCGCGCTTCGCTTCCGCGTCATGCACGTGCCCGGCCATGCACCGGGCCTCGTCACCTTCAACGGACACGGCGTCGCGTTCGGCGGTGATCTGCTCTTCGCCGGATCGATCGGGCGGACCGATCTCCCACTGGGCAGCGCGACCGACATGGATGCGTCGCTCAAGCGGTTCGCCGCCGAGCTGCCCGACGAGACCATCGTCTATCCGGGACACGGGCCGAAGACCACGCTCGCACGCGAGAAGCAGTCGAATCCGTTTCTCACCGGGCGAGCGCGATCGCTGCGCCGATGACACTGGCTCGCGCGCTCGCTCCCACACTGCTCGCGTTCGCGCTGGGAGCGGCGTGGCTCGGAGCGGCGGCGATCGTCGTGTCGGTCGTCGCACCGGCCGCGTTCGCCGTGCTTCCCTCGCGCACGCTCGCGGGCGCGCTCGTCGGACGTGTGCTGCCTGTCCTGTTCTGGAGCGGCATGCTCCTCGCCGTCGTCTTCATCGTGCCGGCGTGGTCGCTGCCGGCACGCGGCGCGCGTGTCGGCGCGGGGATCGTTCTCTTCGTGAGTTGCACGGTGGCGCAGTTGCTCGTTGCGCCTCGCATCGCACGGATCCGGAGCGCCGTTGCCGGTCCGATCGATGGCCTCGCTGCGGATGATCCCCGGCGACTCGACTTCGGACGGCTGCACGGCATCAGCGTGGGTCTGCTCGCGATCGCCTCGCTGGCTGCTCTCGTTGCCGTCGTCGCTCTGTTCACCTATTTCAATCGGATCGGCAACGCGCCACGCACGTCGCGCGTTTCGGTCCCGCAACCTACGACCGTGAGTGCTCACGATGTCTGACGCCTTCCGCACCGAGAAGGATCCCCTCGGACCGAAGCAGGTCCCCGCTGACGCGCTGTATGGCGTGCAGACCGTGCGGGCGCGCGAGAACTTTCCCATCAGCGGCTTTGCCCCACTCTGGCCGTTCGTCGTCGCGCAGGTGTGGATCAAGAAGGCCGCCGCCCTCACGCACAAGGAGACGGGACGCCTCGACGCCCGGCTCGCCGACGCGATCGTGCAGGCGGCTGACGAGGTGCTCGCCGGCAAGCACACCAATCAGTTCGTCGTCGATCCGTACCAGGCCGGCGCGGGGACGTCACACAACATGAACGTGAACGAGGTGCTGGCCAATCGCGCCAACGAGCTGCTCGGAGGGGAACGAGGGACGTACACCCCCGTGCATCCCAACGATCACGTGAACATGGCGCAGAGCACCAACGACACGATCCCCACCAACATCAGGCTCGCGTGTCTCTCGCAGCTCGATGGTCTGACGGGCGCGTTCGAATTGTTGCGCGATGCGCTGGCCGCTAAGGGACGCGAGTTCGACCACATCGTGAAGGCCGGTCGCACGCATCTTCAGGACGCGATGCCCATCCGACTCGGGCAGGAGTTCACGGCGTATGCTGGCTCGATCGACCGCGGCATTCGGCGGGTGCGCGAGTCAGCGGATTACCTGCGCGACCTCGGCATCGGTGGCAGCGCGGTCGGCACCGGCGTGACGGTGGAGAAGGAGTTTCCCGACCTGATGAACAAGCATCTGCGAGCGATCACCGGTCTCGACCTGCGCGTCGGCGCCGACAAGGTGCAGCTGATGCAAAGCATGGGGGACGCGGCAGGGTTCAGCGCTTCGCTCCGCGTGCTCGCGATCGACCTCAGCAAGATCGCCAGCGACCTGCGCATCATGGTGATGGGTCCGCGCACCGGCATCGACGAGATCAAGCTGCCCGCCGTGCAGCCAGGCAGCTCGATCATGCCTGGAAAGATCAATCCGTCAATCCCCGAGATGGTCAATCAGGTGTGCTTCCAGGTCATGGGGCTCGATACCACCGTCGCCATCGCGGCCGAGCATGGTCAGCTGGAGCTCAACGTGATGATGCCGGTGATTGCCTTCAACGTCCTCCTGTCCATGCGCATCCTGACGAACGCCGCGCGGGTGTTCGCCGAGAAGTGCGTCGCCGGGATCGAGGCGCACGAGGATATGTGCGCCTACTGGGTCGAGCGGTCCGCGGCCCTGGCGACTGCGCTGATGCCGCACATCGGCTACGCAAGGGCGGCGGAGCTCAGCAAGCAGTCGGTCAAGGAGGGGGTGCTCGTGCGCGACATGGTCAAGCGCGACAAACTGCTCCCGGCTGACGAGATCGACGACGTCCTGGATCTCCGGAAGATGACCGAGATCGGAGTTCCGGGTGGAAAGCACGGAATGGTCGCCGGCGGCTGACCTATCCCGACCCGCTCGCTCGGCTTATATTTCACCTCGTGCGAATCACCACGCAGGCCGAATACGGACTCATCTGCGCCCTCCATCTGGCCCGTCGCATTGGCGAAGGGCCGGTGACGGGGCGCGAGATCGCGGCGCGCGAGCGGCTGCCTGGCGACTACGTCGAGCAGATCATGCTCAAGCTCCGCCGCGCGAATATCGTGAAGAGCACGCGCGGTGCACACGGTGGCTACGTGCTCGCGCGGGCCTCTCAGGAGATCAGCGTTCACGACGTCATCTCCGCCGCGGAGCATTCCACCTTCGAGGTGCATTGCACCTCGCATCCGGTTGAGGAGGCCCGCTGCTCGTCGTCGCACGACTGCAGCATCCGGCCGGTCTGGATGCTCCTGCAGCGGCGCATCGACGACGTGCTGCATGGGGTGCGACTCAGCGATCTGCTCTTGCAGGAGAGCGAGGTGCGCGCGCGCGTTGGGCTGTCCGAGCCGGTGGTGATCGGCGGTCGGCTCGCGCTGCCCGTGTTGAACGGCTGACGTCGCGGCGCGCATGCGCCTCTTTCGTTCCTTCCGCGACAACCGGGCGCTCCTCAAGCGCAGTGCGACCTACGCCGCGGTGCTCATGCAGGAGCCCGCGACGGACGATGTAGAGTGGCTCGCACGAGAGGCCACGCGTGGCGACGTCGATCACGCACGATGGGAGCTCCGCTACGCACGGCGGTCGATCGGCATCCTGGTCGCGCAACGCGATGCGCTCGACGACCGTACCGCGTCGGAGGTACTGCGCGCGCTCCTGCACCGGATCCACAAGGATCCCAACGTCGACGACGCGCTTCGAGAGCTCGCCGAGCGTCAGTTCAACGCGCGACTGGGCGCGTATCGCGATGCGTTCGGCGCGCGAGGGCACGGCACGCCCGCACTTCGCGTCGCGCAGAATATGCTGGCGTTCGCCGGCGGGCCGATCCGCAGTGATGATCCGGTCGTACAGCGCGGGGCCGAGCTCGTGGCCGACTTCCTGGATCAAGCCAACGAGGCGCTGCGCGCCAGCTTCGGTGCGGCCGAGCTTCCGGAAGACGTCTCGCCGTCAGCGTTGACGAGATAGGGATGAGGCGGTTGATCGATGAATTGATGAAGCGGTGGATCGATGAAGCGGTTGATCGATGAAGCGGTTGATCGATGAAGCGGTTGATCATTGAGGCGGTTGATCATTGAGGCGGTTGATCATTGAGGCGGTGGATCGGTACAGCGGTCTCGATCTACCGAAGTATCGATCCACCGCAGTATCGATCCACCGTGGTATCGATCAACCGTATTAGTAGTATCGCCCAAACTAAAACGCTCCCCGCATATGCGAGGAGCGTTGGAGTGCTCGAGGGGGGACTTGAACCCCCACGCCGGTGAAGGCACAGGCTTCTGAGACCTGCGTGTCTACCAGTTCCACCACCCGAGCGTGCGGTGCTTGGCGCGCACCGGGAACAGAGTGGTGAATTTATTCTGCATCGCGAAGCAAGTCAACGCGTTGCGTTGCCTGTCGCGAGAGCGCGGTCTATGTTGCGAAACTAGCCCTCCCAGACCGCGTCCGACCGTCAGCGCACCCATGGCGAAGCCCGAAGAAAATCCCGAACACCTTTCGATCGCCAAGAACCGGCGCGCTCGTCACGACTACTCCATCCTCGATACATACGAGGCGGGGATCGTCCTGACGGGTAGCGAGGTGAAATCGCTGCGGGACGGCAAGGCGAACTTGTCCGATGCGTACGGTCACGTGCGAAATGGCGAGATCTTCTTGCTCAATCTGCACATCTCGGCCTATGAGCGAGCCAGCTACAACAATCACGAGCCCACCAGGACCCGAAAACTGTTGTTGCACAAGCGAGAGATCCTGCGTCTGATAGGTGCGGTCGAGCGACAGGGCCTGACCCTGATTCCCCTCGAGCTGTACTTCAAACGCGGGGTTGCCAAGGTGGTCATCGGACTGGGCAAGGGAAAGAAGCTCCACGACAAGCGCGACGCCGAACGCGAGCGCGACGCCACGCGCGAGATCGCGCGCGCGGTGCGCACGCGATGATCGTCGCATTGCTCGCGGCGTTTCAGCTCGCAGTCGCGTCGCCCGCCGCGGCCCTCGAGGGACCGCTCGTCGTGAAGGATGCGAGCCGCGCTGTCTCGGTGCAGCTCGTGCCGTCCGCATCTGGTCCGCTCGTTCGCGCCGAGCAGCTGCGGCCGATCGTTCCGATCACGGTCTCGCATCTCACGGGCGACAAGTGGCTGTTGATCGTCGGCAGCTCGGCGATCGAGGTCGAGGTCGGCGCCAGCGTCGCGCGTGTCGGCGAGGAGTCGTTTCAGCTTGCCTCCGCTCCCGAGATTCGGAAAGGCGCGCTCTACGTGCCGCTGCAGCTCGTCGTCGAGCTCGTGCCGCGCCTCGTTGGCAACCTCGCGTGGGATGCGCAGCGATTCGAGCTCCGGGCCTTCTCGTCGCTGTCGCGATATACGGACGCGCATGTCGCACAGTCGGGAGCTCCGTCGACGGAGCGACGCAGCGGACCGCCCGCCGACGAGTCGCCTGAGGTCGGTCACGTGAACCGCGGACCGGCCATCGCCGCATCCGCGGCACCGCTCGGCGCCCTCCGCGTGCGGCGGCTCGTCGTCGTGGATGCGGGGCATGGCGGGCCGGATGCAGGCATGCACGGACCACTCGGCGGCGGACCTCGCGTGCTGGAAAAGAACATCACGCTCGCCGTCGCCAAGCGCGTCGGCGCGGCGCTCGGCCAGCGCGGCATCGACGTGAAGTACACGCGCACGTCCGATACGCTCATCGCGTTGTCCGATCGTGGCCGGATTGCCAACGATGCGCACGCGGATCTCTTCGTCAGCATCCACGTGAATGCGGCCAATCCCGGGTGGAAGGATCCGGGCGGGGCCCGCGGCTTCGAGACTTACTTCCTCGCGGAAGCGAAGACGGAGGACGCGCGTCGCGTGGAGCGTATGGAGAACGAGGTCGTGAAGTTCGAGGCGAAGAGCTCGGCGCGCGCCGGTGATCCGCTCAGCTTCATCCTCAACGACATGGCGCAGAACGAGCACCTTCGCGAGTCGAACGAGCTCGCCGAGTTGATTCAGCGCCGACTCGGACGCATTCATCCCGGGCCGAGCCGCGGCGTGAAGCAGGCGGGCTTCCGCGTGCTGGTCACGGCGTTCATGCCTGCCGTCCTCGTGGAGATCGGCTTCGGCAGCAACCCAGCGGAGGCGGAATACATGACCGATCCCGCGCGCATGGACGTACTCGCGGCCGCCGTGAGCGATGCGGTGCTCGAGTATCTGAAGCGCTACGAGCGACGCGTTGCGGGCGAGCCTGGTGTGACCACCGTCGGGGGGCTCGGACGGCAGTGAGTCGGGGCCGCTCCGCGCTCTCGGTGCAGGCGGCAGGGCTCGACTTCCAGAACCCCGTAGTGTTGGCCGCCGGAACCGCGGCCTACGGCCACGAGCTCGCCGACGTCGTCGACCTCGCATCGCTGGGCGGCCTCGTGACGAAGGCCGTGAGCCCCGAGCCGCGCGCCGGCGCGCCGTCGCCCCGCGTCGCCGAATTCGGCGGGGGAATGATCAACGCGATCGGGCTCGCCAACCCTGGCGTGGCGGCCGTTCGGTCGGATCATCTGCCCTGGCTCGCTCGATCCCTCCCGGGCGTTCGCAAGCTCGCGAACATCGTCGGCTTCACCGTCCCCGAGTTTGCGCGCGTGATCGAGGGGCTCGAGGAGTCGCTCTCCGGCGAGACGCCGGGTGCGCTCGATGGCTACGAGATCAACGTGAGCTGTCCCAACGTGAAGGCGGGCGGGATGGAGTTCGGCGCGGATCCGGACGCGCTCGCTGCGGTCATCCGGCTCGCGCGTTCGGCCACCACGCGACCACTCTTCGTGAAGCTCTCGCCGACGCTGCCCGACATTGCGCGGAGCGCGCAGATCGCCGTGGACGCGGGTGCGAGCGGACTGACGCTCGTGAACACCATTCCCGGCCTGGTCGTGGACGTCGAGCGCCGGCGACCCGCGCTCGGCTTCGGAACGGGCGGCGTGAGCGGCACGGCGCTGCTGCCGGTCGGAGTCCTTGCGACGTGGAAGGTGCATCGTGCCGTTCGCGCTCCACTGATCGGCATCGGCGGAGTCTCCACGGCGGAGGACGCGCTCCAATACATGATGGCGGGCGCGACGCTGGTGGGGATGGGGACGGCCATGCTGCGCGATCCGCGTGCACCGGAGCGCGTCGTGGAAGGGTTGGCGCGATGGTGCGAGCGACACGGCGTCGAGAACATCGCCGACGTGATCGGTACGCTGGAAGGTCCGTGAGCTCGACCGCCGGCCAGCCCGGTTCCACCGGTGCGCGCGCGATTCCGATCGTCGCCCTCGACGTGGAGTCCGCTGATGCCGCCATGGCGCTCGCGATCTCGCTCGAGGGACGGTGCAGCTTCTTCAAGGTAGGAAGCGAGCTGTTCACCGCGGCGGGACCGGACGTCGTGCGCACGTTGCGCGACGTGTTGGGTGCCGATGTCTTCCTCGACCTCAAGTTCCATGATATCCCGAACACGGTGGCGGGCGCCGTGCGGAGTGCGGTGGAGCTGGGAGCCCGGCTGCTGACCGTGCACGCGTCGGGCGGATCGGCCATGCTGGCGGCGGCGCGCGACGCTGCTGGGGACGCGTGCGGCGTGCTGGCCGTGACGGCGCTGACGTCGCTCGATGCGGCGGCGTTGGCGGAGTCGTGGGGGCGCACCGACACGCTGGGCGTCGAGCAGGAGGTGCTACGGCTGGCGGGGATGGCGGGGGACGCTCGGCTTCACGGCATCGTCTGCAGTGGCGCCGAGGCCGCGGCGGTGCGCGCCAGGTATGGCGACCGGCTGGCGATGCTGGTGCCGGGCATCCGGCTGTCGGGCGGAGAGGCCCACGACCAGCGGCGCGTGATGACGCCGGCGGCGGCGCAGGCGGCGGGCGCGAGGTATCTCATCCTCGGGCGCGCGGTGACGGCCGCCCCTGACCCGGCGGCGGCGATGGTGCGGGTGTTGGCCGAGCTGCGCGAGGACACTTCGGCTGGGTAGAACGCGCGACGGTCGCGTGACGGGGAATGCACGCGCAAGCTCACAACTCGGTCTCGGTAGCGGGCTTGCGTGAGCTTACCGGCCCCGTTATCCTACGTGTCTTCGCCGGAAATTCTCACGTTTTGCATTGATGGTGTCCCGTGAAAGTCCGCAGCAGCGTGAAGCCGATCTGTGAGCACTGCAAGGTTGTCAAGCGCAACGGCGTGACTCGCATCATCTGCAAGCGCAATCCCAAGCATAAGCAGCGTCAGGGCTGATCAGATATGGCTCGTATTTCTGGTATCGATCTCCCGCGCGACAAGAAGGTTGAGATCGGTCTGACTTACATCTTCGGCATCGGGCGCTCGTCCGCGCTGGAGATCATCGAGAAGGCCGGGATCGATCCGGCGCAGCGCATCCGCGATCTCACCGATGCCGACGTGCAGAAGCTGCGCGGCGTGATCGAGAAGGAGTATCGCGTGGAGGGCGCGCTCCGGACGGAGGTCGCGATGAACATCAAGCGATTGATGGACATCGGATCGTATCGCGGGATTCGTCACCGCCGTGGGCTGCCGGTTCGTGGTCAGCGTACGCACACCAACGCGCGCACGAAGAAGGGACCGCGCCGCGCGATCGCCGGCAAGAAGAAGGTAACCAAGTAACGTATGGCCACAGGCAAGAAGTCGAAGCGGGTCGTCGAGGCGGAAGGCGTGGCGCACGTCAACGCGACGTTCAACAATACGACCGTCACGATCACCGATCCGCGTGGCAACACGATCGCGTGGGGATCGAGCGGCAAGGCCGGCTTCAAGGGCTCCAAGAAGAGCACGCCGTTCGCCGCGACCGTCGCGGCGGAGCAGTGCGCGCGCGAGGCGCTCACGGCCGGTGTGAAGCGCGTGCACGTGCGCGTGCAGGGTCCAGGCAGCGGACGTGAGTCGGCCATCCAGGCGCTCGCCGCGGCGGGGTTGCAGGTCAAGTCGATCAAGGACGTGACGCCGATCCCGCACAACGGCTGCCGTCCCCCGAAGC
>JBDTOD010000149.1:0-10819 GCA_039933415.1 bacterium
TCGCGTCTATCGACGAGGCGCCGATGGCCGCAGCGACGATCGCGCAGGTGCACACCGCCGAGCTTCGCGACGGGCGACATGTCATCGTCAAGGTCCGTCGCCCTGATGTGGAGTCCCGTGTGGCAGCCGACATTCCCACTCTCGCGCACCTCGCGGACTGGCTGGAGCGGCTGCAACCAACGCTGCGCAGACTGGACCTTCCCGGGATGGTACGCGAGTTCCACGAGTCTCTCACGCGCGAGATGGATCTGCGTCTCGAGGCACACACGATCGAGCGCTTCCGCGCTTCCCTCGTGGACACTCCGGAACTCTGGATTCCCGAGCCGATCACCGAGTTCAGCACCCGCGGCGTGCTCGTCGAAGAGTTTTCTCGCGGCGAGCGCATCGACAACTACGCGGATGCGCATCCGGAATCGCGGCATCACCTGGCTCGGGCGGTGGCGATGCTGGCGATGCATCAGGTATTCGAGACTGGCTTGTTCCATGCCGATCCGCACCCCGGGAACCTGTACGTGCTTCCAGACGGTCGCTTGTGCCTGCACGATTTCGGCATGATCGGAGAACTCGACGAACGGCTGCGCACCGCCCTTGGAGAGCTTCTGGAGGCAACGGTCGGCGGCGACGCGAGCGCAGCAGCTGATGCGTACATCGAGATGGGCATGGCAGGTGTGGACGTCTATCGAGACGCACTCGCCGCGGACCTCAAACCGGTGGTACGCAAAGTACATGAGCAGCCTCTCGCCGAGATATCCATCGGCGCAACACTGGAAGCGTTGCTCAAGGTCGGCGGCCAGCACAGGCTGCGGAACCCCGGGGAGATCCTGCTACTCACACGTGGATTTCTCATCACCGAGGCGTTGCTCAAGCGCCTCGACCCGACAGTCAGCATCGTTGCGCTGTTCGAGGAAGAGATCCCGCGCCTTGCCGCATCGCGCGTCACGGGGCGACGGCTTCTCGCCCGAGGCAAACGGGTGGCGCGCGATCTCGAGCGGTTGGTGGCCGCGGCGCCGCATGATGTGCAGCTGACATTGAGCCGGTTCGCGCAGGGTGAGTTGGGACGAGTGCGCGTACCGGATCTCGAAACCGCCGCTGCGGCGGCCGGTCGCGATATCGAGCGTCTTACTGGCGGCGTGACCTCCGCGGCGCTTCTCATCGCGGGCGCGTTGCTGGCGACGACGTCAGGATGGCATCGCGTGCTTGGAGACGCGCTGCTCGCTGTCGGCATTGTGGGAACAATAGCCGTCGCGGTCGGAGCGCTGCTCAAGCGACGCGTGCACTGACACTGTTTTTCCAGTCGCGATCGTGGGCGCCGTCTGCCGGAAAGCCGCCCATTGTCCTGAACCTGAGATGGATATAGATGAGCAAACTCAGGATGGCCGCGAAGAAGCACCAGATGGAGACCAACGCCGTGACATGAACGACGTACGCGGCGAGGGCTGACAACAACGCGAGCACGCCGAACAATCGCACGAACCCGTGGCTCGAGAAGAAGCAGCTGACACACGTCGCCGCGAGGTACAGGATAGGCACGGGCGGCAGATAGAACTGCGGAGTGGTGTAGACGATGTGCTTGCCTACGATGGCGGGGCTCACCGGACCGGTGACGATCCCCTTCAGCAAGTAGAGACCGACCACGATCCCGGCAACGAGAAACGCAACGATGGCTCGCCTGCGCCAGGGGACGCGCTCAGGAATGCCGATCGCGAGCGGCGCGTAAATAGGCCAGAGTACGTACGCGAATCCGGCGTAGACGTATGTCATCGTCTGCTGTAGCGCTGGGGATGGGTGACGGAGCGTCAACCAGATCACGCCTTCAGACAGTTGCTGGATGCCGAACAACAGCGGAATGATCGCAAACGGTCGTTCCGATCTCGTTCTCGTGTTGGCGAGCGCGGCGACGTAGGCGGGGAACGCGCACTCGCGGGTTGTCCTCAGGCGCCGTTCATCGCCCTCCAGCCTGACAGGCAGACTTCCGATGACGAGCGAGTCGCGCGTCTTGCGAGCATCAAAGACCTTCTCACGCACCTCGAGTATCGCATGACGCACTCACGCATCATGCCTCTCGACCCGGGTACGGTCTTCGCGTTCGCTCTCGAGTACGTCGCCAATGGGCGACTTGCGGGCCGACTGCCAGGTTGGCGAGCGGCACCACTCAGGCGACGTTCAGCGGCCCTTCAGCGAGCGACGTATCGTTCGCTGATGCGACACGATCGTTGGAACCGGAGCGGTTGCGCGCGCGCTGTCACAGATTATCACCGGCGTCATGACGTGGGTGGCCTCTGCGGCGTGGCGGCCAATGAGCGCGCAATCGCCGCGCATTCACCCTTACCGTGAAGCTTCACAAGTCATCCCGATCGACATCCGGTACGAGCCTGTGGAAGTCGTTGCCGACACATTGTTCGCGTATCCCGACCCCTATCGGCTCGGCAGATCCCCCGGGGAGGACGCCCCTCGCGCATTCGCACGTGCTGGCATCGACACTATGGCGATCGCCCGGTCGCGTCTTCGCCGAATGAGCCGGTACCCCGAGCGGAGCACGGTCGCGCTACTGGTACGGCGGTAGGCGCAGCTGCTCGAGCGGGCCTCGCCCCGCAGCAGCTTCAAGGTTGCAGACACTTCGAGGTTCAACGCATGACAGAGAGAGACAGCACCAACGCTATTCCAGAAGATGCCCCTCGCGCACACCGCGGTCCCATTGGCGTGGGTTCCGACGCCGCTGAGGGAATTCACGATGTCGACATGGTGGGCGGCCACATACGGACCGGGCTTGAACATCGAACGACTGGCCGCTCAGTCCGCACAGGCGCGGAACGGGTGGGCTCGGAACCGTTGCGAGAACGCTCGTGGGTTCACGAGAGCGGCTATGGCGGTAAGGGCGGGGCGCCGCGAACCAGCTCGGAGGACCGCGAGGCCGACGAGCAGCATGACGCGCCGCCGCTGCTCGCTCACGAACCACCGTCTGATGCTCATCTGGTCGAGTGACGGCGATGACCGGATACGCGAGACCCATCGACACACTGACGCTCGCGAACACCAACTTCCGACAGGTGCTCTTCCCTGGCCAGCATGGCCCAGCTCGTCGTGATGTGTCTTCTGCCAGGCGAGGAAACCGGATGGGAGACCCATGCGGAGGTCGATCACTTTTTTCGGCTCGAACAGGGAGAGGCGACGTTCGCTCTAGACGGGAGCAATGAGTGCCTCGTGGGCGCAGGGGACGCTGTCATCGTGCCGGCTGGCACCAATCACAACGTCCGGAATACCTCGCAGACTATGCGCCTGCGTCTGTACACGATCGACTCACCCCCCAATCATCCGAACGACACCGTGCGCAAGACCAAGGGCGACGCGGAGGCGGCAGAGGGGCACCTCTAGACTCCATCCTGTTCAGCGAACAATGGTGTCGATTCCATGTTGGCCGCGCGCGGTGTCGGGTGATGATGTGGACATGATGGTGGTGGATGCGAGTTGGTAGCCCCGGTCGAAGATGTCAACGGCGAGTGACATCTCATACCGTCGATGGCACGAAGACGAGGGATCGGCTCCACAATCGTGAACGCGGTGTCTCCACGGCGCGATGCGTGCTGTGGTCAAGCCATGACTCAGCGCTTCCACATCAACCGCCAATGGCTCCTCGCCGAACGACCGTTGGGAGAGCCGACGAGCAAGACACTGCGCTTCGTTGAGGCACCGGTCATCGCCGCAGGCGGTGGACAGTTACTGCTGCGCACGGTGTTCCTCTCGCTTGACCCGTACATGCGCGGGCGCATGAGTGACGCCCCGTCGTACGCCGCCCCCGTTGCCGTTGGTGACGTGATGGTGGGGGGCACGGTGTCGCGCGTCGTCGAATCGCACATCCCCGCTTTCGCGAAGGGTGACTGGGTGCTGTCGTACAGCGGCTGGCAGGACTACGCGGTTTCCGACGGACGCGGCGTCACGAACCTCGGCCCCTCGCCCGCGCACCCTTCGTGGGCCCTCGGCATCCTCGGCATGCCCGGTTTCACGGCGTGGGCCGGCCTCACCCTCATCGGACAACCGAAGGCGAGCGAGACAATTGTAGTGGCTGCGGCGACTGGTCCCGTCGGTGCAACCGTCGGACAGATCGGCAAGCTCCTGGGCTGCCGGGTCGTTGGCATCGCGGGAGGCTCCGAAAAATGCGCGTTCGCGGTGGACACCCTCGGCTTCGATGCGTGCCTGGATCATCGAGCGCCCCACCTGCGCGACAGGCTCGCCGCGGCCGCACCCGACGGCATCGACGTCTACTTCGAGAATGTGGGTGGCGCGGTGTTCGACGCTGTACTTCCGCTGCTCAACACGCGGGCGCGCATTCCGCTGTGCGGCCTCGTGTCGCAATACAACTCCACGAGCCTGCCCGCCGGGCCGGACCGGACCGGGTGGCTCATGGGCCAGTTCCTTCACAAACGCATCACCGTGCAGGGCTTCATCGTCTTCGACGACTTCGCGCCACGGTACCCGGAGTTTGCCGCGGCCATGCAACGCTGGATCGCGAAAGGAAAGATCGTCTATCGCGAGGACGTCATCGACGGACTCGAAAACGCGCCGGAGGCATTCATCGGAATGCTGAGGGGCGATAACTTCGGCAAGCGCGTGATTCGCGTGGGAGACGCTGACGAACAATGACAAAGAAGATCCTGATGGTGCTCACGTCGCACGACCAGCTCGGCGACACGGGAAAGAAGACCGGCTTCTGGCTCGAGGAGTTCGCCGCACCGTACTACGTGTTCACGGATGCGGGCGCGGACGTCACCCTCGCGTCGCCGAAAGGGGGACAGCCACCCCTCGACCCAAAGAGCGACGACGCCGACGCGCAAACCGACGACACGCGCCGTTTCAAGGGCGATGACGCCGCGCAGCGCGCACTTGCATCAACCGTGAAGCTCTCGGACGTGAAGGCGGGTGACTTCGACGCGATCTTTTATCCCGGCGGCCACGGACCACTTTGGGATCTCGCCGAGGACGCGGACAGCCGCCGCTTGATCGAGGCGTTTGCGATGAAGGGGCACCCCATCGGCGCGGTGTGCCATGCGCCGGCGGTGTTCCGTCACACGAACGGCCCCGACGGAAAGACGTTGGTGGCGGGCAAGCGCGTGACGGGCTTCACCAACAGCGAGGAGCAGGGCGTGGGGCTCACCGACGTCGTGCCGTTCCTCGTTGAAGACATGCTGAGGCAGCACGGCGGAAAGTACGAGAAGGGCGCCGACTGGGGCAGCTACGTGGTGCGCGATGGAATGCTCGTGACCGGGCAGAATCCCGCGTCGTCGGCCGCGGCAGCGAAGGAGCTGGTTACGCTGCTCTAGTAGGGCACGCCAGTGCAAGTCGACAAGCAGGTCGTTCTCTTCGGTGAATGCCTTGGGATGCTTGCCGAGGGCGTCGACGACGGTGTGTCCGGTCTCGACGTCCAACACCACGGCGTAAGTGACGTCCTTGAGCGCGGGGTTCTCACTCTGCTTCGCGCGGATGTCCAGCGCTGCGCGAGCTCAATCCTGCGTTGCTCATCGTCGCCACTGGCGCGTGACGATCACGATGTCGCGCATCTTGCTCTTGCCGCCGGACCTCTTCTTCTTCGCAATGGCAGCTTCGTCGATTTTGACGACGATGAGCCGCTGCTTCCTGAGCTGCGCGACGTCGTTGCCACGCGTCGGCGCAACGATGGGGCGGTGATGAGCGCGCGCAACACAGGCGTAACGACCAGGATCTCCGGCGCCGTGGCGCGACCCCTGCCCTAGCGTTCGCCTAGGTCTCGCCTGGGTCTCGCGTAGGTCGCCTCTAGACTCAGCATGACGAGATAGGGTTGAACGCTCGCTACCGCCGCGGCGCATTCAGTACGCGATGCGGGGTACAGGGTACCAGGATCGCTTTCGACGCGAAGGCGTCGCTGTAGTTCCTTACGAGCATCGCTTTCACACGCTCCAGCGTGTCGTCCTCTTTGGCGGCGAGCGTCGCGGCGTCAGGGATGGGAGCGCCTTCCTTCCGCGCCTGCGCCGTGCGGGCCAACACGAGGAGTGCCGCTTCCGGGTCGCTCATCATGCGCAGCACATCCGGGCCAGCATCGCCCGTCATGATCGCCATGCGGTGGGGTGGAGCGGGCATCGGCGCTCGACCGACTGCAGCGTGCATCGTGAGCGACTCTGCGGTCAGTCACGCTCTGGCCCAGGCTCGAGCTCCGCTCCTCCACCTCCCGCGGAACCGAACTTGGGGGCACTCAACCACCCCCACGTCGTGGTGCGTGGTGGGTTGGGCGCGACGGCGTCATCCGCCTCCTCGGTCCGTGCTGGTGTTGGGGGTGCATCGGCAGCGGAGCCGACTACATCTTCGCGATGTTCGTGTTTGGAGTCCGTCAATGAGACCTCCCGTGAGTGTGCGCGCTCGGACTGCATCATGCATGCCCACTTGCACACACAGTGACGCTCCAGTCTCGCGCGTTGGGAGCCTGGTTTGCGGACTCGCAGTGACCTGCGCGACGCTCATCCCACCCTCAGCCTAGGCTCAGATACCGAGCATACCTTCGTCGCGTACAGAGGGCACCACCAGGCACACATGCCAGTTCTCCGTGAGAGGCGCCTTGCATCAGATCACCATACCGCTACGCGGAATGAACGGCGGCGGCGGCCGCGAGATTCGTGACACGCTGGGACGCATTGCAGGCGTGTATGTCGAGTCGGTCACGGACGCGACCGCCACGCTGTCGTACGACGCGGCGCTCGTGGAGCGAAGCGACATCATCGCGGCGATCGCGCGCGCTGGCTACGCACGGTAGAGCATCGTGCGTTAGGGCCGGTCGGCGCGAGCGCGACGAGTTGTTCAGACCGGGCGGAGAGTCGACCATGCGTGAGGAAGTCGAGAGCCAGTGCATCGCGCCACCAGCGCACTCACACGCGGACTGGTATCGCATGCGCGTGCGTGGACCATCGCAGCCGCCGAACGCGCACAGCGACGTCACGCCCTCCTCGCGCGTGTGGGCGACATGCCTTCGTGCGGCGCATCGCCTGGCATGGCGAGGCACCCTCGTCGTCGTCGGACTGCCGCGCCCTGTTCGGCTCCATTTGGAGATCAGCGGAGACTCACATCGCGCTGCGTCGGCGGAGGCGTATTCCGGCACGATAGTGGAGGTGCATCGCACGAGGCAGCTTCCGCGCTCGCGTGCGTTGGTGACCCGACGTCCTGGCACCTCGAAGCATCACTGGCGCGTGAAGGCACGCTGTCCGCGGGCATCGGCGCGCGCGCAGCGCATGCACAGCGCGCCGAGGGTCGATCGCGGTCATCTGACCCTCAGCTCGGGCGTCGAAGACGCGATGCTTGCGGGCTCTGTCGCGAGCGGGCTGCATCGTCTCGTGCTGTCTCTGCTCGCGATTGGACGCATCGAGGAGAAGGCGGGTCCTGTCACATTCGGGCGTGGCGCTCCGATCGGTGACGCACAACAAGAGATTGACTCTGTCGTCCCTGTCGGTGTGCCGCTTCGGCTTCCCGCACTGGCGACGGGTATGAGACTCAGCACACGCAAGCACGCGTCAGGCAACACACCAGAGGCGATAGGCGATGAGGATTCTCTTGGCGGTCGATGGATCGGGGCACAGCGACGCCGCGGTCCACGAAGTGGCCTCGCGACCGCTGCCCGCACACAGCGAAGTGAGAATCATCTCGGTACACGAGACCACCTACTTCCCGCCGGTCTTGCCGGGTGAGGGCATGAGCGTGGGTCTCTATCTCGACACCGAGACGGCGGCCCGCGAGCGGGCACAGACCGCGGTCGATAGCGCAGCGGCCACGCTCCGCGCGGGTGACACGTGTCACCACCTCACCGTCACGACGGGCGTCCCAGCCGGCTCGGCCAAACGCCTCATCCTCGAGGAAGCGGACGCGCTTGGCGCAGACCTGATCGTCGTCGGCTCACACGGTCACGGGCACTTCGAGCGCTTTCTGCTAGGCTCGGTGTCCCAAGCAGTAGCCCTTCATGCCACGTGCTCAGTGGAGATCGTGCGCAGCCCGAAGACGCGAGCTGGAGCACATCCAGCCCGGTAGCGGGTGTGGGTGTCCGCGCCCGCACGGAGCGAGTCGCTCAGGCGCCATTCAGCGGAGCCTCAGCGGCCGGCGCCAGATTGTCGCGAGGACCAATGTCTCGCTCCGACGCTACGCCGCCTTCGCTGGCGACAGTGCCCCGTCGGCAACAGGCGCGTCCGCTGGCGGAGCACTTTTCGGCTCAGGATCTTTGGTGCCGCTGAGCTTCGTGCGTTTGAGCAAGAGCGCGTTGATCGCCACGACCGCCGAACTGCCTGACATCGACAGCGCCGCGACTTCGGGCGACAGGGTGAACGGGTAGAAGACGCCGGCCGCCAGCGGAAAGGCGACGACATTGTAGCCAACCGCCCACCACAGGTTCTGGTGCATCTTGCGCAAGGTGGCACGCGACAGCGCGATGGCAGCGACGATGTCAAGAGGATCGCTTTTCATCAGCACGACGTCGGCGCTTTCCATCGCTACGTCAGTGCCGGCACCGATGGCAAAGCCGACGTCGGCCTGCGTAAGCGCTGGTGCGTCATTCACGCCGTCGCCCACCATCCCGACCTTCTTCCCCGTGGCCTGAAGCTCCTTCACCTTGTCGGCCTTCTGGCCCGGCAGCACGTCCGCCAGCACCGTGTCGATGCCGAGGTCCGCGGCGATGCGCTTGGCGGTGCCTGCATTGTCGCCGGTGAGCATCACCACCTCGATACCGAGCTCGCGGAGCTTTGCGATCGCCGCCTTGGCCGTTGGCCGAGCGGCGTCAGCGATGGCGATGAGCCCGATCATGCGACCATTCTGAGCAACGTGCACCACCGTGCGTCCGTCGCTCTGTAGTCGGGCGGCTTCGGCCTCCAGCGATCCGAGTGCGAGCTTCTGCGTATCCATCAGCAGACGATTGCCCAGGAACACGGTGCCGGCGGCCGTTTCCGCTTGCGCGCCCATGCCGTCGAGACTCTTGAAACCGGTTGGCGCGACGACGGCGAGCTTTGACGCTCGACGCAGAATCGCCTGCGCGAGCGGATGGGCAGATCCTTGTTCGACCGCGGCGGCCGCGATGAGTACCACGTCTTCCGTGACGCCTTCGGCCACCACCATCTCCACGACTTCCGGCTTGCCAACGGTGAGTGTGCCGGTCTTGTCGAAGACGATGACCTTCAATTTGGTGGCGTCTTCCAGCGCCGAGGCATTCTTGAACAGAATCCCCTTCGTCGCGCCGAGCCCCGTTCCCACCATGATCGCCATCGGCGTCGCGAGCCCCAGTGCATCAGGACAGGCGATGACGAAGACCGTGATCGTCAGTGTCACGGCAAATATCAGCGGCTGTCCGATTCCCCAGAACCATACACCGAACGTCACGAGTCCCACGACGATGGCGGCAAGCACGAGCCACTGAGCGGCCCTGTCTGCCAACAGTTGTGCCGGGGCCTTCGAGTTCTGCGCTTCCTGAACGAGCTTCACGATCTGCGCGAGCGCCGTATCGGCGCCGACCTTCGTTGCCTTGTAGCGAAAGCTGCCGCTCGTGTTGATCGATGCGCCGACCACCTTGGCGCCTGGCCCCTTCTGCACCGGCATCGACTCGCCCGTCAACATCGACTCGTCGACGAGCGAGTCGCCGGACTCGATGGTTCCGTCCACCGGAATCTTGTTGCCGGGCCTGATCACGACGATGTCGCCCACCACGACCTGAGCAGTCGGTACCTCGACCTCTGCGTTATTGCGAAACACGAATGCCTTTGGTGGCGTCAGATCCATCAGCGCCCGAATGGCCGACGACGCACCCGCGCGCGCGCGCATTTCGAGCCAGTGGCCGAGGAGGATGAACACCAGCAGCACCGAGGCGGCTTCAAAGAATTGCCCACCCTTGAAGAAGAAGGTGGCACCAGCGCTGAACAGGTATCCGGTGCCGACACTCAGGACGATCAGCACGGCCATGTTCAGCGAGCGCGCTTTCAGAGCGCGCCATGCGGCCACGACGAACGGCCAACTCGGGTACAGGATGGCAGCGCTCGCGAGGAAGAACAGCCAGCGGTTGAGCGGCATGCCGAACGGCGGCGCGGGCGGCGTGAAGAGGTGCCCCATCGGCGAGTAGACGAAAATCGGAACGCTGAACAGGAGGCAAACCCAGAATCGATTGCGCATGTCGCGAACCATGGCCGGCAGGTCCTTGCCACCATGACCCATCTCGTGCGCTGTCTCGTCCGACATGACGGGCTGCCCACTCGGCGCAGGGTGTCCTGCGTGTTCGTCGGCGGGTGGAGAAGATGGAACTGCGTCGGGTTTCGCTGCAGCGATGGGCGCGTCGGGGGTGGAGTGTTGGTCGGGTTGGGCGGGTGCAGGCGGCGTGGGTGCAGGCGGCGTGGGTGCAGGCGGAGTGGACGCGGTCGATGTGGCGGGTGCGCTCTCCTGCGCGGGCACCGCAGGTACTGGACCTCCGGTGGCGGGCGCGTGCGCGCTCTCGGGCGGATTCACAGGCGGCGCCGTCGCAGGAGCAACCTCTGGCGCGGACGTGGACGCAACTGTTACGGGCGCATCGGCGGGCGTTGGCGCCGGAGCAGGTGCACCTTCCGGCGGTGGGACAGAGGCAACCGTGTCCGCGACGCCTTGAGCGCCGTGATCATCTTGCGTCGTCCGGCGATCTCCATGAGTGAGTGCGTCATGCGGACGAGTGTGCGCGTGCTCGGTGTCGGCAGCAGGATGCCATGTGCCTGCACTGCGGTACCCGCATTCCCGTACCCTGCGCTTGAGGTCGGCGATCTTGACCTTTGCTTCGTCGTACCGCACGGTCGCGCTTCCGACGGCGAAG
>JBDTOD010000150.1:0-10754 GCA_039933415.1 bacterium
GCCTCCGCGTGACAAACCGTTGCGCGGCGGACCATAGCTCTCAGCGGCCTGGCAAGCACGCACCGTCCCGCCAGAGTTGTGACGCGGAGGCGCGGAGATATTGCCACGCGGAGGCGCGGGGAGACTGGGCTGTGCCGAACGCTCAGTGGCGCTTGTCGTCGTCGGGGTGGCACGCCTGGTCGACTACGACCGCGCTCGCGAGGATGAGCACGTCGTCCTCGCCGTCGATGATCTCCACACCGTACGTGTCGCCGAGGCTGAACCAGCGCTTCGAGACCCGCGCCACCTCGCGCTCACCACGCGTGAACACGTACTCGTGGTCGAGGAAGTCGCCGCGCGCCTCGAGGTCGTCGGGGCCTGGCACGTCCACGGTGAATCGATGGTGCAACAGGGCGAACAGCTCCTTCTTCACCACGGCGGCCTGCTCGCCGTTCCGAAAGATCTCGTAGGTCGGGGAGAGCTTGAGCAGCTTCTGCTTGATGAACGCGAGCTCGGTTCCGTTCAAGTCCTGGAATGACAGCTGTCCGCCCCAGCTGATCGCCTTGCCGTCGACCTTGTAGACGTCACGGCCGTCGGCATCGCGGATGTAGTAGTCGTCGCCCCAGGAGAGCAGCTTCTGTTTGAGCTCGTAGCGCACGGTGGATCCTCGTGATGAGGTGGTATCTCATCATACGCGCTGGAGGCCGAAATGTGTCGTGCCAACGACACGAAGCATCTCTCCGCGTCTCCGCGCGCAGTATCTCCGCGCCTCCGCGTGAAAATTCGTTGAGCGACGGATCTTCTCGCTATACAGCCCTGGCGCGTATGCGCCATACCGCATGAGTTGTCACGCGGAGGCGCGGAGATACTGCCACGCGGAGGCGCGGAGGTGTGGAGCTCGAGGAGATCACCTGGCCATCCTCCACGCCGGACCCCTTCAGATCAACCGCTTCGGCTCCCGCTCCACGTCCGTCGACTCGGCCGCATCGCTCGGCGGCAGCGGCGTCCATGCCGTCGACGATTGCGGCGGGTTGACCACCGCGCTCGTGACCGATGTCTCGATGTCGTTCAGGTTGCGCTTGAACTCGCGGATGCCCTTGCCGAACGACGCGCTGATCTCGGGCACGCGCTTCGCCCCGAACAGCACGAGCACGATCACCATGATGATCGTCAGCTCGCCGAATCCCAGATTGCCGAACATCGTCTGCCTCCCGTTTGCCAAACCGCCGATCGCTCCAAGAAAGTCTAGCGCACTCCGCGGCAGGCCCAAGGCTGCGCGCGGCGCGAATGCACAAAGAATCCACAAATTCTCCGTCGTGACGCACGCTGGGCGTGCTCGGCCAGTTGAGCTTCCTCGCCGCACACCGCATCCTTGAGTGATGGATGCCGCGCGTGACCAGACGATCCTCGTGGTGGACGACGAGGAGCAGATCCGGCGAGCGCTGAGTGACGCCCTCCGCCCGCTGAGCATCACCGTGCTCGAGGCCGACACGGGCGCGAGCGCGCTCACCATCGTCGGGGTCTCTCGGCCCGACCTGATCGTGCTCGACCTCGGCCTGCCCGACATGCGCGGCGACGCGGTGTGCGCGGCGATTCGCGAGCGCTCCTCGGTGCCGATCATCGTCCTGTCGGCGCGGCACGCCGAGGACGAGAAGGTGGCGCTCTTCACGGCGGGCGCGGATGACTACGTCACCAAGCCGTTCTCGCTCGCCGAGTTCGTCGCGCGCGTGCGGGCGCAGCTTCGGCGCGCGTGGACGGCGCCATACTCGCTCTCCAGCGTCATCGAGTGCGACGGACTGTCGATCGATCTTCAGCGCCGCGAGATGGCACGCGATGCACAGTCCATACGGCTGACGCGGACGGAATGGAAGCTGCTCGAGACGTTGCTCGTACACGCCGGTCGTACGCTCACCCACCAGCAGCTCTTCGACGCGGTGTGGGCGAAGTCGTACGGACATCCGCAGCAATATCTGCGCGTGCACGTCACCAACCTCCGCCGCAAGATCGAGCGCGAACCGGCCAGCCCGCGACTGATCGTCACGGAGCCCGGCGTGGGCTATCGGTTCGAGCGAGACACGGCGTGAGCCCGGCGCGGCTGGTCGTCGCGCGATGGCTCACATGGGTCGGCATCTTTCTGCTCGCGGTGGCGGTGCTGCTCCAGCTCCGCGAGCACATCGAGCAGTCGCACATTGCGCTCGTTCTCCTGCTCGTCGTGCTCGGCGGAAGCATGGTGGGCGGGCGTCCGCTCGGCTTCGCGCTCGCGTGTGCCGGCTTCGTCGCGATCGACTATCTGTTCCAGCCGCCGTACGGCTCATTCACCGTGCACAAGCCGCTCGACTGGGTCGTCCTCGTCGCGTTCCTCGCGACCGCGACGGTGACGACGGAGCTGCTCTCGCGCGCGCGCCAGGAGGCGGCGCTCGCACGCAAGCGCGCGGGCGAGGTCGAGAGCCTCGCCATGCTCGGCGCCGCCACGCTGCGCCGAGTCGATCCCGCGGATGCCCTCGGGGAAGTGGCGACACTCGTTCGCGACACGCTTGCCGCATCGAGCTGCTCGGTGTTCTCGCCCCACGAGGAGCACGACGTGCTGCAGATCGCCAGCGCGCCAGGCGAGCGCACGGGTGGATCGCTCGGCGAGCGCGCGGCGGCGCGCCGAGTGCTCGATACCGGCCGAAGCATCGTGTGCGATGCCGACGGCCGATGGAGGTCCGTGGATCCGCCGGCCGCGACGGAGGGTGAGAGCGAGCTCTTTCACACGCAGCTGTTCGCCGTGCCGCTCCAGGCGGACGAGCGGATCATCGGCGTCATGGTCGTGCGCGGCGATCCGCTGCTCTCGCTCGATTTGGCGCGGCGACGCTTTCTCTTCGCGCTCGCCTACTACGCCGCGCTCGGTCTCGAGCGAATGCGGCTCGTCGAGGAAGCGGCGCGCAGCGTCACGCTCATCGAGGCGAACCGCACGAAGGACAAGATCCTCGCCTCCGTGTCGCACGACCTGCGCACGCCGCTCACGACGATCAAGGTGCTCGCGCAGGGGATCGAATCGCGCGGCGATCCGTCGGCCGGCGCGATCGTCGAGCAGGCCGACCGTCTCGCGCGCATGGTGGGCGATCTGCTCGAGCTCTCTCGGCTCCGAGCCGGCCAGTACGCCGCCGGCCGCGAGCTCAACACCGCCGAGGACGTCATCGGCGCCGCGCTGCGCCGAGCGAGTGGCATCCTCGGCGATCGCACGATCGCGCCGCACACCGATCTCGATTCGCCCGCACTCGTCGGCGAGTTCGACTTCGTGGACACGCTCCGCATCCTCGGCAACCTGATCGACAACGCGATCCGCCACTCGCCTCCGCACGGCGTCGTCGACCTCACCGCGTCACGACAGGGGAGCTGGCTCGCCTTCACCGTTGCGGATCGCGGTCCTGGCGTCGCGCCGCGCGAGCGCGAGCACATCTTCGACGCCTTCTATCGACCGACGACGTCCCTTCCCGACTCCGGTCACGCTGGGCTCGGGCTCTCGATCGCGAAGGCGCTGGCCGAGGTGCAGGGCGGCACGCTAGAGTACTCGGACAGGGCAGGGGGCGGCAGCGAGTTCACACTCCGGCTGCCCGCGGGCGACTTCAATGAAAGCGTGGGGAGCGAGCTGGAATGAAAACCGGAGACGTACGCAGCGCCGACATCGTGCGCGCCACACTGCTCGTGGGCGGCGCGCTCCTCGCCTTCTGGATGATGCACAACACGGTCCTCATTCTGCTCGCCGTGTTCCTCGCGGTCGTCTTCGGCGTCGCGCTCTCGGCGGGAGTCGACCGGCTCGTGACGTGGCGCATCCCGCGCGCGCTCGGTGCGTCGCTGATCATGATCGTCTTCTTCGGGTGCGTGACGGGACTCGGGCTGTGGCTCGCGCCGACCATCCGGACGCAGAGCGTGGAGCTGAAGCAGAAGCTTCCCATCGCCCTCGAGCGCGTCCAGGGCTGGATCGACAAGAAGCAGTCCGGCCTGGAGAACCTGATCGTCGATCAACAGGCGAGCGTCGACAGCACGGCCGTCGTCGCGCCGCACGTGGGTCGCACCGGAGGACTGCGCGACCGCCTCACGCGCGAGACCGGTGGCGCATCGCGCTTCATCTTCCCCGTACTTCACGACACCGCTGTCGTGGTGGGCGGCCTCCTGTTCATCATCTTCCTCACCATCTACTTCGGGATCGAGCCGGAGACGTATCGGCGCGGCGTCGTCGCGATCTTTCCCGTGGCACGTCGTCCCCAGGTGACGATCGTCCTCGATCGCATTGCCACCGTGCTGCGCAAGTGGCTCGTGACGCAGCTCATCATCATGGCGGTGATGGGTGCGGTGAGCACCGCCGCGCTGTTCCTGCTCCACGTGAAGGCGGCCGTCGCGCTGGGCGTGCTCGCCGGCGTCGTCTCTTTCATCCCGACCATCGGCGGCATCGTCGCCGCGGTGCCAGCCATCGCGATGGGCTTTCTCGACTCGCCCGAGAAGGCGCTGATCGTTGGGATCGTGTACGTCCTGATCCACTTCGCGGGGAGCCACGTGCTCGTGCCCGTGCTCATGAAAGGCGGCATCGATCTTCCACCCGCGCTCACGCTCATCGCGCAGGCGATGCTCACCGCGCTGTTCGGCTTTCTCGGTCTCATGGTCGCCGTGCCGCTGCTGGCGACGGTGCTCGTCATCGTCCGCTCGACCTACGCCGAGCCGATGAGCGCACAGAGTGGTTCCGACGTGAGCGATCGCTAGAGCTTCGCTAGAGCAAGGTACCGCGCAGGATCACGAACGCGACGCTGAAGTAGATCACCAGTCCCGTCACGTCGACCAGCGTGGCGACGAAGGGCGCCGACGCGCTCGCCGGATCGAAGCCGAGTCGCTTGAGCAGGAACGGCAGCATGGAGCCGGCCAGCGACCCGAAGCCGACGATTCCGACGAGCGCGAACCCGATCGTCATTGCGACGAGGCGATGGTGCGGTCCGTAGTCGAACAGGTGCATCGCTTGCCAGACCTCGATCCGCACGAAGCCGATCACGCCGAGGATTGCGCCGAGCGTGAGTCCCGTGGGCAGCTCGCGGACGGCGATGCGCCACCAGTCGCCGAGTCGGACCTCGCGCAGCGCGAGCGCGCGGATGATCAGTGACGTGGCCTGCGAGCCGGAGTTGCCGCCGGAGCTCATGACGAGTGGGATGAACATCGCCAGCACCACCGCCTTGGAGATCTCTCCCTCGAAATGCTGCATCGCCGTGGCGGTGAGCATCTCCGAGACGAACAGCGCGCACAGCCAGCCCGCTCGCTTGCGGATCATCTTGCCGAAGCTGATCTCCGTGTATGGCTCGTCGAGCGCCTCCATGCCGCCGAACTTCTGCACGTCCTCGGTCTGCTCGCGGACGATCGCATCGATGACGTCGTCCACTGTGACGATGCCGAGCATGTGCTGCCGCTCGTCCACGACCGGCAGGGCGAGCAAGTTGTACTTCGAGATGACGCGCGCCACCTCTTCGCGGTCGGCGCGAGCGGTCACCACGAGCGGCTTGCGCCGATTGCCCAGTGTCTCCACGTGCGCCGAGCGGTCCGGCGCGATCACGAGGTCGCGGAGGGAGAGGACGCGCACGAGCGCCTGGGAATCCGGATTGAGGCAGAAGATCGAATAGATCGTTTCCTTCGTTCGGCCAACCGTCGCCACGTGATCGAGCGTCTGCTGCACGGTCCAGGTGATCGGGACGGACACGAACTCCGTGGTCATGATGCCGCCCGCCGTGTCGGGCGCGAAGCGTAGCAGCAGCTCGAGCGCACGACGCGCATCGGCGTCGAGCCGTTCGAGAAAGCCGGACCGCTCACTCTCCGGCAGCTCGCGAAAGAGGTCGGCCTGCTGGTCGGCCGACATTGCGTCGATCAGCGGCGCGGCGGCGTTCGGTCCCATGCGGCGCACGAGGTCGACGCGCTGGTACGTGAGCTCCGGTTCGTCGAACACCTGCACGGCGAGATCGAACGGAAGCGCCGCCATTACGCGAGCGCCGGCGTCCCGGGGCAGGTCGCGCAACGCCTCTGCGACGTCCGCGGAGCGCATGCCGGTCAGCGCTGCCGCGAGCTCGCTGGGATCACCGTGCAGCAGATAGAGCAGCTCGGGAGCGTGTGGAGTTGCGATCTGCGCGTCAGGAGCCATGTCGCATCGGGGGATGGAGAGAGGTGCGGCGGGGAGACGCCTACAGGATGCGGCGCGCGCGGCCCAACGCGCCATCTCAGCAAAGGCCGGACTTGGCTCCGGTCGCTCGCACTCGCCCCAGAAAAAATTGTGGAATCTTAGTGCCCGGCCAACGGCCGGCGCTCCGGCGCGATGCTATGCTCCACGGTGGCCCCCGCACGTTTGCCACCTCACCACGCGCCCCACCGTGGACACGCTTCGCACCATCAAGGAGCTCGCTGCCAAGCAGTTCGGCGGCGAGCCCGACGCGATCGACGAGAATGCGTCCGTCGACAAGCTCGGCATCGACTCGCTCGGCTTTCTCGAGTTCCTGTTCGAGGTCGAGGATCACTTCGGCATGCCGATCCCGCAGGAGTCGGTGAGCGGTGTGCACACCCTCGGCGAGCTCGCGACGACCCTCGACGGCCTCTTCGCCAGTCGACCGCCGCAGCCCTCGTAGCGGCGCACCGTGAGCCGCGTCGTCGTGACCGGAATGGGCGTCGTGACGCCCGTGGGCCAGTCGGTTCGCGACTTCTTCGACGCGCTCGTCGCCGGCCGGTCCGGCATCCGGCCCGTGCCGCTCGACGTGCATCCCGGTCCGAGCCCGCTCGTCGCCGGCTTGGTCGACATCGAGTCCGTCGCGCCGTCGTCGAGCGTCCAGCATCGTCGGTTGGACAGAGCGAGCCAGCTCGCGCTCGCCGCGGCGCAACAGGCGGTCGACGACGCGTCGCTCATGCTCACCGAGGAGGAGTCGTTCCGCGCCGGCGTGTACTGGGGCACGGGACTCGGCGGCGCGACGTCGATCGAGGAGTCGTACCGCAAGCTCTACGCGGGCGACGGCCGCGTGCGTCCCACCGCGGTGGTGCTCGGCATGAACAACGCCGCCGCCGCGCACATCTCCATCGAGCACGAGCTGCGCGGCCCGATCCTCAACGTGTCGACGGCATGCTCGTCGTCCGCGTCGGCAATTGGCGAGGCGTTCCGCGCGATCCATCATGGCGACGCCGACGTCATCGTCGCTGGCGGGTCGGAGGCGCTCGTCACGCTGGGCAACCTTCGCGCGTGGGACGCCATGAAGGCCCTCGCGCACGCCGACGCCAGCGATCCGTCGCGGAGTTGCAAGCCGTTCGCCGCCGATCGCACGGGGATCGTACTCGGCGAAGGCGCCGCGGCGCTCGTGCTCGAGAGTGTGGAGCGCGCCGAGCGTCGGGGCGCGTACGTGTACGCCGAGCTGGTGGGATACGGCAACGCCGCGGACGCGCGAGGGATCTCGCAGCCCGACTCGGCCGGCCAGGTGCGCGCCGTGCGCGCCGCGCTCGACACCGCGCGCGTGAACCCGGCCGACGTCGGCTATCTCAACGCGCACGGCACGGGCACGCGCGTCGGCGATCGCGTCGAGACGGAGGCGGTGAAGACCGTCTTCGGCTGCGCCGCGGCCGCGCTTCCCATCTCGTCCACCAAGGCACTGCACGGGCATCTCATGGGGGCAGCCGGCGCGACGGAGCTCGTCGCGGCGATCTGCGCGCTCAACGAAGGTGTCGTGCCGCCGACGGCGCATCTCGACCGCCCTGATCCCGACTGCGACCTCGACTACGTGCCGCACTCGGCGCGCGACGTCGCGCTCGACGTCGTGATGTCCAGCTCATTCGGCTTCGGCGGGATGAACGCCGTGCTCGTCGCTCGCCGCTATCACTCATGATGATGACGCCACATGCATGACCTGAAGGAAGTCGACGCCTGGCTCACGGCGCGCGGCCCATTGCGCGACGAGCTCGCGCCCGACACGCTCCCCGATCCGACGTTTATGAGCGGGGGACGAGAGCTCGTGTCGTTCAGCACGAACAACTATCTCGCGCTCGCTACGAGCCCGCGCATGAAGGCCGCCGCGCGCGGCGCGCTCGACCGCTACGGTGTCGCGAACTGCGAATCGCGTCTCCTCGGCGGCGATCTCTCGCTGTACGACCGGCTCGAGGCGCGGCTGGCGCAGGTCAAGAGCAAGCCTGCCTCGCTGCTGTTCGCCACCGGTTATCTCGCGAATCTCGGCGTGCTGCCGACGCTGGTCAAAGCGTCCAGGCTGGCGCGCGCCTTCGGGTATGCGCCGAGCGCCGTGTGGACCCATGCCTTCTTCACCGACGAGTTCAACCACCTGAGCATTCGCGAAGGGATCCGCGCGTCGGGCGCGCCGTCGTTCGCGTTCAGGCACGTGGACATGAACGATCTCGAGGACAAGCTCAAGGCGTCGACCGCGCGGATCAAGATCATCGTCACCGACGGAGTGTTCAGCCAGCACGGCGACATCGTCCCGCTCCCGGAGATGATGGACGTCGCCGAGCGGCACGACGCGGTGGTGTACATCGACGACGCGCATGGCACCGGCGTCCTCGGTCCAACTGGCGCGGGCACGAGCGAGCACTTCGGCATCACGAGCCCACGCATCATCCAGATGGGAACGTTGAGCAAGGCGTACGGGTGCATCGGTGGCTTCATCGCAACGGAGGCGCACGTTGCGCAGATCCTGCGGTTCGGCTGCTCGGCGTTCGGCTTCACGTCCACGCTGCCGCCGGATCAGGCGGCCGCCGTGCTCGAGGCGATCGACATGGTGACCGACGAGCCGGAGCGGCGCGAGCATCTCTGGCAGAATCAGCGGTACTTCATCGAAGGCATGGCGAAGCGCGGGATGATGCCGCTGTCGATCGAGACGCCGATCGTTCCGGTGCACATCGGCGAAGATGCGGAGTGTGAGCGCGTCGCCGTCGGGCTGCGGGCGGCAGGCTTTCATGTGGACGCGATCACCTTTCCGGCCATTCCGCTAGGCCAGAGCCGGCTGCGCTTCATGATGAACGCGCATCACACGCGGAAGCAGATCGACGAGGTGCTCGATGTGCTGAGCAGGCTGCTCGGCGGTGCTCGCTAGGACAGCATCCGCGTCAGCGCATCCGGATGCAGGTGCCAGCCCGCCAGGCCGGCCATGCCCATGATCACGCCGAGGGTCGTCGCGACCAGCGCGATACCGAAGAGCCAGCGCTTCTGGGTCAGCGAGGTGAGGGCGAGGAGCGAGATCGCGAGCGCGGTGAGGGCGTCGGACAGATCGAACTGATCGTCGCGATAGTTCAGCGCGTCGTAGGTGCGCTGATCCGTCTCGGCCTGCACGCGGAGCGAGTCCTTCTTGATCTTCTGCTCTCCGACGAGCGCCTGGTAGCGAACGACGCCTGGTGATGGCGCAACCTGCGCGGGCGCGGCGGCGAGGAGCTCGTCGAGCGCCGCCTGCGCGACGTCCTGGCGGATGTTGCGCGCCTGATAGAACGACCAGTGATCGAGCTTGTCCGTCTGCGCCTGCTGCATCGCCTGAACAATGTTGTCGTCCTTCACCTTGCAGATGGCCATGAACGTCGCCAGCAGGGCGATCGTGATCGCCACCCACGAGTTCAGTTGGCGGGCGCGAGCGTCGCGCGTGATGTGCGAATCGTCGTCACTGCCGGGCAGCTCGAGCGGATCGATGTCCATGCGTGCGGGTCTCGCGTCAGCGTGATCGGTGTTGAAACGGTGATGCGCGGACACTGATGCCGACGGCAATGAATGGGCGCGGCGTCGTGTCGCCGTGCGCTCCCGTGCCGGCGCTCACGTCGAGCTGCACGTTGCGGCCGATGACGTAACCGACGCCCGCGTCGGCGATCATCGTCCAGGTGCCCTCCGTGTCTTCGCGCGATTGATAGCCGAAATCGACGAATGGGCTCAACCTCGGCGAGGGCTGGTACGTGAGCGTGAGCGCGCCGAGTGCGGTGGTGAAGAGCATTCCGTCGGAGCCTTCGTAGCGCGCGACGCCGACGTTCGGATTGAGCGAGAGCTTCGGCGCGAAGTCCCAATCGGCGGCGAGGCGAAGGTCACCGATTGGATGCGACGTGTTGAAGCCGTTGGAGCCGGACGGCGGCGCGACGCGGAGGATGGTGCCGACGGAGATGCGGTCGTCGTCGCGCGAGTCGTAGAGCGCGAGCTTGAATCCGAAGAGCACGGGGGAGAGGCCACTGCTGTTGTCAACCGAGCCATCATGAGCGACGACGTGCGCGTGTGCGAACGTGTTGCTCTCGATGCGCAGCTCCAGCTGGTGTAGAGTGCCGATCCGGAGCAGGGTCGGCGCGAACGACAGCGTCGTGCGCGAGTTGGCGTCAGTGTGCCGCTCGCCCTGGGCGGCAATCTCGAGCTGGATCTGGCCCGGCTCGATGACACGGCTCCCGTCGGCGATGCCGGGGCGGTCGGCGTTGATCAGGTCTTCGCTCGCCGAGTCGGATGCAGCGCTCGGCGCCGACGATTGGGCGCTCGACGACGCGGCGCCGGCTGCACTGAGCGCGAGTGGCAGCGCGAGCGTGCGCGCTAGACGGGAGAAGATCGGCGGCATCGCGTTGTAGGAGGGTGGTCGCGACGAATCTTAGATGCCAAGTCCAGCGCGTCGATACGCGGTACGAGATCTTTGTGATTCTTTGTGCTCGACGCGAGTCATCGTGCCCACAGGAGGCTATGGGCAAACAAAGACAACCAGTCACCTCCGCGCCCCCGCGCGCAGTATCTCCGCGCCTCCGCGTGACAAACCGTTGCGCGACGGACCATA
>JBDTOD010000151.1:0-10552 GCA_039933415.1 bacterium
CCGTGCTGGAAGCGCCGCTTGGGAAACACCGGCATCTCCAGGCCGAGCACCGCCCGGACGCCACGCGACACGATCTCGCCCTTGAGCGCATACAGGCGCTCGTGCGAGCCCAGCGTGAGGTCGGCGAACGGGATCGCTTCCGCGACGGCGATCACGGATGGACGAAGGAACGGGCTGAATCCGGCGAAGTCGTACGCACGCGCGCACGCATACCCGCGCACGCAGCCTCGGCTGAAGCCGCCGGAGTAGGTGAGCGAGTGCTTGATCGACTCCACGCCCCAACCTTCCTGATAGAGCATGCGATTGTTGACGACGCTGCGGATGGTGAGCTCGCTGTTCTCCTCGATCGGATAGTCCTTGAGATTCTCGTCGCCGCCGTCGCCGTCGACCAGGAGATGCCAGTCGGGATAGCGCTCCCGCACGGCGGCGAGCAGGCCGAGGTTCACCGCGGCGCACTCGACGTCGAGCGGCTTGTAGTCCTCGATCACCGCGACGGCGTGGAGCGGGTCGAGTGCGCTCGATGGCACGTCGATGATCTCTCCGAACATCGCGATCCCGGTGCGCTCGAGGAACTCGTGCGCCTGACGGGCATCCTGCCCTGCGCCGTCCACCGAGAGTGTGAACGCCTTGAGCCGCGCCGGAGACTGGCCCTCGTTCAACAGCAGCTTGTACAGGCAGAGCAGGACCGCGCCGCTGTCGATGCCGCCCGAGAACGGCACGCCGATCGGTGCCTGCGGATCCTGCACCGCCAGCCATTGGCGCAGCTCCTCGTACACGGCCTCGATGTAGAAGCGCCCGATCTGATCGAGGTCGGTGCCGAGCGTGCCGCGTGGCGGATCGAAGAAGCGGCGGTGTACCGGATTGGGATCCGGACAGCCGACGAGGCGTAGAGTCGTCACATGATGGGCGGGCACCATCCGCGTGTAGCTCGGATGGAACTGGCCCGCCCAGCCGCGACGCGCGAGCTCATCGGCGATCTGGTCGATCCGCTCGGACACGATCAGCACTGGTCCGTCGGCCGCCTTCGCGAGAAAGTAGCGCATCGGGCGATCGAGGCTACGCGCGAGGATGACGCGCTCCCCCTCTTGCGCCAATAGGGCAAATGATCCGTCCAGGCCCAGCACGGCTTCGACGTCGCCGGCGCGGAGCATCGACCGGGCTTCATCGGCACCGGCGGACCAGAGTCGCTGCGACTCTTCAGGGATCAGATTGACGACACGGGCAATCGGCTGGGGCTGACTCATGCGAGTGAATACCTCTCTCTGGTTCGGCTGCTATTTTATGTCGATTCCGCTGCGCGCCGAGCGCGCTGACGGACCGCGATGACCTTTCCTCGGCGACCGGAGTATTGTCTCACTCCCCGCCCGCATTTCCCTCCGGCGCTGATCCCGCAACCTCGATGACGACGTTCGCCCGCTCGGCCGATCTGAGCCGACTCCTGCTGCTCCCATTTCTTCTCCTGGCAGGGAGCTGCAACCGATCGGACCGGCCGATCTTTGAGCTGTTGAGTGCGGAGCGGACCGGGGTCGGCTTCGCGAACACCATCGCCACGTCGGATACCCTCAACATCCAGACCGACGTCTACCTGTACAACGGCGCCGGTGTGGCGGTGGGCGACATCGACAACGATGGACGGCCCGACCTCTTCTTCGCTGGCAACCTCGTCACGAGCCGGCTGTACCTGAACAAGGGGGACATGCGGTTCGAGGACATCACCGATCGCGCGGGGGTCAAGACCAACCGATGGGCCACCGGCGTCACGATGGTGGACATCAACAACGATGGGTTCCTCGACATCTATGTCTCCGTCTCCGGTCCCGAGTGGTCCAAGCCGGGGGATCGGGCAAATCTGCTCTTCGTCAACAACGGCAACAAGACCTTCACGGAGTCCGCGGCGAAGTACGGGCTCGCTGATACCGGCTTCGGCACGCACGCCGCCTTTCTCGACTACGACCGTGACGGTTGCCTCGACGTGTTCCTGCTCAACAACTCACCCGGCGATTTCTCGCGCGGCGAGGTGGCGAGCATGCCCATGGGGATCCGGCCCGAAACACCGGACAGCTACAACCAGCTCTATCACAACAACTGCAACGGCACCTTCACCAACGTGTCGACGCAAGTGGGCATCCTGCAGACGGCCGGTTACGGGCTCGGCGTCGCCGTCGCCGACATCAACGGTGACGGGTGGCCCGACATCTACGTCTCGAACGACGTCGTGACGAACGACGTGCTCTACGTGAACAACGGCAACGGCACCTTCACCGACAAGGCCGGTCGCTGGGTCAAGCATGCGAGCGTGGCAGGCATGGGGGTGGACGTCGCCGACTTCAACAACGACGGCTGGCCCGACATCCTCCAGTCGGACATGATGCCGCGCACCCTGGAACGGCGGAAGCGCACGAGCGGCTTCGCCACCTACGGGAGTCAGCTCGAGCTCCGCAAGCGCGGATTCCGCGACGACTACTCGGCCAACTCGCTCCAGCTCAGCAACGGCGTCACTAGTGATGGGGACCTCGTCTTCAGCGAGATCGGCCGGCTCGCGGGGGTGTCGCACACCGACTGGAGCTGGGCTGCCCTGTTCGCCGACTTCGACAACGACGGCCTCAAGGACATCTTCATCGGCAACGGCTATCCGAAGGCCGTGAACGATCTGGACTACATGACGACCACGCGCGCGGCACGCGCGCCAGGTCGCGCGAACGCCGTCAGCAAGTCCGGGGTGGAGCATCTTCGTCAGCTCCCGGGCTACGACGAGTCCAACTACATCTTCCGAAACCAGGGCGACCTCACTTTCGCCGACGAGACCAAAGCGTGGGGGATGGAGCGGCCCAGCTTCTCGTACGGCGCCGCCTACGCCGATCTCGACAACGACGGGCGCCTCGACCTCGTCGTCAACAACATCGATGCGCCGGCGTTCATCTACCGGAACGTCCAGCCGGCCGACGACGCCCATCACTATCTCCGCGTCGCGCTCGAGGGTATTGCATCGAACCGCCGAGGGTTCGGCGCGACGCTCATCCTCACGGCGGGCGGACAGAAGCAATACCTCTATCAGTCGCCGGCGCGCGGCTTCATGTCCTCGGTCGACGACCGCCCCCATTTTGGCCTGGGTTCGGCGAAGCGGGTGGATACCCTCGCAGTGATCTGGCCCGACGGCCGGTCACAGACGCTCACCGGCCTGGAGGCCGATCGGCTGGTCACGCTGAAGCAGTCCGAAGCGACCAGCAAGCACGTGGGGCCGATCCTCTCCCTACCGACCGACCGACCGTTCCAGACGCTCGACGCCGGCCGGAGCCTGGCCTACAAGCATCAGACGGAGTCGGGCGTCGATTACGGCACCCAGCCGTTCTTGCCGTACATGTTGTCCAGGCAAGGTCCGGCGCTCGCCGTTGCTGACGTGAATGGAGATGGGCTGGATGACGTCTTCCTCGGTGGAGCCACGGGGGTGGCGGGGCAGCTGTTCCTTCAGCAGAAGGACGGACGCTTCATCGCCTCGTTGGACGGTCAGCCGTGGGAGGCGGACAAGGCGTACGGGGATTGGGGCGCGCTCTTCTTCGACGCGAACGGTGACGGACTGCCCGATCTGTACGTGGCCAGCGGCGGCTACGAGCTCGTTCCGAGCTCTCCCCTGCTCCAGGGCCGGCTCTACGTGAACAAGGGGGGCGGGCGGTTCGTGCGCGACTCGCTCGCACTGCCGGCGATGCACACGAGCACCGCCGCGGTGCGCGCCGGCGACTACGACGGAGATGGACGACTCGACCTGTTCGTTGGCGGTCGTCTCACTCCGCGAAAGTATCCGTACCCGACGCGCAGCTACATCCTCCACAACGAAGGAGGAGGGCGATTCAAGGACGTCACCGAGGCCGTCGCACCGGCGCTGGCGAAGCCGATGGGGATGATCACCGACGCCGCGTGGGTCGACTTCGATGGCGACAAGCGGCTCGACCTCGTGACCGTCGGCGAGTGGATGCCGGTGCAGTTCTATCGGAACGATGGGCGCCAGCTGGTCGACGCCACGGCGCAGACGCGGCTGCCGTCGATGCGCGGCTGGTGGTCGAGCCTTGCCGTGGGCGACTTCGATGGCGACGGCCGGCCCGACCTCATCGCTGGCAATCTCGGCCTCAACTATACCTACACCACGTCGAAGGACAGCGCGTTCGGTGTCTACGCAGCCGACTTCACCGGCAATCAGAACACCGACGTGGTCTTCACACAGACCATCAAGGGGACGGAGTATTCCCTCGCCGGGATGATCCCGCTCGGACGCGAACTCTATCCGCTCTCGATCAAGTTCCCGACGTACGGATCCTTCGCCGATGCCACGCTCGCGCAGCTCTTCTCGAAGGAGCAGCTCGACAAGGCGCTGCACTATCAGGCCGACACCTTCGCCAGCGTCTTTCTGCACAATGACGGTTCAGGCGCCTTCAGCGCGAAGGCTCTTCCGAGCCTCGCCCAGATCGCGCCGGTGAAGGCGATGGTACCGTACGACGTGGACGGCGACGGTCACCTGGATCTGATCGTGGCGGGCAACCTGTACGACGCGGAGCCGAACACCGCGCGCGCGGATGCCGGCAACGGGCTCTGGCTGCGCGGCGACGGACATGGACACTTCACCGCCGTCTCTCCGCGTGAGAGCGGCTTCCTTGCGCCGTTGAACGCCTCTGGCCTTGCGTTGATCACCCGATCCACGGGCAGGGCGCTGCTCGTCGCCAACACGGGCGATTCCGTCCAGACCTACTCGATGGGGTGGCGGACGGGGGCTGGAAAGTGAAGATCAAGGGGTCAGTGTCGTTGAAAAACGCTACAGGTTTTTCAACGACACTGACCCCTTGAAAGCCAAACGGGGCACCGGCGCTTTCGCACCGGTGCCCCGTTCAACGTGCGATTGCTCCCAGCGTTACTCGCTTACCAGCCGGGGTTCTGGGTCAGGCCACCGCTACCATCCGCGGACTTGCTCAGCTGGATCTCCTGTGACGGGATCGGGAAGAGTGCGTGGCGCGTACCGAATGTCTCGGCGGCACCGAGCTGGACGCGACGCGACGCTTCCGCGCCGCCACCGACCCCCTTGAGGTACCCGTTGATCGTGGTGACCGCGATGTCCCACCGTCGCAGGTCGAAGAACCGCTGGCCTTCCATGGCCAGCTCGAGACGACGCTCGGCGCGAACTGCGTCACGGGCCTGAGCCTGGTTGGTCCACGGCGTGGCATACGGCGAGATCTTGTACTTCGCCCACGTGATGGACGGGTCGTTGATCGGCACGGCGATCGTCGCGCGATCGGCGCCCGTTCCCTGCACCTTCACCGCAGCGCGGTCACGGATCTCGTTCACGATCGTGCGGGCGTTCTCGAGCGAACCAGCCTCCACCTCGGCCTCTGCCAGGAGCAGCAGGACGTCGGCGTAGCGGAGGATGTGGATGTTCACCGAGTTGAGCTGCGTGTTCACCCAGCCGACGGAGCTCTGGGCGCCACTGGACTTCTCGTGGATGTTCTTCTTCGGGCTGTACGTGCCCGAGAAGGCCGGCGAGCGGATCCAGTCGGGCTTGTGCAGCCCCCAATCCTTGTACGGCGTGTCGTCGCGGCCGACCGTGAAGTCGAGGCGAGGATCAACCGTCTTGGCGCCCGCCTTCGTCGCTTCCTGCGCGCTGAAGTTGGCGTTGCTCGCGTTCCAGTTGGCCGGATCCGAGAGCGCGATCGGCAAGCCGTTCGCGTCGGTGGCGAAGTAGTTCACCAGATTCTGCGTCGGCTGATGGAAGCCGCAGCAGCCGAACGGGCTCCCCGAGTGCGGGAAGTTGAGCCGCTCGCCGTAGTTGGCATTGTTGCCGTTCGGCTCGCCGTCGTTCGCCGAAGCCTGATAGGCAAAGATGGTCTCCGGACCGTTCGCGTAATCCTGGAAGCCCGACCAGACCTTGTCGTAGCTCGTCTCGAGCTTGAAGGGGCCATTCGCCCTGATGTCGCGGAGGAGCGTGAGCGCCGCCGGGAATTGTTTGGCGTACATCAGCGCGCGTCCCTTGTACGCCTTCGCCGTCCACACCGTCGCGCGACCGATGTTGCCGTTGCGCGGCGTGGCGGGGAGCAACGCGATGGCCGCGTCCAGGTCTTTCAGTATCTCGGTGATGACCGTGGCGCTCGGCGAGTTCGCCTTGCGGGGATCGAGGTCAGTCTCACGGAAGTAGGGAATGTTTCCGTAGATCTTCCACAAGTCGAAGTGATAGTGCGCGCGGAGGAAGATCGCCTCGCCTTCGATCCCCTTCTGATCGATTGCGCTGATAGCGGTCGGCTGATCCTTCGCGACGCTCTTGAGCAGACGGATCGTCGAGTTGGCGCGAACGATGCCCTCGAAGTCCGCCTTCCACTTGTCCTTGCTCCACGACTCGGCGTCGGCAGTACCCCAGTGGTATGCCTCGATGTCGTTGACCGGGGTCGCATCGCTCGACTCCGAGCCCTTGTAGGCGTCGTCACTGGTCACGCTGCCCCATACCCAGTTGCTCGCCGCCGACCCAATGCCACCGTTCGAGTTGGTGACATCCAACCCACGGTAGGTGGCGATCAGGGTGCCTTCGACTCCCGCCTTGTTGGACAGGGTGCTCTCGTTCAGCGTGCCCTGCGGTGCGGCCGCCTCGGCAAGGAAGTCCTTACAGCCATACAGCGACCCCACTCCAAGAATTACCGCCGTTCCGAGGAGCAGAGGCTGCCTCGATACCTTTTTCATCGCTGCCCTCTGATAGGAGAATATCATGATTTAGAACGAGGTGACCACGCCGATGCTGAACGTCTTGCTGCTCGGATATGATCCCTGATCGATGCCGCGGAACTGATCCCGGATGTCGCCAGCGGAGCCGTTCGTGTTGATCGCCGGAAGCGAGGGATCCAGACCAGCGTAGCCCGTGATGGTGAACAGGTTCTCGGCCTGCAGGTACACGCGCGAAGCAGAGAGCCACTTCGACATCGAGGCCGGCAGGTTGTAGCCGAGCTGGATGTTGCGCATGCGGACGTACGAGCCGTCCTCGACGTAGAAGCTGCTGATCGCGTGGCTGTAGTTGTCGTTGTTGTCCAGCCGCGGATACTTGGCATCCAGGTTCGTCGGCGTCCACGAATTCTCGAGCAGATCGGAGCGGACGTTCGTGGAGAAGTTGCGAAAGACGTAGAACTCCTTCTGACGGTCGAAGATCTTGTTGCCGAAGCTGCCGAACACGGTTCCGGCGAGGTCCCAGCTTCCATAGTGGAAGCCGAGGTCGAGGCTGCTGGTGAAGTCCGGGTGCGGGCTGCCGATGATCGTACGGTCGTCGCTGGACGTGATCTTTCCGTCGCCGTTGACGTCCGCAAACTTGATGCGGCCCGGAGCGGCGCCGTCCTGCTTCGGCGAGGCCGCGACATCCGCCGCGTCCTTGAAGAAGCCGAGCGACTGGAAGCCGTAGAAAGCGCCGATGGGCTGGCCGACCTTGTTGATCGTCGCGCACCCATACCGGCCGCAGTTGGAGTTCGTGACGAAGAAGTCCTGGACGCCGTCGATCCGGACGATCTCGTTCTTGTACTTGCTCCCGGTTAGCGTCGCGTTCCAGTTGATGCCCTGGTGGCCGATCGAGAGATCGATACCGCGGTTCTTCATCTCGCCGATGTTGACGATCGGCGGCGCGGCGACGCCGCTCGTGCCAGGGAGTTTGGGATCAAAGAGGAGGTTGTTCGTGTTCCGCTGATACACGTCGACCACGACGTTGATCTTGTTCTCGAACAGGGCGAGATCGGCGCCGATGTTCGTCGACCTGTTCTCCTCCCACTTCAGGTTGGCGTTGCCCAGGGAGGTCTGGCGGAAGCCGGCCGCCACCTTGCTGTTGGCGCCGGTGATGTCGTAGTACGTGTCGCCGACGCTGCCGCCGAAGCCGGACACGATACGACCGGCGCTGATCGACTGGTTGCCCGTGACGCCGTAGCCAGCGCGGATCATGACATCCGAGAAGATCTTGCTGTTCTGGAGGAACGGCTCCTTGGAGATGCGCCAGCCGAGGCCGAAGGCCGGGAAGGTGCCCCAGCGATTGTCCGGGCTGAGGCGCGACGAGCCGTCACGACGCACCGTCGCGCTGGCAACGTACTTGTCGTTGTAGTTCCAGTCCGCCTTGCCGAAGTACGAGAGCAGGGCGCTCTGGCCGCCGCCGCTGCTGACGTTCTTGGAGCTGGCGTCTCCGAGCGCGTCCTGGATGTAGCGCGAATCGAGGTTCGTAGAGAGCAGGTTGCCCAGCGAGCCGTTGATCGAGCGGTCCTGGCTGTGGTTGGCTTCCTGGCCGAGCAGCACGTTGAAGCCGTGCTGGCCGAGGCTCGTGGCCCACCGAAGGGTGTTCGTGAGCGTCCAGTTCGTCGAGTTGTTCTGGTTCTCGTTGATGCTGTTCGAGAAGCCAGGCTCGGAATTCTCGGGCGTGATCGCGTTGTAGCCGTTGAACGCGCCCTGGGTGAGGTTGAAGCCGAGCGAGGAGCGGAAGTTCAGGTTCGGCATGATGGCCAGACCGCCGAACGCGTTACCGAAGACGCGGTTGTTCTTGCTGATGTTGTTGCGCCCCTCGAAGGCGGACTTGAGCGGGTTGGTGTTGTTGCCGAGACCAACCGCCTTGCCCGACGCGAAGTTGCCGGCGACGTCGTAGACCGCGACGACCGGCTGCGACAGGATGTTCTTGCCGAGGATGCCGCCCTCGCCACCGTTGTCGTTCGGGATGCCGCCGACGCTCCGCTCGGCCGCGACGGCGATGTTCTCGCCGAAGCTCAGCTTGGCGCGGCTGAAGGCCGAGTTCACCCGCGCGCTGCCGCGCTTGAAGTTGTTGTACGCCGCGATGCCGTCCTGATCGAAGTAGTTGAAGGAGACACTATAGTTGTTCTCCTCGCCGCTCCCCGAGATGTTCAGGTTGTAGTCGCCCACCTTGCCAGTGCCGAACACCGTCTTCCACCAGTTGGTGCCCGCGCTGCCTGGCTGGATGAGGGCGTTCGGAAAGGAGTACTTGCTGACGTCGACGTTGGCCGGCCGGCCGAACGCGTCGGTCGTGCAGGTGGACGGCGCGCAGTACGTGTAGGCCGGAACAGTCGGGTTGTTCGGGTCGCCGAAGATGTTCGTCGGAACCGGAAGGTTGGCGTTCTCGTAGCTCGCCTTGACGACCTTGAAGTAGTCGAGCGAGTTCTGAATGAGGAAGTCGTCGTAGCCGCGCGTGGCCGAGGCAACGCCGGTGCGGGCGGTGAACGTCATGCGCGGCGGGCCGTTCGCCCCACGCTTGGTCGTTTCGATGACGATGACGCCGTTGCTGGCGCGCGAGCCGTAGATCGACGCGGCCGAGGCATCCTTCAGCACCTGGATCGACGTGATGTCGTTCGGGTTGAGCCAGTTGATGTAGGAATCCTGCACCGGCACGCCGTCGACGACATAGAGCGGATCGTTGTTCTGGAAGGAGCTGATGCCGCGGATGCGGACCGTGCTGCGACCACCGGGCGAACCGGCGGCGGCAACCGTGATGCCCGGGATGACATCGAGCTTCTGCAGGACGCTGGCGCCAGTCTGGCGGTTCGCGCTCTCCACATTGATCGACGCGACGGCGCCGGTGATGTCGGCGCGACGCTGCTCGGTGTAGGCCGTGACCACCACCTCTTCGAGGTAGGCGACCGGCTCCATCGTGACGTCGATCCTCGTGCGACCGCCGATCGCCGCCTGCGCGGGACGCTGGCCGACGAGATTGTAGTTCAGGGTTCCATTAGCAAGCGCCGAAATGGAATACCTGCCGCTCGCATTCGTCAGCGAGCGTGTCTCCGTGCCGGAGATGCGGACGGTCACACCCTGCAAGGGCTGACCGGCGGCGGACGTCACCGTACCCGTGACCAAGATCTGCTGGGCGAAGGCGGTCCCACTCACCATGATCGTCAACAGGAGTGCTACTCCTCCTGCACGAATCGCGGTGAGAAGGCCGCTCGCGAACGAACGACTGCCTCTCATCATCTTCTCCATCGCTGTCCTCTCAATGTCGCTCATGCGTGGTCATCCCTCGTGGTCGTTGCATGGACTTACGGTCCTGCTGGTGCTGCAAAGTGCTATGTGTGGCGATCTGACGAATGCGGGCCGTGCTGGCCCGCGGACCTACTACTTATGAAGGGAGCGCCGGGAGCCCTCCCTGACGCCTGCCGCCCCAAGGGAGCAGCGATGCGCCGGCGTTCATGTCCACGAGCGTGCCCAGCTTCTCATCGTCGTTCCCGACAGGGGTGACGATGGGTTCGAAGCCGGGTTGAAAACCGCCGAGGATCCGACGGTGACGTCGACATGCTGTAGTGGCGACGCCAATACTGTAGGACCTTCTCGCACTCGCGGAAGTACCGTCGCGAAACGAGATGCATCGAAATGACCAAGGGCCGACGTGTGGAGTCGGCGAAGCAGCCGGGGTCAGGCCGCATAACGGCGGGACGAACGTACGAATCGAACGCGTACGACCCTTCCTGAAGCAGGGGTGGGGGACTGCCTCGCATGGACATCGGCGCCGGTGGGGTTAGCCGGCGGAAGTTGTTTTTGGACTCCCCTTACTACGAGTCCCCGT
>JBDTOD010000152.1:0-10483 GCA_039933415.1 bacterium
GGGATACTACGGTTGATCGATACGACGGTTGATCGATACGACGGTTGATCGATACGGCGGTTGAGCGGAACGGCGGTTATCAATACCGCGGTACCGATCAACCGCTTCATCGATCCACCGCCTCATCGATCGACCGTTTCTGTATATTCCCCCCATGGATCCCAACGCCCCAATAGATCTCCCCGAACTCCCCTCGGGACCATGTTGCATCGTCGGGCGAGGACGGATGGGAACGGCACTCGCCTCGGCGCTGGAGAACGCCGGCGTCGAAGTGAGCGGCCCACTCGGGCGGGATGACACGGCCGAAGGTGCAGCGATCGTCCTGCTCTGTGTTCCGGACCGCGAGATTCCGGCAGCGAGCGCGATCATCGCGCCCGGGCCCCTCGTCGGCCACGTGAGTGCGTCGGCGCCGCTCGAGTTGCTCGCGCCGCACGAACGGTTCTCGATGCATCCGCTGCTCAGCGTCGTTGGAGTCGGCGCGCCCTTCGTCGGTGCGTACTGCGCCATCGAGGCGAGCAGCGCCGCCGCACTCGGCGTGGCGCTCGCGCTCGCGGACCGCCTTGGCATGCGAGCGACGGTCATTCCCGCCGAGCAGCGTGCGCTCTACCACGCCGCCGCCTCGGCGGCCTCGAACTTTCTCATCACGCTCGAAGGTGCGGCCGAGCGCCTGGCGCAGATCGTCGGCCTCGAGCGAGCCGCATTGGTGCCGCTGGTGCGCGCCAGTGTGGACAATTGGGCGCGTCAGGGCGCGCGCGCCGCGCTCACTGGCCCGATCGCGCGCGGAGATCTCATCACCGTCACGCGACAGCGGGAGGCAGTGAGCGAGGCGGCGCCGGACCTTCTTCCACTCTGGGACGCCCTGGCCGAGGCGACGCGCGACCTGGCGCGACCGCCCGCAACGGACGCGGCGTGAGGATCGTTCGCACGGTGGCCGACCTGCGAACGGCCGTTCGATCCGCGCGCGATGCTGGTGCGCAAATCGGTCTCGTCCCGACGATGGGTGCGCTCCACGCCGGACATCTCGCTCTCGTCCGTCAGGCCCGCGAGCAGTCCGGCTTCGTCGTCGTCTCGATCTTCGTGAACCCGGCGCAGTTCAACGATCCCTCCGATCTCGCGCGCTACCCGCGCGACGAGGCGGCCGACGCGGCGATGCTGAGCGACGTCGGAACTGACGTTCTGTTCGCTCCGACGCTGGAGGAGGTCTACCCGGCCGGCTTCGCCACTACTGTGTCCGTGGCAGGACTCTCCGAGCCGCTCGAGGGAGTGGTGCGGGGCGCCAAGCACTTCCAGGGCGTGGCGACAGTGGTGATCAAGATGCTCAACATGGTGCAGCCGGACGAAGCGGTCATTGGACAGAAAGACGCGCAGCAGGCGCTGGTCATCAGGCGGTTGGTCCGTGACCTGAATCTTCCGGTCCGCATCGAGATCCATCCCACCGTGCGCGAGCCCGACGGCCTCGCCATGTCCAGCCGCAATGTGCAGCTCGATGCCGACGCTCGCCGCCGGGCGCCCGCCATCTCTCGCGCGCTGCACGCCGTGGAAGCGGCCGTGACCGGGGGAGAGCGCGACACGGCCCGGGCACTCGCCGCCGGCGCGCCGATCCTCGCCGACGCGCAGATCTCCCCCGAGTACTTCGCTGCGGTCTCGACGGACACGCTCGAGCCGATCGGCACCGTCACAGGCGAGACGCTGATCGCGATTGCCGCGCGGGTCGGTGCGGTGCGGCTGATCGACAACGTGATCGTCGCGCCCGGAGCGCACCCGTGAACGGCGTGCGCGGCGCGAGCGCGCGCTCTGCGTCGGGACCGGGCGCGCTCCCCACGCTCGCCGCGGCGCGGGAGCGAGGCGTGCCCATCGTCATGCTCACCGCCTACGACTATCCAACGGCCCGCATCGCGATGGCGGCGGGCGTCGATGTCGTGCTCGTCGGTGACTCGGCCGCGATGACGGTGCTCGGCTACACGACGACGCGCGACATCACGGTGGACGAGCTGCTCGTGCTGACGCGTGCGGTGCGCCGTGCCGTCGAAGGAATTCCGTTGATCGGCGACCTGCCGTTTGGCAGCTACGAGCCGAGCGATGCAGTCGCCGTCGCGACGGCGCGGCGGTTCGTCGATGAAGCCGGCTGCGATGCGGTGAAGCTCGAGGGCGCCGGGGAGATGCTGTCTCGCGTGCACGCGATCATCGAGACGGGGATCCCGGTCGTCGGGCACGTCGGGCTGCTACCGCAGTCCGTTGTCACGCCGGAGGGCTATCGCGCCAAAGGTCGCGACGCGGAACAGGCGCTCCAGATCATCGCCGATGGCCAGGCGCTGGCTGACGCTGGCTGCGCGGCGCTGATCGTCGAGGCGGTTCCGTCCGCGGTGACCGCGCTCCTCACGTCTCGCGTTCCGATCCCGGTGATCGGCATCGGTGCGGGCGCGGGTACGAACGGGCAGGTGCTCGTCTTCCACGACTTGCTCGGTCTCGGCGAGGGCCACGTAGCAAAGTTCGTCGAGCGGTACGCGGATGGGCGCGCGACGCTCGAGGCAGGAGCGCGCCGCTGGGCGGAAGACGTGCGGTCAGGCCGGTTTCCGACTGAGGACCATACGTACGGGATTGCGCCCGAGGTGCTGGCTGAGGTGAAGCGGTTGATCGGAACCCCGGTTGATCGGAAAGGCGGTTGATCGGAGAGGCGGTTTGACCGATCAACCGCCCCATCGATCAACCGCCCTATCGATCAACCGCCCTATCGACCAACCGCCCTATCCGTTCGCCGACTTTCTCCGCCGCGCGGCGCGCTTCGTCTTCGCTTCCTTGCCCGCACCGATCGGCACGACGTCGTTCGACGTGGCGGCGATGCCGGGCGCCAGGTCGGGCACGACCGCCTGCCGCGGCTGCTTGTAGCTGAAACGCTTGCCCTCGTAGTTGCGGAATACCACTTCGTCGTCCGTGATCTCTTCCACGTACTCGGGCAGAAGCGGCACTTTGCCACCGCCGCCTGGCGCGTCGATGACGAACTGCGGCACCGCGAGCCCAGACGTCCAGCCGCGCAGCGCCTGCATGATCTCGAGTCCCTTCTGCACCGTCGTGCGGAAGTGCTCGCCGCCCGCCACCTGATCGGCCATATAGATGTAGTATGGCCGTACGCGCGCCTTCAGCAGCTCGTGCATCAGCTTCATCATGACCTTGGGGTCGTCATTGACCCCTTTGAGCAGGACGGTCTGGCAGCCGAGCGAGACTCCGGCGCGGCTGAGCCGATCGAGTGCGGCCACTGACGCGGGCGTGAGCTCGCTCGGGTGGTTGAAGTGCGTGTTCATGTACATCGGATGGTACTTCTGCACCATCTCGCAGAACTCGGGGGTGATGCGCTCGGGGAGGTGCGAGGTGATCCGGCTGCCGAGCCGGATGATCTCGATGTGCGGGATCGCTCGCAGCCGCTGGAAGATGTACTCCAGCCGCTGGTCGGAAAGCATCATCGGGTCACCGCCCGAGAGGATCACGTCGCGGATCTCGGTATGCTGCGCGAGATACTGGAACGCCGACTCGTACTCGCGAAGCGAGATCTTCTCGGGGTCGCCCACCTTCCGGCGGCGTGTGCAGAAGCGGCAGTAGCTGGCGCACACAGGGCTCACGAGAAAGAGCGCGCGGTCGGGATACCGGTGCGTGATGTTCGGCACCGGGGAATCGCCGTCCTCATCGAGGGAGTCGATCACTCCGTCGACGATCTCGAGCTCCTGGATGCTCGGGATGAACTGATTCCAGTTGGCGTCGCCGACTTCCTTGATCTGCGAGAGTGACTCGCGAGTGATCCGCATCTGGAAGTTGTCGAACGCCGGGCCGAGGGCGGCGACGTCGATCTCCCGCTCCGCGGCCTCGGCGCCGAAGCGCTCGGCGACGTAGGTACGAAGCTCTTCGAGCGTGCTGATGCTGTCGTCGCGCAGGATCTTTTGCCAGTCGCTCATCGCGTCGCTGCTCCGCGCTCTCGTGTGGTGAGACGTGTGGTCAACATGATCCGGTCGTCGGCCGGGGCGTAGAAGTCTCGGATCCGGGCGGCCTCGGTGTAGCCGCACCGGGAATAGAATGCTCGCGTGTTCTCGTAGTCGGGACGCGAAGAGGTCTCCACGAGCAACAGTCTCGCGCCTCGCTCACGCAGGTCGCGCTCCACTTCGCGCACGAGCGCGCGTCCAACTCCCTTCCCCTGCGCCGCTGGATCCACGGCGAGCCAGTACAGATCGAACGTCCCCTCGGTGGCAGGTGTCGGGCCGGCGCACGCATAACCGAGCACGCGCTCTCCGTCGAATGCACCGGTGAACTCGTAGTCCGGGACGTGCGCATCATCCGAGCCTGCGCGCGCCTGATCGGCGACTCCGACATCGAACAGCTCGAGCGCGACCGAGACCTCGTCCGGCGAGAACACCATGGTCGACACCAGTAGCTCGGCGATTTGCGTGCGATCGTGAGGACGCAGCTTTCCGAGCTGGATGTCCACGCTACGCCTCTCCAGCGGGAAAGAGATCGGGCTCCGCGCTCGCCTGCGCGACGCCTGAGAGCCGCTGTGCCAGCGCCCAACGCTCGGCCGTCGTCTCCCCGTCGCGCGAGCGATGGAGACCCAGCTCGCACGCGCGCCGCACCAGCGATCCGTACTCGATGCCGGCGACGCCCGCCATCCGAGCGAGGCCGGCGTCGGGCGCGATGTCGGGATTCGCGTTCACTTCGAGAATCCATGGACGGCCGCGCTCGTCGATGCGCAGATCCACGCGCCCGTAGCCCGCGCCGCCCACGATGCGCCACGCGGCGACGGCGATCTTGCGCAGCTGCGCCGCTACCGTCGCCGGCAGTCGCGCAGGACACCGCGGCGCGGAGCCGAGATCTTCCTCGGAGCCGTCTTCCCACTTGGAGCGGTAGGTGACGATGCGCCACATCCCCTTGGGCATCCGGCCAAAGTCGATCTCGGCGATCGGGAGCGTGGCGTCGCCGAGGATGCCGACGTTCACCTCGCGCCCCTCGATGTAGCGCTGGACGATGATCTCGTCCCAGCGCTCGAGCATCGAGCTCACGCGCTCAGCGAGCGCGCGGCTCGTGCGGACGACGGAGCGCTGCTCGACGCCGATCGACGCATCCTCGGCGGCCGGCTTGCAGATCGCCGGAAAGCCGACCGACGGGATTGCGCTCCCGGTGCGCACGACGGCGAACTTGGGCACCGGTAGGCCAGCGCGGTCGAGTGCGGCGTTCACGACGTGCTTCCGCAGGCAGAGTGAAGTGGTCCAGCTCGAGCTGCCGCTGAACGGAAGACCGAGCAGCTCGAGCACCGAGATCACCGCCGGCTCGAGCGCGGCCACGCCGTCGATCGACTCGCAGAGGTTGAACACGAAGTCGACGCGGGCGCGGCGAAGCTTGTCCACCCACCGCGAGTCGGGCTGCACCGGGATGCGGACGATCGCGTTTCCTTCCGCGGCGAGCGACGCGGTGACCGCCTCGACGGTGCCGAGAATCGCCTGATCGGGCGATAACGCGAAGGCGCTTGCTCCGTCGAAGAGAATGGCGATCTTCACGCCGTACTCCCGAGCGCGACACCCTGCCGCTCCGCGGCGGCCTCGAGGCACGCGCCGATCAGCGCGTCATAGCCGATTCCCGCCGCGCGCGCCGCCTTGGGGAGGCAGGAGTTGTCGGCCGCGTCGGGGAGGATGCCCGGAAGCGGGTTGACCTCGACGATGTTCGCGCGCCCGGCGTCGTCGAGTCGCACATCCACCCGCGACCAATCTCGGCAGCCTAGCACGGAGTACGCGCGCAACACCACGTCCTCGATCTCGGCTCGCAGCTCATCGCTCACCCGCGCCGGACACTCGAAAATCTGGAGCGGGTTCTCCGGCCGGTCCCACAGCCATTTCGCCTCGAAGCCGTAGATCGGCAGCGCGCCTGCGGGGAGCGCGCCGAAGTTCATGCCGACAATTGGCAGCACCGTCGCGCGCGGGGAGTTGCCGAGCACCCCGCAGGTGAACTCGGCGCCGGGAAGAAACGTCTCCACCAGTACGGGCTGCGCGTAGCGATCGAGCAGCTCGGCGACGACGGAGCGAAGGGACGACGCGTCGCCGACGACGTTGCGCTCGGTGATTCCCTTGGACGAGCCCTCGTGGACCGGCTTGGCGAAGAGCGGATAGGTCCAGCCGAGCGTGGCGACTCGCTCGATGTCCGACGTCGCGCGCACGAGCGCCCAGTCGGCGGTCGGCACGTCGTTGGCGCGGAGGATCTCCTTCGTGCGCGCCTTGTCGAGGCAGAGGGCGAGCGTGAACGGGTCGCTTCCCGAGTAGGGGACGCCGTAGAACTCGCAGATCGCCGGCACGTGCGCTTCGCGGTTGGGGCCGCGCAGTCCTTCGGCGATGTTGAAGACGATGTCGGGGCGCTCGACGCGCAGGCGCTGCGGAAAATCCTCTCGCGCCTCGAGGCGGATCACGTCCCCGTAGTAGGCGAGCGCCCGGGCGACGGCGTCGATCGTATCGGCCGAATCCCACTCGGCGAACTCGTCGTCCGCTGTGGGAGCGAGGAGGGTCGCGGTGGCCGACTCGCCGTGAGTGCCGCTACTGGGCGGCTCCTCGTCGGCGCGCGAAAGCTCGCCGGCTTCGGCGGCCGCCTCGGGCTCGGGCTTCTGGTTGTACGCGAAACCGATACGCGTCATCCCGTCCCTGCTGTGGAATCCCGCTGGCGCGGGCGCGGCTCACTCTCTATGTACGCGCGGGCAAGTCGCACGCCAACGGAGAAGTGCGGCGAAGATAGGGACACAGGATTTTTCGCGCAATGAAAAATTTCCCCTCTCGGGAAAATTTCTCCGCTCGTCTTCGCGTCAGACCTTGTGATACGAGATGCGGGCGGCCTCGCGCCGATCGTCGGCGACGTAGATCTCGAAGTCGGAGAAGAAGCCCGGTGCCTCCTGCTGCAGCACGCGGAGCACGGCGATCGCCATGCGGCGAATCTCCAGCTCGGCGCCTTCGCTCGAGCGGAGCTCGAGCATCGTGCGCCACGCGCGGGCATTTCCCGTGACGACGATCTTGGTCTCCGTCGAGTTGGGGAGAACGCCACGAGCTGCTTCGCGAGCCATCTTCCGCCGATGGATCCGATCGGCGACCCAGCCGTAACGCTCCATGAGCTGTGCGACGAGCGCGACGTACGACGCCTGGGCGCTCTCGATCTGTCCGCGCCATGCTCCCTCGAGCGCTTCGTCTCCCGCCACCGCGGGAGGCACGACGAAGCACGCCTCGCTCTCGTCCACGTAGCGCTGTGAGAGCTGTGAGTAGGCGAACCCCGCGCGATGGCGGACCAGCTCGTGCGTGAGCGAGCGGCTGATCCCCTCGAGCAGAATGGAGTAGTTCGCGTGCTCCAGGACGCTCCCGTGCCCCTGCTTCTTGATGTTCTCCAGGTAGTCGCGCGTCGAGCGGCTCGCCGGATTGTGCTGGCTCATGTAGCACAGACGGCCGGCGAACTCCGCGAGTCGCTCGCCGTCGGTGCTCTCGCCGATCCAGTTCACGCCAAGATGCTCGGGGGTGGAGAAGGCGGGCCGTGCGAGGACGGTGATCTTCGGCTCGTAGTAGAGGCGCGACGTGGCGGGAGCGGCGGCGGTCATGAGGCGGGATGCGACGGTGAGAGGGGATGGCGGCGAAAGCTAGACGATGCCTGCGCGGGCGTCCATTCGCTGCGTCGCTTCCGCGAGCAGCGCCAGCCGCGAGCGCGCGTACGCTCGCTCACGCTCGACCTGCACGAGCACGGCGCGCGCGGGATCGGGCAACGGTGGCAGCGTCGGGTCGTACTTCAGGTCCGTCACGGCACGCGCGCCGGCGTTCGCCACCTTGGCGCCTGGATTGAAGATTCCGACAGGATCGAACGCACGCTTCACCGCGGCAAACCGCGCAATCGCCTCGGCAGACCAGACCCGATCGAGCAATGGCGCGCGGAGTCGTCCGTCGCCGTGCTCGCCCGTGAGCGTACCGCCGAGCCGCGCGATGAGCGTCGTCACCTCGTCGAGCAGCGCCTCGACGCGCGACCGCCAGTCGGGCCGTCCCATCTCCACGAGCGCGTTGACGTGGTAGTGAGCATCGCCCGCATGGCCGAAGATCACGCCTCGCGTCTCCTGCCGGTCCAGCGCAGCGCGCACACCGATCACGTATTCCGCCAGCCGATCGGGAGGAACGCAGCCGTCCTCGATCAGCTGCATCGACGTCAGCGACGGATCCAGGTGGTTGAGGATCGGGCTCGCCGCGTGCCGGATCTCCCAGAGGGCGTGCTCCGTCGCCGGATCGAGCGCGAGCATGATCTCGGTCGCGCCGGCGCGCCGGAACTCCGCCTCGATTCCATGGACGAGCGCGTTCGCCTCGTCGCGTGTTCCGGCTTCCACCTCGGCGAGGAGTACGGACTCGGCAAGCTCCGACACCGGCACCGGCGCGCCGCCGCGCCGCGCGACGTCGAGGAAGGTGCGGTCGAGTGCCTCACACGCGGAGGCGCCCATCCGGCGCGCGCCCTCGGCCCCGACCATCGCCGCCTCGAGCGTCGCGAACGCGCCGAGCACGCTCGCCGAATGTGGCAAGAGCGGAGCGAGACGGAGCTCGACGCCGACGATGAGCGCGAGCGTTCCCTCGCTGCCGGCGATGAGGTCGACGAGCTCCGCGGAGTCGGCATAGTCAGCGATCCCGTAGCCGGACGACTCCTTCCGCACTCCGGAATGCCGCGAGGGTGACGCGCGCTCCGCCGCGATCACCGGCGCGAGCTCGCGCAGTACTCGTTGCACGATCGCGAGCTGTGGTGCCGGCACGCCGCGACGGAGCTCGCAGCGCGAGCCGTCGGCGAAGACGCAGTCGAGCGCAACGATCCACGGCCGCGTCGATCCGTAACGCAGCGTGTGCGCGCCGGAGGCGTTCGTCGATGCCATTCCGCCCACCGTGCAGAACGCGCCGCTCGATGGATCGACGGGAAAGCGGAGACCGACGACGCGCGCCGCGGCATCGACGGCGTCGCGAATCGCGCCCGGCCCGCAGCGGATCGTCCCTCGCGACCGGTCCGGCGGATCCACCGTGTCGAGGCGGCTCAGGTCGACGATGACTCCGTCGCCGATCGCGCCACCCGCCATGCTGCTGCCAGAGCCACGCGGAATGAGTGGCACCGAACCCTCGGCCGCCCATCCGACGAGCGCCTCCGCGTCGTCAGCGTCCATCGGCACAGCGACCGCGCGCGGCATGATCCGAGCGATCCCTGCCGCTTCGCTGTAGACGGCGCGCGACGCGAGATCTTCGCGGAACGTGCCGCGGAAGCCCTGCGACGCTGGATTGAGTGGCATGCCTCCGACCCCGGGGTATCTTTCGCTGGTGTCGAGAAGTCTAACGGACGTGAGCGACGTACCGATGGAATCGCGAATCGCGCGGGACGAGTCCCGCGTGGCGGAGGCCGAGCGCTTCGCGCGCGAGATCCTGCCCGCCGTCTCGCGGACGTTCGCGCTGAGCATCCGCGTGCTGCCCGGCGCGCTCGGCCGGTCCGTGCTCGCCGCGTATCTGCTCTGCCGGATCGCCGACACGCTCGAGGACGAGCCGGCGATGGTCGCCACCGACAAGGCCGCGCTGCTCGACGAGTTGCTGCGCTGCTTCGACGAGCCTGCCGCGGCAGACGCCTTTCCGACGAGACTCGCCTCGCTCGGGGGCGACGTGGCGCACGTCCGGCTGGCCAGCCGCACGGATCTCGTCTTCGTCCTCTACCGTGCGCTGCCCGTCGGCACCCAGGCGCACGTGCGGCGCTGGGTCGGCGAGATGATCCTCGGCATGAAGAAGTTCGTCGTGCTGTATCCACACGGCATCCGCATCCAGAGCCTCGACGAGTACAAGGAGTACTGCTACTACGTCGCCGGCACCGTCGGCTACCTCCTGACGGATCTCTGGCACGAGCACGTGCCGAGCATCGGCGTACGGCAGCATGGTGTCTTGCGGGAGAAATGCCGAGCGTTCGCCGAGGCGCTTCAGACGGTGAACATCCTCAAGGATGTTGCGACGGACGCGGAGAAGGAGAACTCGATCTACATCCCGGAGGAGCTGCTCCGCGAGTATGGGAGCAGCCATGCGACCATCCTCGCTCCGGAGCGGTTGCGCCAGACGCGCGCCGCGCTCGCGACGATGGTGCAGCTCGCCTGGCAGGATCTCGAGGGGGCGCGAAGCTATCTGCTCCTCATCCCTCGGCGCGCCGTGTCGATCCGGCTGTTCTGCGTGCTCCCGCTGCTCTTCGCCTACGCGACGCTGCGCGATTTGACGGGCACACCGCAGGCGCTCGTGCGGCGCGACGTGGTGAAGATCTCGCGCGCCGAGGTGAAGTCGCTCACGCTATTCGGTTTCCTCGTCATCCTCAGCAATCGCGGCCTGGCGTGGTTGGCCGATCGCGCGATGCGGCGGCCCTTTCTGGTGGCGGGGGTGCGTTAGAGCGGGATGCAGGATGCAGGATGCAGGATGCGCACCCCTCATCCCCCGCCCCGCATCCC
>JBDTOD010000153.1:0-10353 GCA_039933415.1 bacterium
AGAGCCCGGGCTCTGACCCCGGGCTCTGACCCCGATACACCTCCCCCTTGACTTTCCGGCCGCGTTGTTGAAATATCAGCACAGGTGATTTTTCAGCACACCACCAACTCGACGGCGCGCCCCCCATGAAGAAGCAACCCGAATCTCCCGCCCTGTCGCGACGCGAGCGGCAGGTGATGGATATCCTCCACCGCCGTGGCGAGGCCACCGTGGCCGAGATCATGGGCGAGCTTCCGGATCCGCCCACCTACTCCGCCGTGCGTTCGGTGCTCCGCATCCTTGGCGAGAAGGAGCTGATCCGCTTCAAGGAGGACGGGCCCCGCTACGTCTACTTCCCGTCGCAGTCCACCGAGACGGCGCGCGAAGACGTGCTCGCGCACGTCGTGCAGACCTACTTCGCCGGCTCGCCCGAGCAGGCCTTCACCGCGCTCCTTCGCATGTCCGACGTCGACATGGACGACGACGAAGTGGAGCGGCTCCGCGGTGCGATCAAGCGCGCTCGGCAGAGCGGGAGATAGATCATGTCCCTCTCATCGCTGCTCTCCCTCGGCGAGTCGCACGGCTGGAGTGTTTCGCTCGTCGTCATGCTGATCAAGGCGACGCTCATCCTCGTCGCCGCGCTCGGCATCACGTTCGCCATGCAGCGCGCCTCGGCGGGCGCACGGCATCTCGTCTGGCTCGTCACGCTCGGCGCCCTGATGCTGATCCCCGCGCTCACCGCGTGGGGACCGCTCCGCCTCGAGATCCTGCCGGCACTCGCGTCATCCGCCGCTCCCGCATCTCCGCGCACGGTCGACCAGCCGTCACAGTCGGCGATCGCCGCCGGGCCGGCCGTCGATAAATCGGCCGCGCCGTCGCTCTCGAACGCGAACACGTCTTCAGCCGAGCAGAAGTCCCACGCCGGCGGTCTTCTCGCCGCGGTGCGAGGCGCGAGCGTGTGGTCGCTCCTGCTGGCCGCGTGGGCCGCCGTCGCAATGGGCATTCTACTCTCCCTCGTCTGGTCCACGCTCACGGTGCGCCGGCTCGTGCGCGGAAGCGTGACGCTCGACGATCCGTCGTGGCGCAATCCACTCTATGAAGTCGCGGACCGGCTCGGGCTCCCCGAGGCGCCGCGTCTGCTGCTCAGCCACGACGCGAAGATGCCGTTCGCGTGCGGCCTCCTTCAGCCGACGATCGTGCTCCCAGCCGAGTGCGAGCAGTGGAGCCAGGATCGCCGCCTTGCCGTGCTGCTGCACGAGCTGGCGCACGTGCGTCGCCACGATCTCCTTGGCCACACACTCGGCCGGCTCGTCTGCGCCGTGTACTGGTTCCATCCGCTCGCCTGGACGGCGGCGCGACAGCTTCGCTCGGAGAGCGAGCGTGCCTGCGACGACCTCGCACTGGCATGTGGCACGCGCGCGACCGACTACGCCGAGCACCTGCTCGAGATCGTGACGTCGGTGCGGCGCGAAGGAACGCCGATGATCGCGTTGGCGATGGCGCGCCGGAAGGAGTTCGAGGGGCGCATGCTCGCCATCCTCGATCCCGAGCTGCGGCACTCCACGCCGAGCCGGCAGCAGAGCACTGCGTTGATCCTCACGCTTGCGCTCATCTCCGTCGTCGTCGGCGCCGCCGCTCCCGCGCCGAGAACGGCACGGCAGAGCACCACTCGCGTCGCCGAGCAGCCAGTCGGGCTGACGGCTCCCACCGCGCCGCTCGCAACCATCATGTCGGGGATGTCGTCCAACGCCGCGGGGACGTCCGGCATCGCGAGCGCGCCGAGCCGTGCGCTCGCCCCGACCGTGCACGAGTCGCTCTCGCCACTGATCACGCGCCACTCCAACGAATCTCGGCTGGAGACAAAAGTCGACACCAAGACCGAGATGTCGATGCAGGTGCTCGGGCCAGGCGGCGTGCGGATCTCGAACAAGAACAACGAGATCGTGCTTCAGTCACCGAGCATCACGGCGAAGATGAATGAGATCGTGAACGCGGCAACGTCCGGCGCAAAGAAGGACGTGCAGGACGACGAGCGTCCCGCGCTGCTCGCGAAGGTGCTGCGTACCGACTCGAGCGCCTCGCTGCGACGTGTGGCGGCGTGGGGACTGCACGAGTACGCCGAGCGGCAGGTCGCCGCGGAGGCGCTGGGGACGGCGCTGCGGCGCGACTCCGACGAAGGCGTGCGCGAGATGGCTGCGTGGGCGCTCGGCGAAGGAAACGACAAGTCCGTCGGCGTGGATGCGCTGCGTGCGGCGCTGCACAGCGATGCGAGCGTCTCCGTGCGCAAGACGGCGGCGTGGGCGCTGGGCAACGTCGACGACAAGGGCGGTATCTCGACGCTGGTCGGCGCGCTGGCCGATGCGAGCGCTGACGTGAAGTACCGCGCGATCTGGGCGATCGGCAACATCGAGCCGCGTGAAGCGCCGAAGCCGCTCATCGCCATGCTGTCGGACAAGGATGCTCGCGTGCGTGAGATCACCGCGTGGGCGCTCTTCCAGATCGAGGACGCGAGCGCCGCGTCCGCACTCCAGTCGGCGCTGCGTTCGGAGAGCGACAAGGATCTCCAGATTTCATACATCCGCGCGCTCGCGGCGATGGGTGAGAAGTCAGTGGACGCGATCCGGCCGCTGCTCGAGTCGTCCGACCCACGGATCAAGTCGATGGCGGTGCACGCGCTGGCCGGTGGTCATGCCGCCGGTCCGTGGCCCCGCCCGATGCCGCAGCCCCGTCCCAGACCCTGATTTCCGACGGGCGCGTATGCACGTCATGCGCGCCCGTTCTTACGCCCCCTAATGCTGATTTTTCAACTCACTGCCCGATGGGAGACGCCATGGGCACCAACGGTGGAGTCCTGATGCTACGTGTACTCGGAGTGATGACGACGGCGGCGCTGCTCTCCACATCGGGGAGTGCATCGCGCGGCGTGAGCGCGGCGTTGACGGCGACGACAGAGCAGTCCGCGAGCGTGATCGACGTGACCGCGCTGCTCGCCGCGGCGCGTGGCGCGCCGCCGGTCATCTGCGCGCTCGCGTCGCAGTCGGTGCGCAACGGCAACTGGGGCGGCCGGGCCGATGCGCCGGTCACACCGCTCGGTCTCACGGTCGAGCTGAGCGACGAGGACAAGGGCCGCGGTCAGCTCGCGAGCGCCGACGTCGACCGGCTGCTCGACGCGCTCTCCTCGGACGACGCATGTGTGCGTGAGCTGAGTGTGCGACTGGTGGGACGACAGGACGATGCGCGCGTGGCGGCGCCGTTGATCGCCAAGCTCGGCGCGAGCGACGCGGGACTGCGCAGCGTCGCGGCGATCGGACTCGGGCTGGCCGAGCCGGAGAGCGCGATCGATCCGCTCATCCGCGCGCTGCGCGATGCGGCGACGCCGGTGCGCGCCAATTCGGCGTGGGCCCTCGGCCGGATCGAGAATGGAAAGTCGCTGACGCCGCTCGTCGGTCTGTTCCGCGACGACGCGCCGATCGTGCGTGAGGCGGCGGTGGCGGCGGTGGGACGGCTCGAGTCGACGAGCGCGGTGGCGGCGCTGACGCGCGTGCTCCAGCAGGACGAGGTGGCGTCGGTGCGGCGAGTGGCCGCGTGGGCGCTCGGCCACCTGGAATCTCGCGAGGCGGCTGACGCGCTCGTGGCGGCGCTCGGGCGAGAGCGCGATGCGCGCGTGCGCGAGATGACGGCGTGGGCGCTCGGGAGCATCGAAGACCGGAGAGCCAGCGCGGCGCTGCAGACGGCGCTGCGCAGCGACACCGACGATGCCGTACGCGAAACGTCGGCGTGGGCACTCGCGCAGATCGAGGATGGTGGCGCCTCCGCGGCGTTGGGCGTGGCGACGCAGAACGACAAGAGCTCACGCGTGCGTGGTACGGCGGCGTGGGCGCTTGGCCAGCTGCACGACGAAGGTGGTCATGCGCCTCCGGGACTCGTGCGCGCGCTCAGGGACGAGAGCGAGGATACGCGCCGCAAGGCGGCGTGGGCACTCGGCCAGATCGGCGATACGTCCGCGCTGTCGGCCATTCAGGAAGCGCTCAAGGTGGAGCCGAGCAGCGAGGTACGCCGCGCGCTGGTGCGCGCGCTCACGAAGTCGGGCGGCCGGTCGGAGGCAGTGTTCACCGAGCTGCTCGCATCGAAGGATCCGCAGGTGCGCGAGGCCGCCGTGCGCGGACTGGCCGGCGCGCAGTCGGTGAATCCGTGGCCGTGGCCGTGGCCGCGCCCTCGCCCGTTCCCATGAACGTGCCAATGATCGTGCTCGCGCTCGCGTGGGTGTCGTCGGGTGTCGCGCTGGCGGCGCCGGTGACACGAAAGGTTTGCCCGGAGTGTGCCGCGTCCGCGGCGATGGACTCGACGCATGCGCTCGCCGTGCGCAGCGCGCGCCTCGCGTCGCGTGAGGGAGAGTGGATGCGCGCGGCGGAGCTCTGGCGCAGCGCGCTGCTGATGGACGAGCGCGTCGCCGACCACTGGATCGCGATGGGCGACGCGCTGTCTGGCGCTCACCGCTATCGCGAGGCCGTCGCGGCGTACCAGCGCTCGATCCAGCTCGATCCGCGCGCGGCGCGCGAGTGCACTCGCCGAGTGGCGCGCGCCTATGCGCAACTGGGGAACGACAAGCAGGCGGTGCGCTGGCTCGAGCAGGCGCTGCTCGTCGGCGCGACGCCGGCCGAGCTGTGGGCGGACAGCGTGTTCGAGCGGTATCGGGGGGCGGCGCGGCTGCGGACGATGATAGAGCAGAAGGTGGAGCTGCGAGGGCCGGTGGTTCGACAAGGGGGTCAGAGTCGCAGACTCTGACCCAGGTCGGCAGTGATGGCAGCAGTCGCTACCTTTCTGCGATTGCCCGCCCCCGTCGTCGACCTTCTCCGCTAGCCAATGCGCTCCGTCCGCTTCACCGCGCTTCTCGTCACGGCACTGCTTGCTCTGCCCTCGAGCGTGTACGCCCAATCCACCGAGACGTACCGCGCGGCCGCCGATCGTCTCATCACCGCGGCGACGAAGGATAGCGCCGCGTGGAACAAGATCGCCGAGCTCACCGACACCTTCGGTCATCGTCTGAGCGGATCCGACGCGCTCGAGCGCGCGATCGACTGGACGCTGGCGCGGATGCGCGCGGACGGCTTGGAGAACGTGCGTGGTGAGCCGGTGATGGTGCCACACTGGGTGCGCGGCGCGGAGTCGGCCGAGCTCGTGACGCCTCGCCGGAAGCCGATCGCGATGCTCGGCCTCGGCGGCAGCGTCGGCACGCCCGCGGCGGGGATCACCGCGCCGGTCGTCGTCGTGTCGAGCTTCGACGACCTCACTGCACGGGGCAGCGCGGTAAAGGGGAAGATCGTGCTGTTCGACGTGCCGTTCACCGAGTACGAGGCCACGCGCGTGTATCGCACGAACGGCGCGAGCGCGGCGGCCAAGCTGGGCGCGGTGGCGATGCTGCTGCGCTCCGTTGCGTCGTTCTCGATCAACTCCCCGCACACCGGGAGCCTGCGCTACGACTCGACCGTGACGACGACGCGCATTCCGGCCGCGGCCATCGCCGTCGAGGACGCCCAGCTCCTACATCGCATGCAGGACCGGGGGCAGACCCCGACGGTGCGCCTGCGCATGAGCGCGCGCACGCTCCCCGATGCACCGTCGCGCAACGTCGTGGCGGAAATCCGTGGTCGCGAGAAGCCGGACGAGGTGGTCGTCTTCGGAGGCCACATCGATTCGTGGGACGTTGGGCAGGGCGCGATGGACGACGCCGGCGGCGTGGTCATCGCGTGGGAAGCGGTGCGCCTGATGAAGGCACTCGGCCTTCGCCCTCGCCGCACGATCCGCGTCGTCGGATGGACGAACGAGGAGAACGGCACGCGCGGCGGCATCGGCTATCGCGCCGCGCACGCCGCGGAGGTGGACAAGCACGTGTTCGCGCTCGAGTCGGACAACGGTGTCTTCCGCCCCTACGGTATCCAGGCAGTCGCCACCGATTCAGCGATCACGATGCTGCGTCGCATCGCGCCGCTGCTCCAGCGCATTGGCGCGGACTCGGTGTCGCGCGGCGACGGCGAGGCGGACATCGGCCCGCTACTCGAGGCGGGGGTGCCGGGCGCGGGACTGTATGTCGATCAAACACGCTACTTCTGGTTTCACCACACCAACGCCGACACGCCCGACAAGCTCGACCCGCGCGACGTTGCGCGCTGCGTGGCGACGATGGCCGTCTACGCCTACGTGCTGGCCGAGATGCCGGAAACGCTTCCGCGCACGCCAGTGACGGCGAGGCCGTGAGTCCATTGACCAAGTCGACCATCCTGCGCTGCATCGCGCTGGTGCTGCTCGCCGCGTGCGGATCCAGTCCCGACGCGCGCGCGCCGCGCGACACGTCGCTCGCGTCGAACGCGACGGCCAACCCGCAAACGGCCACGTCGAGTCGGCCGATCGCGATCGAGCACTCCGCGAGCCGCGATCTCACCGGAGACGGCGTGCCGGAGCGGCTCGTGCTGCACGCCGCGGGCGGACGCACCGATTCGCTCGCCATCGTGCTCGAGATCCGCGACGGCAAGAGCGGCACGCTGCTGCACCGTGCGCGCTGGAGCTCGCGTGACTACTTCAAGTACGAGCCGGCCGACGGCACACCGGACGACGCCGCGCGAGACGCACTGGTGCGTCGGAATCTCGATCGCGTGTTCGCCGACAGCGCGTTCGTCGCGCCGCGGACGACGCTGCCGGACGGGCGCACCGAAGCCGTCGATACGTCGGTGGTACGCTACGCATTGCTCGAGCTCGACTGGCGACGTGTGCATGGCATCGCCGACTCGATGCCGACACCGCCCGCAGCGGAAACGGAGCTCGGACGGCCGCGCGTGACGGATGCCGCGCTGCGCGCACGCACCGCGGCGGTCGGCGCCGAGCTGCGTGGCCGGCCGACGTTCACCGTATTTCAGGGTGGCGAGCTCACGAACACGATCGCGTGGAGCGACCGGGAGCACGCGTTCGTCCGCGTGTTCTCCTGCTGCTGATCCGGCTCAGAACACCTTGACGCCGTCCAGCGCGCCCGGCGTCCGCTTGGCTGGCCCGTTGCTGCCGCGAATGTCGAACACGCCGTTCGTGAAGTCGAGGTGCATGCGGGTCGCGAGCGCGACGTCGCTCCCGATCACGCCGTCGAAATCGACGAACGTCCACCGCTGTGCCGGAAGCACGGGCACGTTGCGCAGCAGGATCGCGTAGTTCCCATCGCTCAGCGGGACGTCACGCGCCACCCAGCCGGCCTGCTTCTTGTCCGACCCGATTCCTGAGAGCGTGGTACGTCGCGCCGCGACGCGCGTCCGTGGAAGCTTGTCGAGCAGCGTCGACGTGACGTACGTGGCCTCCGCGCCCGTGTCCAACCCGAACAGCAGCGGGCGTCCGTCGCGCGTGACGAGCCGCACCACGGGATAGCCGATCCAGAACAGATTTCGCGTCGGCACCGCCACGCGTCGCGGGCGGCGAATGGTCATCGTCTCCGCGCCCGCGTCGAGCACGATGTCGAGATGACGCAGCACGTCGGTGCCGATCATGCCGGCGATCGGCCGTGCCAGTGGACGAGCCGGCCCGCTGGCGAGTCGCTCGTCGAAGCGCAGTGCCTCCGGGTTGACGATCGCCGCACCGAGGCCCCGCACGACGACGGGACCGATCGCGAGTGAATCGATGTAGACGGCGCGCGCCTCGATGTGCCCCGCCACGACGCCCAGCGCGAGCGTATCGCGCGCGGCGAGCTTGAGGCCGGCGTCGATCGCCACGTCGGCGGAGAGCAGCGTCATACTCGCGCCGGTGTCGAGCCAGAAATCGTGAGGGTGCCCGTTGATGCTCACGGTGATCACCGGCGTGCCGAACGGGCTGCGGCGCATCGGCAGCGTGACCGTCTGCTCGGGAATGACGAACGTCGGAGTCGGCATCATGCTGAGCGCGCGCGCCCACCGCTCCACGCCCGCCGCGAGGGCGAGACGGTCGGTGCCGTAGTCCGTCGAATCGTTCTGCGACTCGATCCGCGCGAGCGCCGACCAATCGGAATGGTAGGAGAGCGCCATCGTGAGCCCGATGCGCGAGCGCGAGCGAACGACCGAGTCCTTCGCCGAGCTGCGCAGGACTTCGAACGCGACGGCGGCGGCGGCTGGGTCGCCGCCCATCAACGTGCGAAGCGCCGCGGCGAAGGTCCGCTGCTCCACCGACGTCGCTACGAGATCGGCGCTCTCCACGTCGAGCAATGAGATGTCGCTCCAGAAGTCGAGGCGCACGTTCGGGCGCGTGCGGAGGGACCACCTCGCCCGCTCGACGAGGCTGATGGTCGCCTTTTCGTCGATGGTGTCCATGACGGCGCCCGCATCGGCGCGCCCCTCGAAGACCATCGCGGCGTCGGTCACCGGCACCGTGGACGCCGAACGGCAGCCGAGCGCGGCGGAGAGTGCGACGACGAGAAGGCGGGGGGAGCGACGCATCGAGCGAGTCGAGGTCGGAGGGGATGCTGCCATCTACAGAGCCATCTACATACGGACTCCTGCATCCCGCCCCGCGACACTCGGCAACGTCCGGGCAGGTCAGGGAGCGTCGCTCACGTCGCGGGCGAGCGCCAGTCGGACGATCAAAGTCCGGCCTGGCGCGGGCTCGTAGAACTTGCCGCCGGTCGCGTTCACACTCACCGACCCGACGCTGCGTACGTCCGCAAGGTTCTGGAGCGCGACGAGCGGCGCGAAGCGCACTCCTCCTAGCCGCATCGTGTTGGACAGTGCCACCCCGAGAAGGGTTCGTCCCGGCGCGCGGGCGCTGTTCGCGTCGTCCACGTTCACCTCGCTGGCGACGTCAACGGTTCCGGCCAGCGTCAATGATCCGCGCCGAACCGCGGCCGTCGCCGCGAGGGCATGCTCGGGCACCCCAGGGATTCGCTTGCCCGCGTACGACGTGGTTCCGACGGCGTAGTCCACGTAGCGGAAGCGCGAATAGCTGTACGCACCTCGCACGCTGAGGACGCCCAGCTCGGTCTCCGCGCCCACCTCGGCGCCACGGCGCTGCGTGCGTCCGGCGTTGCGGAAGTAGCGTCGGCCCGCGCCGCCGGGAATGTCGAACGGGACGAGCTCGTCGCGCGCGCGTGTGTCGAACGCGGCGAGCTCCCAGCGCAGCGCGGTGCCCGGGAGCACCCCTTTGCCTCCGACCTCGAGCGACAGGGTGCGCTGCGGCTGCAGGTCGGGATTGATACCGGCCGACCCGTCGGGCTTGTTCCCCAGCTCGGTCGTCGTTGGGGTTTCGAAGCTGGTGGACACGGTGCCATACACCGACGCGAGTGGCGCGACGCGCCAGACGAGCCCCATCGCTGGACTCACCGCGTGCAGGGTGCGCTCCCCCGAGTCGTCGGGGTTGGTACCCGAGACGAGGCGGTCGCGCACACGGAAGCCGATCGCGTCGGCGCGCACACCGGCCGAGGCGAGCAGCGCGGGTACCAGCGCGAGCTCGGCGCGCACGAACGGACCGGCGCTCGACACGAGCTCGCGCTGGTTCTTGCGCAGATTGCCGCGCAACGTCCTGGCCGTGGGACACGTGGCCGACGCGGTCGCGACATCGATGCAGTTCTCGTTTTCCTGCCGGTCGTCGTTCTGCCACTGGAGGTCGCCGCCGGCGGCGAGGCGCACGGCATGCGAGCCGAGCGCGCTCACTCCGCTCAATCGCGCCGACGCGCCACCGCTCGCGCGGTCGACGTTCACCACGGCGAAGGTGAGCGGGTTCTCGAGCGTGCGCAGGCTGCCGTACACGGTCGCGTCGAGTGATGCCCGAGTGCCGAGCGGTTGCGCCACCGTGAGGGCGAGGTCGCTCTGACGCACGATCTTCCCCGCCTGCTTGCGCACGGAAAGAGGGTCGGCCATGCGAGGCGCGGTGTCGAACTGCGCTCTGGTGAGCGCACCGGGACTCTCGGCGTGCGAGACGTCCGAGAAACGCGCCGCGAGCGTGATGCTCGGCGCGCGACTTCCATCGGAAGGCGTGCGCATGAGACGAAGCGCACCGCGTGTGGCGCGCTGGTCCGAGTAGTCGCGATAACCGCGTCCGACGATGCGCGTCACCGATGAGGTGTAGCCGATCGGGCCGAGCGTGCCACCCGCGCCCGCCGCGGTCATGGTGGGGACGGAGCCGCCGCCGAGCGCGCGTACGTATGGTGCGAATGGCACGAGCGATGGCAGTGCGCTGCGCACGTCGATCACGCCGCCGGCCGCGTTGCCATAGAGCGATGACGCGCTGCCGCGCACAACTTCCACGCGGTCCGCGCCCTCGACGTCGATCACGTCCACCGGCGTCTGGCCGTCGGGCAGCGTGAGCGGCACGCCGTCCTGCAGCACGCGCACGCCGCGGACGCCGAACGCTGACCGCGCGCCGAAGCCGCGAATG
>JBDTOD010000154.1:0-10337 GCA_039933415.1 bacterium
GTGCCGTCGAGATCATCGGCCTGAAGAAGGACGGAGTGCTCCCGGGCGGCAGACCACCGGCGGGCGTCGGTTGCGCGACACTGACGACGGGGGCGAGAATGCCGCCGTGCGTCGCGTGCAGGATGATGCCTTTGCGGAGATCGATCTCCGGCTGGAAGTCCCGGAAAGCGAAGAGGATGCGAGCGGCGTTCGGCACGCGCTTCGCGCACAGATTGCCGGTGCGCAGCTCCTTCAGCGCGCCGTCGATCGGGAGCGGTTGCCGTTTCACGGTCTCGGTCATCGCCACCTCGGCCGCGACGAAGCGCTGTCCCGCGAAGAACCGCGCGATATCCGCCGCCGCGTTGTGCGACTCGAACGACGCACCCTGGATGAAGACCTGTCCGTCTTCGCCGAACATCTCGCAAATGCCGCCGACCCGGAGGACGGTGAGGATCTGAATGGCAAACTTGACGGTGAATCGTGGATCGTTCGGGCAGAAGATCGTCCCGTTATTCGGGTTGCACGTCTGCGCCGAGGTCGACTGAAAGGTGACGGCGTTGTTCCGCAGCAGGTATCCAAGCATGAGCGTCGATCCAATCTGCTTGACGAGAATCTCCCCCGTCGTCGCCAGATTGCAGCTGATGTCGTGCGCCTGCTTGCCTTGCGCCCTCACCTGGGCGGCGACTTTGGCCTTGATGCCGCTCGCGGTATCATCGCACGCTTTCGCCCGGACTGTCTGCCCGTTGCTGTCCAGATCGACGCCCCAGAAGCGATCGAACTGCGCGTTGAGCGGTGTGCCGAGGAGTGCGGAGAACTTGGGCCCCGTAAAACCGGGCGGAACGGCGATGTCCACCATCCTGCCAGTCTCGCGATCCGGTGCCGAGACGCGCAGCAGCAGCGGCAAGCCGGTCGCATCGATCGGGGTGGTGAACACCGGCAGGTTCGGCGAGCTCGGACCGGGCTGCGCTCGCAACGCACCGCCGTGCGCGAACAGGAGCGTGAGCATTCCGAGAAGGGCAATCGGCCGCCTCGGCGCGCGTGACATCGACATCATCGTTCCCTCTGGTGAGTTGGGAATGGTGCGCGGAGTGCCTGGGTCTCGATCCGCGACGTCCTACATCGGTTAACGCGCAGCAGGCGCTCAGAACCGGACAGTGTGAGCGCTCGTGTGCTCGGTGGCCGCGAAGCGGGGTCTCCATGCGCGAGTGCCGTGCTTGCAACGTCGGCGGGCGCGGCGTGCGCGACAAGGCGCTCGAGTAGGCCGCGTGCCTGCAGGCTGAGAGTGGTATCAGCTAGTGGTCGTTGCTGATCTCGCGCGCGACGGCCAGCAACTGACGGAGCGCGTCCGCACCGTTCACGCTCTGACATCCGCAGCTGAAGGGGCACATCTGCATCTCGTTTCACGTGCGCGGCGACAGCGCCAAGCGGTTGTACGCTCGCCCGGACAAACGCGGTGCTCGACGACCAGGTCTTTCGCCATTGGTCGGTGCAGTACGAATCGGATCCCGCCTATCCATGGAATCGATTGCGGCAGGAATCGCCGGGCGTCTACCAGTCCTACGCGCCGTTGGAGCCAGGCGCGTGGACGCGCCTCAGGATCGAGGTCGCAGGCACGAAGGCGCGCCTGTACGTGAACGGCGCGTCGCAGCCGGCGCTCAGCGTGAACGATCTCAAGACCGGGGCGAGCCGTGGGACGATCGTGCGTCGTCTCGGACATGGCCCCGGAGTGCTGACCACGCTTGAACACTCTCAGCTCCGCCCCCGAGATTGCCGTCTCCAGCGGGACGACACACTACTCCACGGCGCGACGCTGACTCTACAAAGACAAACCGTCTACCGAGCGCATGGCCTCACCGTTCGCTCGGCGATCTCGCTCCCCGAGCTGGCCCTGGGTGGCGGCATGCATGATGTCGACATCGAGCTCGGTGACGTACCGCAGGTTCCGGGTTGGCGGAGAGTCGGCCCCCGCGTTTTGGGCACCACCAGGCAGCTCAGGCTGGAACCGGGCAATCGCGCGCAAATGCTCGTCAGCGACGGGCGCCGAATAGTCGTCCAGTTGGGTGCCGGCATCGCACCGGACGCCGTTCGGCCGTATCTGGTGAGCTCTGCAATGGGAGCCATCCTGCATCAGCGCGCGTCGCGTCCGCTGCACGCGAGCGCGGTGCGCGTGTCGCACGGGTCCCTCGCACTCATGGGACATCGCGGCGCCGGCAAGTCCACCCTCGCCGCGTTCCTCGGGATGTCCGGCTTCCCCGCCCTTTCGGACGACATCTGCGCGGTCTCCTTTACCGATGGTCAACCGATCGTCTCCCCCAACCGGCAGCGCTTCAAGCTCGCCGACGACGCGGTTGCACATCTCGACCTGCATCGCGGCGTCGCCGAGCGATTATCCGGCGGCAAGCTGTCGGTGGCGCTTCCCGGCGTCGGGGTCGATGTGCCCGTGCCGCTTCTCGCCGTGTTCGTGATCAGTGCCGCGAGCTCCACTGGCCTCCGACGGCTCGATGGGCGAGAGGCGCTATCCGCGCTCGTGGAGCACACCTTCCGGCCCCGGTACGTCGTCGGACTCGGCATCGAACGGGAGCATCTGCACCGATGCGCCGCGGTCGCAGCCACAATTCCCGTCTACGCGCTGTCCATCGTGCGGGACCTCTCTCGGCTTCCTGAAGCCGCGTCGGTCGTGGCGTCGTGGTCTCAAACTCGCGGAGAGCGGTCTCCCTTCGGTTCGATTCACTTCGACACCTCGCGCCGAGTCGACGCGGAAGGAGCGACATAGATATGATTGCACCAACGGACGTGATCGATCGCACTCCAGATCTGTTCGACTGCACGGTGGGAGCGGACATCGTCGTGATGAGCGTGCCCGCCGGGATGTATTACATGCTCGGAGGCACGGCCGGCTACATCTGGACGGCGCTTTCCCGTCCGCGCTCGTTCGGCGACCTGTGCGAGGAGCTGACCGCTCATTTCGACGTCGATGCAGAGCGATGCGCGCGCGACGTGTCGACGTACATCGAGCAACTCGCGAGCGACTCGCTGGTGCGGGTCGCGGCGCCATCCATCTGATGTCGACGCTTGCCGTCGATCTCGTCGACCTCGCCTACTCGCTCGACGCCGGGGGCCGAACGGAGATGGCGTACACCGTGCTCGATGCCGCCGTCGCGAGGAACGTGCGCGCCGATGAGGCGCTGGCGCTGAAGGGCGACCTCCTTCGCTCGCGAGGCGAGCTTCTCGACGCCGCGACGACATTTGGCGCGCTCAGTCGCCGTCGACCTGAGGACTCCCGTGCGCGCTATCTCTCCGCGTTGCTGAGCGGGTCCGTGGCCGCACGCGAAGGCGCGTGCCCGCCCCCATGGCCCTCCGCGTTCGTGCGAGTCGAAGACTTCCTCGACGACGCGCGGCACGCCGAGGTCATGCTGCTCGTGAGCTCGAGCGCGAGCGCGTTTGAGCCGTCCACGGTCGGCGTGACGGTCCCCGGTGGCCGCGAAGCCCGAGTGGTGCTGTCCGACCGCATCTCTTTTCGCCTGACCGACGTCGGCGCGATTGCCGACTGGCTGCGGCCCCTCATCCGGGAGCGACTGCCGTCCATCGCCGCGCGACTTGGCCTCGCGCCCTTCACGGTCCGTGAGATCGAGCTGAAGTGCACCGCGTACGGTGACGGCAACTTCTTCGCGGCCCACTCGGACACGCGGCATCATCCATCGCGGCGCGTCAGTTTCGTCTACTACTTCCACCGCGTACCGAAGCCATACCGGGGAGGCGCCTTGCTCCTCTATGACAGCGACGTTGCCAGGCCGGGCACCTATTTTCCGAGAGGCGTCACGCGGTTGGATACGCTCGACAACTCCGTCGTGTTCTTTCCGAGTGGCTCGTTCCACGAGGTCGAGCGGATCGTGTGCCCCTCCGGGCGATTCGAGGACGCGCGCTTCACCTTCGCCGGCCACGTGCACGCCGAGCACAGCGACGACGCGTGAGCGCGATCGCGGGATTCATGTGGCTCGGCGGGCACGACGCGCGCGGCGCGGAGCTCGACCTGATGCTCGCCTCCCTGGCCCACCGCGGCTCCGAGGGATCGGGCGCATGGATCGGCGGTCCCGTCGCGCTCGGCCACCTGATGCGCTGGAGCACCCCGCAGTCGCTTCTCGAAGCGTTGCCGTTCGTCACGTTGGAGCGCGACGTCGCGCTGACGTACGATGGCCGCCTCGACAATCGGGACGAGCTCTGCGCCACGCTCGGCGTGCCGTTCCGCGATCGCCCGACGCTCGGCGACGGCGCGCTCATGGCGCACGCCTATCGGCAGTGGGGCGAGCGATGCGCCGAGCACATGATTGGAGACTTTGCCTTCGTGCTTCATGACGTGAGGGCGCGACGACTTCTCTGTGCGGTCGACGCGTTGGGCTCCATTCCCCTGCACTACGCGCGCCCTCCCGGGCGCTTCGCCTTTGCGTCGGAGGCGCGGGCGCTCCAAGCACTGCCCGGCGTGCCGCGCCGTCTCAACGCCGCGCGGTTCGCCGACCGCGGCGTGATCGGACTCTTCTCTCTCGACAAGGAGGCGACTTTCTTCGAGGAGATTCAGGTCATTCCACCGGGCCACACGTTGATCGTGCGTCCCGAGGGATTGTCGCTGCGCTGCTACTGGGAGCCGGCACAAGTGCCACCGACCCATCTGCGCACGGACGACGATTTCGTCGACGCGATGCGCGAACGTGTCACCGAAGCCGTGCGATGCCGGACGCGGAGCGCATATCCCGTGGCGTCACTGTTGAGCGGCGGCCTCGATTCCTCTGTCGTCGCGCTGCTCGCCGCCCGTGAGCTGGCGGCGGACGGTCGCCGCCTACTCACGATCTCATCGGTGCTAGCGGAGAGTCATGATGGACCCGAACACGATGAACGCGAGCACATCGCGCGGGCCGCCGAACACGCGGACGTCGACTGGACGGGCGTCGCGCCACACGTCGATCTCTTCGATACGCTGGACGAAGAGTTCTTCTGGAACGAGCGACCGAGCGCGATCCGCCACGACATCTATCAGGGCCTGTACGCCGCTGCGCGAGCGGGCCACGCGCGCACGCTCCTCGATGGACATGGCGGCGAGCTGGGGATGACCGCGCACGGACACGACTACCTCCTGCACCTCCTGGTCAGAGGACGATGGCCGGCTCTCGCGCGCCAACTCCACGCGGGGAGCGGAGTGCAAGACACCTCCTACGCGCGCTACGCCTTTCGGCAGCTGGTCGGTCGCTATCGCACGCGCCGCGCGGACAGGCGGAACTCGACGAACGAGATGCTCGAAGCGTGTCCGCTCGCGCCGGAGTTGATCACCCGTTACCGGATGCGCGAGCGTCTGGATGAGGCGAGGGAGGAGCGAACGCGCCGGCTGCTCGCCGGCGCGCACCATCAGCGTGTCGTTCACGCGCAGCGTATGCAGAAGCCGCACGAAGCACAGTGCGATTCGTTCGGCGTGCGCGCGGCGTTCCCTTTTCGGGACCGGCGTGTCATCGAACTGAGCCTCCATCTGCCGGAGTCTCTCACGCGATACCGCGGATATCAGCGCGGGCTCGCTCGCCGAGCGTTCGACGGCGTCATCCCGCCGGTCATTCAATGGCGCCGCGACAAGACCGCGTTCTCACCGGACTACTTTCGGCGGTTGCGAGCGAACCGGCACCGCATGCGCGACGAGCTCGCAAACGTGCGCGGCGACGACCCCATCCACGGGTATCTCGACCTCTCGAAGATGCGAACGACGCTCGACGGATTGAGCGGTGAGACCGATTGGTCGCGGGGCACGCCGGGGAGCCCGGGCATGACCGCCGCGTCAATGCTCGACGTCGGCCTGATCCTGCTGCGCTACTTCAGATGGTGCGGCGCGACCGGGACCTCGATGCCCTAGCTGCCGGCGGCGTCGTCCCCGCCTCCGCCATCGACGCCGATACCGATGCCTCCCCCGGTATGCGTCAGGATCGGAAATCGAACGATGGTCGGAGGGCTCCATGGCTGTTTCTGTATGACGGGCGTCACGGTCCGGGGTAATTCCACTTGATCTCTCCGTCGCGGTCGATGCTGGAGTGCAGAGCCGACCGCATGTGCAGCAAGGAACGCTCCGTTCGGACTATCCTGACGCGGTCGCGACGCCACCTCGCCTCACATCCAGCTCGGCGTATACCGCTCTCGAGTATTGAGCATCCGCTTCGCGCATCGCTTGGGACACGGGTCGTGCAAGACGCTCGGCTCCCCGATCGAAGATCGTGGCTCGAGCGCTCCCCTTCGAGTAGAAGCGGCTCGCCTCGACGATGCGAGCGCGTTGCGCCTCTCCCGCCCTGATGCGGAAACGTGCGGGTACGTCGGCCGAGAGCGCGTTCGGCAGCTGATCGTAGTCGAGGAGACTCGTTGGGCCCGGATTCTCACGCAGCGCCGCCGCGCCGAAGGCCCCCCACATCATTGCGGAACGCTGCGCGCCGCTCAGTCCGGATGGATGGGGCGCACGATGCAGTCGCGCGAACGTCGTGAGGAATGCGTCGTCGCTGAGCCATCTCGGTGTGCGATGCGCATGCGACGCCATCACCTCGAGGGGATCGCGATACAGGAACACCCACGGCGTGTCGGGAAGTGCCGCGCGAATGACGTCGAGGAAAAGGACGTTCCAGCTCGTCAGCTTGACCAGGGTGGGGACGTCGACGGCCGCGCCCACCTGCGGCACGAGGGCTCGCATGAGGCCACTGAGCATCAGGACGCGATCCGCGTCGGGAATGTTGCCCCGCAACAGCAGCTGACTGACCGGCGTCGGTTCGCTCACTGAGGCGACGCACTCCGCCGCTGCGAGCGACTGCATGACGAGCGTCGAGCCGCAGCGCGACACATGCAGCACGATGCCGGCTGGTCCCCGCCCTTCCGTCGCGAGAAGCGCCTCGATCGGCGTGACCCGCTGGCGAGCACCGGAAACCACCAACTCGCGGGCGACCTGGGAGAAGAACGGAAGTGGAGACGCCGTCCTCGGACGCTCGATCCACCGCACGACGGTGCGCCGTCCCACCGGCTCGATCGCGATCGGGATGAACGCCGTCAGCTCATCGACGCTCATCTGCCTGCCACCCACCGCTTCAGCCGCCGCATCACGATCCCCGCGGGGCGGAGCGCGTAATAGGCCGGCGAGAGCAGTCGCGGCAGCGGCACCGCCGTCCGCTCGCTCAACGTCGGCACGAACAGGACCGACCACAGTCGCCTGATTCGGCTCCGCAGATTTGCGTCGACGCGCAGATTGTGCGCGAGCGTCGCCGCCGCGCGTGGCGGATCCGGGTCCAGGCGCAGCCGCGTCGAAACCGCGAGCGCGGCCGAGCGCCCCGCCGCGTCGGTCCGCACCACAGCCGTTGGAAGACGCACCTCGAACAGCTCCTCCGCGAGACAGAGACCTGACGCGAGCGCGCGCTCCGCGCCAAGCCTTCGCGCCACCACCGCGACTCTCGGCCAGTCGACCACGCGGCCGCTGCAGAGCAGCTCGGCGAGCCCCCCGATCCACTCGATCCGCGCCCACGCGTGCTTGGTGCCGTGCATGCAGAGATACACCGCGAGCGCCTCCGGTCGCATGGTCCACACCGACGCGCCGAAGAACGCCGTGCGCTCCAGCTCCCCGTCGAGCGCCGACAGCGGGAGGCGCCAGCGGCCCTCAGGCACGAGCAGGTAGTAGTGGAGCTCGACTCGGTAAGGCTTCGTGGTCGAGCGCAGGCACACGTGGTTGCTGACGTCGCGGTGAATGGCGCCGAGCGTCTCCGAGCTCCACGTCGACTCCTGTCCAAAACCCAGTTCGCCGAGCAGCTCGACCGCTCGCTCGGCGTCGTCACGCGCGACGAGCAGGTCGAGATCGTTCATGCGACGCAGGCTCACCGACCCGTAGAGCTGTTGGGCCAGTAGGGGGCCTTTGAGCGGCAGCGTGCGGATGCCGGCTCGATCGAGCTCGGCGAGCAGAACGACCAGCTCGCCGGCGATCATGAGTCCGCGCTGAGCGATACGCTCGGCCTCGCCTCGGATTCGTTCGAGCGCGGCGCTCGGGACGAGCCGTGCGTCGAACGCTCCGGTGCAAAGATGGCGGTGGAGAAGCGGCAGCACGCCGTGGCGACGGGCGAGCGGGACGAATTGCTCCCACTCGATCGCTGGGTCGGACGTCAGGGCTTCGCGCGCGCGCCGCACGTCCGCCGGCCTCGGATCGAGATGCGCCGCGGCGAGCAGCAGCTTCGCCGCTGGCGAGCCGCGCCTCTCGAATGACGGTCGCACTGCACGCAGCCTCATCGTCCCCCGACATCTCTTGACGTTGCCACCAGCACTTGCGATCATCGCAGCACTCGCGCCGATGTAGACGAGAGCACGATGCATGAGCACGACGAGAAGGTGCTGGGCACGTGGCCATCGCAACCTAGCCTCCGCGCGCAATGTCGCATCCGGAGGGATTCCGTGACAACACAGGCCACCGTAACGTGCGCAACGCTGAACGTGCGTGCCCTCGCTTCGACCACGTCCCAGATCATCGGCAAGCTCGAGCGAGGGACGCACATAGAAGTCCAGGGCCGCGTCGGAGACTGGGACGGATCTTCTGCTGCGATAGCAGTCTGTGCCGTCATCTGGACGTGACTTGACTCGGCCGCCAGCGCTTGCGATCATCGCATCTCTCTCGTCGCTCCGAGGACCTCATGTCGATGCATGCCACCGTCACGTCCGCCACGCTGAACATCCGAAGGCTTGCGTCGACCACCTCTCCAATCATCGGACAGCTGGACCGGGGAGCGCGCATCGACGTTCAGGGCCGTACAGGCGATTGGTACCAGTTGGCCGGTGGCATGGACGCTGGATTCGTGCATGCCGACTATGTACGCCTCGACAGCACGCCGGTCGCCGACGGCTTCCTGTGCCACAACGACGAGCTCTGCGCGCCCACGCTCCCTCTCGTTCCGGAGCAGACAATCAACGCGAACAAAGGCATCACGCCAATGGAGCAGGCCGCGGCGAAGACGTGGAATCGCTACGGCGGCGTGCTCGGGCCGCTGTGTCAGTCGACGTCGATCACGCCGGCCGCCGCCATCGGCGTCCTGTGCGTCGAATCGAGTGGTCAGGGCATGACCGACTCGGGGCGTCTCATCATCCGGTTCGAGAACCACGTGTTCTGGGACCAGTGGGGTAAGCGCAACGAGGCTGACTTCCGCGCGCATTTCTCGTACGACGCCACTAAGCGATGGACGAAGCACCGCTATCGCCAGAGCGCCGCTGACGCGTGGAAGACATCGCACGGCGTGGGACAGGGCGCGGAATGGGAAGCGTTCAACATCGCACGCGCTCTGAACGACGACGCCGCGATGCAGTCGATCAGCATGGGCGCGCCTCAGATCATGGGATTCAACCACGCCGCCATCGGATACGACTCGGCCCGTGCGATGTTCGATCGCTTCCAGGCCGACGAGCGCTACCACATCCTCGGCCTGTTCGACTTCGTGAAAGGCGGGGGCAAGACGTCGCGCATGCTCGAGGCACTGCGGCGCGGGCAGTACGATCAGTTCGCGACGTACTACAACGGGAATGGTCAGGCCGCGGCGTACGGCGCGAAGATTCGGGCGGCCGCGTCAGCATATTCGTCCGTCGCCTCTCGCTGACCAACCTCGTTCCGCATGAGGAACGTGATGCGACTCACGCTCGGCGACGGTCGGAGAGTGCGATGGCCAGCGAGGCGATGAAGAGGCCAGCGCACCAGCCGCCGAGCACGTCCGTCGCCCAATGCACGTTGAGGTAGACCCGACTCGCGCCTACGAGTAGCGGCACGATCAAGGCAATCGCGAGAGCGGTGTGTCGGCTGACGACCCCTTCCCGCATCAGCACGTACGCGAGCATTGCGCACACCGCGGCCGACACCGTGGCGTGGCCGGACGGGAAGGCATACGAGCTGTCGACGCCGGCGCCGAGTCCCACGGGCCGAGCGCGCGCGTAGACACGCTTGGCGACATGGAAGATCCAGTCCGCCACGATCGGTACGAACAGCATGCTCGCCGCGACCACACCGCGCCCGCGGAACCAGAGCCATCCCGCTCCGACGATGGCGACGACGCGCATGCTCGTGACGTCGCCGACCGTCGAGATCCAGAGGGAGATCGTCCGCGCAAGCGGGACCTGATGCGCGAGCATCCACCGCTGCACGGCGCCGTCGAGGGACGTGGTCTCGCCTGAGACGACGGAGTAGCCGAGCACTATGAACCCGAGCAGCGCGCCCGCCGAGACGAGAAGGGCCGCGAGCACACCGCTCCTGATACGCGACGAATCCGATGCGGCCTCATCGCTCATTCGGCCCCGTGACGGTGCGGGCTCTGACCCCGGGCTCTGACCCCGGG
>JBDTOD010000155.1:0-10259 GCA_039933415.1 bacterium
CAATTCATGTCGTACTGCGTGACGATGACCGACTCGTCGCTCCCCGCTCCGGCGCCCTTGCTGTTGACGGTGAGGATGGGGACGTAGTCGTCGAGCGGTCCTGGCGCGATCACCACGCCCGCGGCGTGCACTCCGGTATGGCGCGACAGGCCTTCGAGTGCCATCGCATAGTCGAGCAGCTGCTTGTAGCGCTCGTCGGTGCGGTAGAACTTCGCGATCTCGGGCACGTCCTTGATCGCGTCCTTCACGGTGAGCGAGAACGCCGGCCCGTTCGGGATCAGCTTCGCCAGCGCATCGGTCTCGGCCGGCGTGAAGCCGAGCGTGCGTCCGACGTCCTTGATCGCCGCGCGCGACTTCATCGTACCGAAGGTGACGATCTGGCCGACAGATTCCTTCCCGTACTTCTGCCGAACGTACTCGATCACTTCGCCGCGGCGCTCGAAGCAGAAGTCGACGTCGATGTCCGGCATCGAGACGCGCTCCGGATTCAGGAAGCGCTCGAACAGCAGATCGAACTTGAGCGGACAGACGTCGGTGATCTTGAGCGAGTACGCCACGATCGAACCCGCCGCGGACCCACGCCCCGGTCCGACGGGAATGTCGCGGTCACGCGCCGCCTTGATGAAGTCGTACACGATCAGGAAGTAGCCCGCGTAGCCGGTCTTCGTGATCACGCCAAGCTCGTAGTCGAGCCGCTCCTGTACTTCGGCCGGCAGCTCCGAGCCGTAGCGCTCGCGCGCTCCGTCGGTCGCGAGGCGGACGAGCAGCTCGTTCTCGCTCGTCACCTCGGGCGGCAGAGGGAACGAGGGCACGTAGTACTTCTTCTCGAACGCGAACCCCGCTTCGTCGGCGATGCGCAGGGTGTTCTCCAGCACGTCGGCGCGCTGCGGAAACCGCTCTCGCATCTCGGGGGCGCTCTTGAAGTAGAGTCCCCGGTCGTAGTGCATGCGGTTCTGGTCGGCGTAGTCCTTTCCGAGCCCGATGCACAGCAGCACGTCGTGCGCGTCGTGGTCGGCGTCGCGGAGGAAGTGCGCGTCGTTGGTCGCGATGATCGGCAGGTTGAGCGATTCGCCGAGCTTGAAGATCTCCGCGTTGTGACGCGCCTGCCCTTCGGAGTCGTGCGCCTGGACCTCGAGATAGAACCGGTCCTTGAACACGTCGGCGTACCAGTTCGCCGCCTCCCGCGCGCCCTCGGTGTCGCCCGCCTCGATCTTCGTGGCGATCTCGCCGGCCAGGCACGCCGAGCTCACGATCAGCCCCTCGCTGTACTTCGCCAGCAGCTCGCGGTCGACCCGGGGCTTCGAGTAGAACCCTTCCGTGTAGGCGAGCGACGACAGCTTCACCAGGTTCTTGTACCCGGTCATGTCGCGCGCGAGCAGGACGAGATGGTAGTACGGCTTGGCGCTCGGCGTCGCGCGTCCCTTCAGGCGCCGGTCGCCGGGCGCGACGTACGCCTCCATCCCGATGATCGGCTTGAGCCCGGCCTTCTTCGCCTTCTCCTGAAACTCCCACGCGCCGTGAAGATTCCCATGATCGGTGATCGCCAGCGCAGGCTGCTCGAGCTCGAGCGCCCGGGCGATCAGATCGTCGATGCGATTGGCGCCATCGAGGAGGGAATACTCCGAGTGGCAGTGCAGATGGACGAAAGACATCTTAGAAAGAATAGCGACCGCGACCCATTGCTGTCAAAATACGCCAATCGGTTCATGACGTCTGGAAGTGACTGAAAATAAACGAGTTAAGTGGCTGCGACGCGTGGGTCGCACGGTCGTCGTCCTCCTGCTGCTCGTCCTCGCCTACCTCGTGCTGGCTCCGACCGGCCGCTACCTGCTCCGCGCAGGATGGGAAGAGGGAAAGATCCTCGCGAGAAGGCGCCCCATCGCCGAGCTCGCCGCCGCGAGCACTACCGCGCCGCCGCTGCGCGCCAAGCTCGAGCTGGTCCTCGCGGCCCGCGCCTTCGCGCACGATTCACTCGGCCTCTCGACCGGCGAGAGCTTCACGACGTTCAGCTCGCTCGACCGCGATACGCTGGTGCTCGTCCTGTCGGCCGCATATCGCGACAAGCTCGAGGCGCACACCTGGTGGTTTCCCGTCGTGGGGCGCGTTCCCTACAAGGGGTACTTCGACTTCGATCAGGCGCGCGCCGCGGAGCGCGACCTCACCGCGCAGGGCTATGACGCGCGTCTCGGCGCCGCTTCGGCATTCAGCACGCTCGGCTGGTTCAACGACCCACTGCTCCCCACGACGCTACGCGCCGATTCGCTCACCGTCGCGAACACCGTCATCCACGAGCTGACCCACAACACCTACTACGCGCCTGGCGGTGCGGTCTTCAACGAGAGCTTTGCCAACTTCGTCGGAGCACGAGGAGCAGAGCGGTTCTTTGCCGCGCGCGCGCAGCATGCGGCGGCGCAGGAGGTCGCGGCCCGGTGGGAGGACGAGAAGATCCTCGGCCGATTCTGGGCGGCGCTCTACTCGCGAGTGGCATCGGCGTTCGCCGCGCGGCTGGGCGACGACGCGGTACACGTGGCGGCTCGCATCGCCGCGCGCGACTCGCTTTATGCCGCCGCTCGCCAACAGATCGTCCACGAGCTCGTTCCGCAGCTCCGGACGATGAGTCCGCGCGCCGCCGAGCGAATTCGCCTGGACAACTCGGTGCTGATGGCGCGGCGAGTCTATCTCACCGAACTGGATGCGTTCGACGCCGTGCTGGCGCGGAACGGCGGAGATCTCCGCCGCGCCGTCTCGGCGATCATCGCGGCGGCGAAGTCCGACCGGAAGCATCCGTTCGACGCCGTGCGGCGAGCCGGCGGGCTGCCGCCGCTCACGGCGCCGGCGGCTGATACGGCACGAACCTGAACTCCGTGCGACCCTCGAACTGACGCCGCCGAGCGTGGAACCAGGGGCGGTCGCCGAACCGCGCCCGTAGCAACTCGTTTCGTGGACCGAAGTCGCGCGCGTACACGATCGGTCCATCGATCGATCCATCCACCGAGATCGGCTCGAACGGCAGCATTTCCGCGAAGCTGACGCCACCCGACGAGCGCCGCAGCTCGCGCTGACACTCTTCCGGCAACGCGCGTCCAGGCACGAACGCGAGCTGCTCGGCCTTGGAAAGGCCGGGTACCGGCGCCGCCTGTGCATCGCGAGCCACGAGCGCCATGGCCTGCGCCGCGATCACGCTCGTGTCGGACGCCGTGCGTTCAGCGATGTCGAGCGCACGTTGGATCGTGCACGCGTCCATCGACGAGACGACCTGCTCGGCGAGCAGTGGTCGCATGCCCGTCGCACGCAGGCGAGCGGTGAGTCGCGCGTGCCATCCGTCATCGATGAACACGAGCCCGCGGTCCGGCAGGTTGCGGCGCGCATCGGCATGGAGGGCACCCGCCGCGGAGCCCTTCGTCCCGTACACGGAAGCGAGCGACCAGACGCCACTGATCCGGCCGTCCTTCGGCGGCATCAGCCACGCCGTCGCGACGAAGAGCGGCAGCAGCAGCGACGAAGCGGAGCGAAGCACTCCAGGTCGGAGTCGCTCACGGAGAACGATCGGAAACCTGGCGATGTAGAGCGCGAAGATCGGGAGCGCCGTGAAGAGATAGCGCGGGCCGAGGAAGTAGCTCTCCCCCCAGTATGCGGAGTAGCCGACGAGCATCGCGGCGAGAATGCCGAGGAGCAGGAGATCCCACCGCGTGCCGCTTCGCTGGAGCGCGAGCGAGCCGACGACGAGCAGGACGATGGGAACGGCCCATCCCATCATGCCGGCGTCGAGCTTCATGAGGTACGCCGAGATCATGTAGAGTCCGCGGCGCGGCGTATGATCGAAGCCGAGCGGTGTGCGATGGAAGCCAGGACGATGCTCGGGCCCATTCAGCGCATCGTAGGCGAAGGTGAGGGCGCTCCCGACCGTCGCTCTATTCGCTGCGAGGAGAGCGATCAGTGGGATGGTGCCGACCAGGCACTGCACGAGCAGTGATCGTCGCAGCTCGGGACGTCGTGCGATGGCGTGAAGCTGGAAGATGCCGATGGCCGCTCCAAGGATGGCGGCATCGAGCGGGCGGATCGTCGCCGCGATGCCGACGACGGTACCGAGCAACGCGGCCGCTCGCGTCGCACGCGCCCCACCGTCTGATGCGTTCCATGTGGCCAGCGCGGCGAGCGCCAACGTCGCGCACGCGAGCGACGCGGTGTGATTCATCTCGGTTCCACCCATGAACAGGAAGAACGGCGAGAGCGCGAGCACGATCGATGTAGCGCGTGCCGTCAGCTCGTCGGTGGTGCGCGCCGCGAATCGATACAGCGCGACGACGGCAATACCCGACAGGATCGGGTTCACTATCCAGGGAGCGCCCGCGGCGAGCCCGAGCGAGAGGATCGCTGGGCCGCCGATCGGAAACTGCGAGAACGATCTGCCGGCGCGATCCAGCGTCTCGCTGGTTGCGAAAAATTCCCGGTGTGCCGCGCTCCTGACGAACAGCCGGCCGGCGTTCAGCAGGTGCGCCTGCCACAGCTGCGAGAACTCGTCGCCACTGACGGGAAGCGACTTGAACAGATGCCATCCGAAGAAGAGCGCGAGCCCGATGGTGGCCAGACCGACGACCGCGCTGAATCCACGAGGCGACAGCGCAAGGATGAGCCGCTCGCTCGCTCGCTCCAGCAGCTCGACCTGGCGGGGAAGGAACCGCGCCAGTGCGAGCGCGACGAGCGCGATCGCAATCGATCCGACGGCCCACTCGCGCACCGCCGTGCCCCACCACGACAAGCCCGGACCGTCCGTGACGAGATTCGCCATGGGCACGAGACCGAGAAGCGCGAGCACTACGGCCATCCCACGCAGCGGCCACGTCGAGGACGATGTCCGTGACGCGACGGCCGGTGCAGTGGGCTGCGGACGTTTTCTCCTGCGAGTGGAGCGGGCGCTCACCGCTTGTCGAATCTGCCGCGCATGATCGCGCGGAGGTCGATCGCCGGCGCGGTAAGGGGCGCCGGCGCAGGAAGGTCACCGGGTTCTTCGACGACGACGCGCTGCATCGTCGCCCGAACGCCGCGATCGAGAAACCGAGAGAGCTGGTCGAACGAGTATTCGGCGCCGCGGCGCGAGCCGTACACCTGCATCGGATACACGATCGCGAGCTCGTCCTTCGCGCGGGTCAGCGCGACGTACATGAGCCTCCGCTCCTCCTCGAGCTCGTCCGGGTCCTCCACGGCGCGAGAGGAGGGGAACCACCCGTCCACCGCCCAGATGACGAACACGGCTTTCCACTCCTTCCCCTTGGCGCTGTGCACCGTGCTCAGGATCAGGGCGTCGGATTCCGACTCCGTGCCCCCGGCGAGGTCCTGCGTGTTCGACGGTGGGTCGAGGGCGAGCGCCGCGAGGAACGCGGTGCGCGACGGATAACCGGCGGCGATCGTGCGCAGCTGGTCGAGATCGGCGAGGCGGGCTTCCGGCCGGTCGTACTTCTCGCGGAGCACCGCGTCGTAGATCGCCCTCACGGCGGCGATGTCACTCGCCACCTTGGCGCCGGCCGCCTCGCCATCGCGGTTGGTGACGCCGCGCAGCTGGCGGAGGAGAACGGCGAGCGAGCGATGCGCCTCACGCGCGCGCGGCGGGGCGATCAGGTGCGTGAATGCGTCCGGATCCCACGACCGCTCCTGCATGGAATCCATCAGTGTCCGCGCCGTGGTGTCTCCGATGCCCGGCATGAGCATGAGAATCCGGTACCAGCTCACTTCGTCGCGTGGGTTCTCCGAAACGCGCAGGAACGCGAGGACGTCCTTTACATGAGCGGCTTCGAGGAACTTGAGTCCGCCCCACTTCTCGAACGGGACCTTCCGGTTGGCCAGCTCGATCTCGAGGTCGGCCGACATGTAGCCGGCTCGGAAGAGCACCGCCATCTCGCGCAGCGGGGTGCCGGCCTCGTGGAGCTGGAGCACCCGGTCCACGACGAAGCGGGTCTGCTGTGCCTCGTCCTTCGCGGTGACGAGCCAGGGCTTCTCGCCGCCCTGCCGCGTCGTCCAGAGATCCTTTGTGAACCGCTCCTCGGCGCGCGAGATGACCGTGTTGGACAGCGTCAGGATCGGCTCAGTCGAGCGGTAGTTTTGCGCGAGGGTGACCAGGGTGGCGCCGGGAAACTGACGCGGGAAGTCGAGGATGTTGCGGTAGTGCGCGCCGCGGAAGGCATAGATGCTCTGCGCGTCGTCGCCGACGACGGTGATCTTCCGGTGGCCGGTGCACATGCCGCGGAGGATCCGCGCCTGGAGCAGGTTGGTGTCCTGGTACTCGTCGACGAGCACGTGGTCGTACAGCGCGGAGACGCGCGCGGCCAGGTCGGGTGAGGCCTCGAGCATCGTCGCCCAGAAGAGCAGGAGATCATCGTAGTCGACGAGATTTCGTTCCTGCTTTCGCAGCGTGTAGTCGGCGAAGAGCCCGACGATCTGCTCCTCGTACTCCAGAAAATGCGGCAGCTCGCGGTGGAGCAGCTCGTCGAGGGGCAACTCGGTGTTGACGTGACGGGAATAGAGGTAGTGCAGCGTCTCTTTCTTGGGGAATCGCTTGGCGGTCTTGGTGAAGCCCATCGCCGCGCGCGCCAGCTGCATCAGGTCCTGGGCATCGCCCTGATCCATGATCGTGAAGTCCGCCGGGAGACCCGCGGCGATTCCGAACTGCCGGAGCAGACGATGCCCGACGGAGTGGAAGGTGCCCCCGTGCACCCGCGCGCCCGCCGAGCCGACCAGCCGCTCGGCGCGTGAGAGCATCTCGCCCGCGGCGCGCCGGGTGAACGTGAGGAGCAGGATCCGCTCGGGGGCGAGTCCGCGCTCGATCAGGTGCGCGACGCGATGGATCAGCGTGCGGGTCTTGCCGGTGCCGGCGCCGGCGATGACGAGGAGCGGCGCGTCGCCGAAGGTGACGGCGCGCGCCTGATCCGGGTTGAGCGACGCGGTGAGCTTGTGCTCATCGGCGGGCGAGATGGTCCGCTCGCGCGGGCGGTAGAGGCGAGGCTCGTCGGCCATGGGCCGACAATATAGGTATTGGCCCGAAAGGTTGCCGAACCTCCATCGACGGGTCAGGCGGACGATTCGACCGGTGGTTGCGACGTTGTGACGCCTCCGGGAGCCGCGCGTCCTCTATCGGTTCCCCTTGCGGGCGAGCAGAGATGGGCACATTGTCCCACTCCGCTCGGTGCAAGAGGTCAAAGTGACCTTCGGGACCTCTCGCGAGGGAGGCACGCGGAACAAGTCGCATCCTGGGACACGAAACGACGTCTCGAGAGCGCGACCGATGATCGACGCCGATCATCGTAAGGAGCGAAAGTAGGTCGGACGGTGAGCGGCTCTCCTTGACCGCTCTCCTGTGCGGTCCTATCTTGCTCCGATTCTGCGTGAATGGCACGGAGTGTCGACGGCCGAGGGACCGAGCGGGTTTCCCTTCGAATTTGCCCGCCGCAGCAAGACGCTCCAGCGAAGGGCCTCGACGAAGAGCGCAGGACCGAGGCGAAGGAAGAAGTTCATCAGTACCGTCCCACCGGCACCATCGGCTACACCAGCATCACGTTCGTAGTTCATCACGCACCATTCCTTAGGGGGAAGAATGCACAAGTTTTCTCGTACGCTACTGCTCGCCGGAGTTCTGGCGTTCGGTACGCTGTCGGCCGCTTGCGGTGACAAGGTCACCGTCGCCGGACCGGGCGGCGCCGCCGGCGTCCAGCTCGTCACGGTGACGCCGCCGTCCGCCACGATCAGCGTGGGTCAGTCGATCATCCTTTCTGGTCAGGTCACGGCGGATGCCGCCTCGGCCAAGACCGTCACCTGGACGACCAGCAGTGCCGCAGTCGCCTCCGTCGATCAGACGGGCAAGGTCACCGGCGTTACGGCCGGCGTTGTCACGATCACCGCCACGTCCACGGCGGATGCTTCGAAGGCTGCTTCCTCGGTCATCACGGTCGGCGCGGGCACGAACACCGCCCCGCAGATCTCGATCTCCACGATCAACAAGGGCGGCGTTCCGGCCATCCTGACGGGCACGGGCGGTCAGCTCGACGTCACGCTGCTCGCCACGGGCGGCGCGGGTAAGGTCGACCTGTTCCTCGCGAAGGGCGCGAGCTGCGGCACGACGACGATTGCTGCCGACGACAGCCTTGTCGCGACGCAGAACACGCCGGCCACGCAGACCGGTCCGATCACGCTCAGCTTCAACACGGCTGGCCTGAACACGAACAACACGCCGAAGTTCCTGAACGGGAACTACTGCATCAAGTCGCGCATCACGACGGCGACGGGCACGGCGGTCGCGGCGAACACGGTGCCGTTGACGATCATCAACGCGAGCTTCTACACGGGCACCATCACCTTCACGAAGACGACGACCCTTGGCGCGCAGAACGCGATCAGCCCGACCAACGGCCTCCGCTTCGACCAGGGCGACCTGACCGTCGCGATCACGCCGGTCAACTACGTCGGCGGTTCGCCCGTCGCGCAGCTGTCGGTCACGCTCGACGGCACGGGCAAGACGCTCGTTCTGACGCCCGCTACGGGCACGCAGACGTTCACGGGCACGTTCTCGTCGGCCGCCTGCACCACGTGCGCCTCGTCGTCGATCTATCAGTACCAGACGACGGCCACGGGCGGCGACAACCTGTTCATTACCTCCGCGACGGATGCGGCTGGCCAGCCGGTGAGCTTCGCCACGACGGTCACGATCGTCGGCCCGACGGGCAACGCCGCTGCGCTCGTCCGTATCGACAACGCGTCGCCGGTCACGGTCGCGCTTGCCAACGCGGGCAACGGTCTTCCGACGACGAACTTCGTGAACGCGAGCTACTCGTTCGCGAGCTCGATCGTCGCCGCGTCGAACCTCGATGCGAACAGCAACTTCCCGGTCAGCACGGTGTTCGGCTACGCTCTGAACGATGCGTCGTTCACGGCGATCGCCGGCACGTCGACCAGCCCGGCCACCTGCTCGCAGACCGGCTGGACGATCGTTGCGGATCCGAGCTCGATTCCGAACTCTCCAGGCGCCTCGCAGCCGATTCAGTACCGCCTGCGCGAGTTCTCGTACGACGCGCTTGGCAACATCCGCTGCATGGATATTCCGAACCCGTTCGGCGTCGACAAGGAAAACCCGACGCTCAGCGTGACGGGCCCGGCGGACAAGACGGTCATCGTCACCAACACCCTGATGAGCTCGGCGTTCGCTGACTCGATCTCGGGCTTCGTGCTCGGGGCCCAGGTCTCGTACACCGACATGCGCAACTTCTCCACGGCCAATTGCGTCTATGGCACGACGGCCAACGGTTGCACGATCGTTCAGGGTCCGACCATCAACATCGACAACGGAAGCGGCACCCAGGCGTACTACGTCCTGACGGCGAAGTCGGTCGATCAGGCTGGTAACTCCTCGCCCGCCGTCACGCGGATCTACCTGCTCGACTCCACCGCTCCGGTGGTGCAGGGCATCTCGATCCCGCAGAACCTGACGGGTGGCGTTGCGCAGACGTTCACGAGCACGGCGACGGACAACGTCGACCTGCAGGCGTCGAGCTTCGACATTGCGTACTCCGCCGCGAGCGGCCTGACCCTCTACTACGCTGGTCAGAGCTACGGTCCGAACTACGACGCCACGCTCGTGACCAGCACGGCGGTCAACGCGACGGTGCCGTTCTTCATCAAGCAGATCCAGGCGACGGCAGCTGGCGCACCGGTCGCTCTCGCGCCGGCTGACAGCGGCGAGGCACAGAGCATCACGGTCCGCGCGATCGATGCGGCGAACTTGATCTCGATCGCCAGCACCGCGGCGATCCCGAACATCAACATCTCGTCGAGCTCGGGTTATTCCACGGTGGACTTCAACACGTTCTCCGTCACGAACGCTGCCCAGAACATCAACAACGGCAGCGGCACGACGACGACCAGCACGAACCTGACGGCCGCCGTCATGCTGAACTCCGGCTCCGCGCAGTCTGCGGCGACGCCGTTCGCTCAGGTGTGCTACTTCTACCAGCAGACCGCAGCTGGTAACGTTGCGGATCCGACGATCCCGACGGGCGACTATGTGCAGATCGGCTGCATCACCGCTCCGTCGATCACGGATGTGGCTGGTGTGTCGCGCACGTGGACGTACACGCTGTCGGGCTTCAACCCGCCGGCCGCCCTCGGTACGGCTGGTACCATCAACGTGGTTGCCATCGGCGTGAACGCGGGTGGTGTCGGCATCGCCACGGCGCCGAACGCGAACATCACGCTGGTCCCGTAATTCTGGGCTGACG
>JBDTOD010000156.1:0-10178 GCA_039933415.1 bacterium
GCTCGGCGACGTCGGACCCATCGCCTTCAGAGACGTTGCGCTGGTGTTGCCGCGCCGCGCGCGCGATGCACGGGCGGCGCGTGTCCGGTTGCGCTTCGTCGCCGACGACTGGCGCATCGATCGCATCGAGATCGCCGGCACGGTCGCGCGACCCACGACGGAGTCGGTCCCCATCGCGCGGATCGTCGCGCCCGTGCCGGCGAACGGCGGGTCTGCCGCCAGCGACACCGCCGCGCTGAACGCCCTCCGCCAGGCCGACGACCGCTATCTCGAGACGCGACCCGGCCAGCGCATGACGCTCGAGTTCGTCCCCGCGCCCGCCCCAATCGCATCGGGTGAGACGACGACGTACCTCATCGCGTGGCAGGGTTGGTACCGCGAGTGGATCCGAGGCGCATGGCTCGCCGCGCCCAAGCGCACCTCACCGTGGGTGCCGGGTGACTCCGCCGTGGCCGCCGCCATCGCGCAGTGGCGTGTCAAACGTGAGCCGATGGAGCGCGAGTTCTACGGATCGCGCATCCCCGTTCGATGAGGATGACGATGCGATACCGTCTGCCAGCGACCCTCGTCTTCGTCGCGTCGCTCGCGGCGTGCCACTGGGGCGCGAACGTGAAGACGTTCGAGCCAGCGATGACTCCCGCCGGCGTGCGCGTCGCGCTCCGCGTCCGCGGAGAGAGGGCCGATCGTCTCGGCGAGCTCTACGCCGTCGACTCCTCCGGCGTCACGCTGCGAGCCGAGCGCGTGGTTCGCGTGCACTGGGCCAGCGTTGCCGCGATGGATGTCATCGAGCTTGGCAAGGGCTACGATATCTCGCCGGACCTTCCGACCATCGACGCTCCGCATCGCGCGCGGCTCGCCGCGGTGAGCCGCTTTCCGCAGGGCCTGTCCGGCGCGTTGCTCGCACGCGTGCTCGCGCGCGTCGGCCAGCGAGCGATCGAAGAGGTGCCGTGATCCGACGGCTCGCTGCGCTGCTGCTGCTGCTCGCCGCGCCGGCGTCGCTCGCCGCGCAGCATGCGCTCACTCCGCTCGATTCGCTCGGCGACGCGACCTCGCGCGCGATCGTTCGCTACGCCGACCGATCCGCCGCATCCGCCGCCGGTTATCGCCGCATCGGCGCGGACTTCCCGGGCATGGGAGAGCATTGGCTGCAGCCGCGCGTCCTGCTCTCCGGCCGAGTGGATGCCACGCAGCCGACGATCCTCATCTACGCCACGATCGACGGAGCGCCGCGTCTGCTCGGCGCCGGCTTCGTCGTGACGACGCGTGGTGACGAGCGTGCCGCCGCCGTTCCAGGCTGGCCGAACGCCTGGCACGAGCACAGCGGACTGTTGTCCGACGAGAGCGGTGTCTCTCCGGGCGCAAACGCCGCGAGCGCGACGCACGCGTGGGTGCTGCACGTCTGGACGACGCTCGCCAATCCGGGCGGACGCTACGCGCCTGATAATTGGGCGCTCCCCTTCGTGCGCGCTGGGCTTGGCTCGCCGGCGCACGCTGACGCCGACGCGGGCCGCGCCGCCGCGCTCACATCGACGGGCGACGAGTATCTCCGCGATCTACTCTCCGACGCGGGGTTGCGCGATTCCGCGAATGCCGTTCGTGTCGACTCCATCATCGCCACGTCACGTGCCCGCGCGCGCGTGATCGTTGGGTTGGCGCGCGCGCGACCGGGAGGTGCCGCGACGGACGAGGCCCTCGACGCGTTGCGGGCGGAGTGGGCATCGCTGTCGCTCGCGCTCCGCGGTACGGTGGGCGAGACTGTCGCGCGCTATCTGGCGCCGCCGCATTCCGCCTCGATGACTGCGCACCGGCACGCCGACTGACTCACACCGGCTTCTCGAGCACGAGCAGCGTGAGATCGTCACCGCGCGGCTCGCCGAAGCGCGGGTCGTCGTAGGGAAACTCCGCCGTCTCGCCAGTGCGCACGTAGCCGCGTCGCTCGTACCACGCCAGCAGGGTATCGCGGAGCGCGATCACGTGCATGGACATCGTCCGCGCGCCGCGCGCCGCGGCGAACCGCTCCGCCTCCACCAGAATCGTGCGGCCGAGCTGCCGGTCCTGGAGTCGTGGATCGACGGTGAGCATTCCGAGATGCCACACGTCGTCGCTCAGTGGCTGGAGGCGCACGCAGGCGATCAGTGGTTTGTCTGGCGCGTCGCGCATCACCAGCATCAGCGCACCGGCCCTCTCCGCCAGCTCGGTGCGCAGCGACTCCGCGTCAGTGCGCTGTCCGCCGAGAAAGTCCGCCTCGGTCGTCCAGCCGGCGCGCGAGCTCTCGCCGCGATAGCCGGAGTTCACCAGCGCGACGATCGCGTCGATCTCCGCGTCCGTCGCGATCGTCACCTTGGTCATCCAGCGATCATAGCGGATTCCACGCGTGAGGTCCAACTCTCTCCGAGTCCGTGTTCTCGTGCGTCGCTCCGTTCATCACCTGTCGATTCATCGCGGAGCCGTGGCAGCCTCCGATCGACGAACTGCAGTACTTGTTCGCCGAGCCGCCATCCGCGCGCGTATGCCGAATAGTGGTGGTACACCTCGCCGCCCTCGCGCCGAAAGACGCTCGCTCCCGGAAGATCGCCCGTGAAGCCGGACCACAACCCGCCGAGCCTCGTGACGTCGCGATAGTTGTACGTCGTCGCGCCCCGACTCGGGTCGACCGTAGCGCCGAAGTCGTAGTGGAAGGTCGTGCGCGCCGACGAGTAGAGCGGCACGCACCATTCCATTCGCTGGCGATACGCCTCGAGCCGCCCGATCGGCGCGCGCGACACGAATGCGAGCGCGCAGCCCATCACGTCGAGCTGCGCCCCATACTCCCGCGACTCGATCAGCCCCGAGCACGGAGAACCGACTTCCTCACGCTGCTCACTCCAGGCGATGTGATGCACCACCAGTCGCGACTGATTCGCGAACAGGTCGAGCAGTGCGGCCACGCCGTTCGGTCCGTCGAAGACGTAGTCGTCACGCATCTTCACCATCGGCATCCGCCGACGCTGCGCGCTTGCCTCGTCCGTTGAGTGCGCCGCGTCTGCCTCGAGCAGGTGCACCACGCGTCGCGCGCGCAACCACTCCGCGCGCGATACGACTCTCGGCCGCTCCGTGCTTTCCCCGCTCACACCCGCTCGTCGTTCGCCGTGTTCGCCGACTCGGCGATCGCGTCGTCGTCCGCGCCTTGCATCGGCGGTTCGGGAATTCGGCGCGCGAAGGCGAACAGCGCGCCGAGTCCGGCCGTCGTGATCGTGCCGGCCGCCACCGACACCACCGTGGAGATGCAGAAAGGACACATGATCTTGGCCTCCTACGCGTCGTAGCGATCGTGATGCCGCAACGGGACGTTCAGATTCGGCATCCCGTCCCAGCCCTCGCCGCGTCCGAACGGCGTGAGGTCGAGGAAGTTGTGCGTGTTGAGCAGCACGTCCGGACCGCGGCCGTATGACGAGTAGCTGTGGAACACGCGCGACCCGTCGCGCAGGAACACGCTGACGCCGTGCTGCTCGCCGTTCACGTGGTAGGACTGTCCGCGAGACTCGAGCTGCGCCTTGTCCATGTAGTTGTACTCGACGGGCCGCACAGCCTCGTCGGTCGTCACGTGGAAGTCGTAGTTGAAGTCGCTCCCGAGCGACGAGTACCACGGCGTCGTCCATCCCATCCGCGCGCGGAACGGCTCGAGCTCGGCCAGCGGCGCGCGCGAGACGAAGGCCAGCGACGTGTCCCGCGCGTGGAGGTGCGAGAGGTGCGGGATGTTGTCGGCCATGTGCGAGCAGCCCGCGCATCCTTCGCCGCGGTCACGGAAGAACATGAAGTGGTAGACGATGAGCTGACGTCGTCCGTCGAACAGTCCAGCCAGGTCGGTGCGACCGTCCGGGCCGTCGAACTTGTACGGCTTCTCCAACTCCACCACCGGCAGCGCTCGGCGCTCGGCGTTCAATGCGTCGCGGGCGCGGGTGAGCTCCTTCTCGCGCGCGAGGAGGGCGATCCGGGCCTCGCGCCATTCGGCTGGAGAGGCGATGCGCGGCGGCTGGTACTCCAGGATCGGCGTCTGCATGGCGAGTGGCGGCATGGTCTGAAGATCGTCGAGGATGGACGCGAAGAACGCAACATACATACTGATCGGTATGTAATAATGCAGATCAGTCGACCCGTCAATAGCCTGTTGACGCGCGTTGGGTGAACGCTTTACATACCAAGCAGTACCGACCATCGAAGAGGTCCGATGCCCGCTCGACGACCACCACGCGCCGCCCGTCCGCGCCGCACCAGGACGCCCGAGGCGACGCGCGAGCGACTTCTCCTCGCCGCGTTCGAGGAGATCCACCGCCACGGCTACCAGGCCGCCAGCATCGACTCCATCCTCGCCACGACTGGGCTCACGAAGGGCGCGCTCTATCACCACTTCGCCGACAAGGCGGCGCTCGGTCACGCCGTGGTGGACGAGGTGGTGCGCGGGTTCACCCTGCGGCGCTGGACGACCCCCGTCACCGAGTCCACGGCGGACCCGGTCACCGCCATCCAGGGCGCGCTCCGCCGCGTCATCGAGGAGTCCGCGCTGCGCCCCGAGCTCATCGAGCTGGGCTGCCCCCTCAACAACCTGACCCAGGAGATGTCTCCGCTCGACGAGCAGTTCCGCGGACGACTGTCCGCCACCTTCGAGCTGTGGACGGGTGAGTTCGCCGCCGCGCTCCAGCGCGGGCGGACTGATGGGACGGTGCGCCGAGACGTCGATCCGCGCGCCGCGGCTGATTTTGTCGTGGCCGCGATCGAGGGTACCTTTGGGCTCGCCAAGAGCGCCAAGAGTCTGCGCATACTCCGCTCGAATCTGGAGCAGCTCTGCGACTATCTTGAAGGACTCCGCGTACGAGGCTAGTCGCCCTCGCCGCTCACCGCCTGACTCGAGGTCCTCGCGTGATCGCATCCGTCGCCCTCAAGGAAGTGCCCCCGACCACCTTCGTGGTCTCGTCGCACGACGACGTCACCATCCCCGAGATTCCCGCGATCGCGCGCAACGACGTCGATCAGCTCCTCGCAACCATCGAGGAGGAAGGACTCGTCCCGACGTCGCCGGTCGTGTTCATCTATCACGGCGCGGACGGCACGCCCACCACACGGTTCAAGCTCACGCTCGCGTTTCCGCTCGCCGAGCGGCCGGCGTCCGTGCCGGAGCCGTACGAGCTGATGGACACGCCGGCCTTCCGTTGCGTGTCGACGGATTTCGTCGGCGCCATGCCCGACATCCTTGCCGGCTACGCGCGGCTGTTCGACGCCGTGGCGGAGCAGGGGCTCGCCTTCACCGGTGAGTCGCGCGAAATCTACCGCAAATGGATCGGCTACGAGTCGGACGACAACGTCACGGAGCTGCAGCTCGGCGTGAAGTAGGGAGGGACGCGCCGACCCCCGGCGTCAATCTTCCTGCTCCACGCCCGTCTCGAGCCATCGTTCTGCCGCCGCACGGCTCCGGAATACTCGCACGCCGGCTTGGCCGCTCACGATCTGGAACATCCGGAAGATCCCGTAGGCTTCCTCGGTGCCGGCCACCGCCGCGCGGCGCACGTCATTCGCCAGCCACGGGCTCGTCGCCGCATCGCGCACACCGGCGCTCCCCACAGTGAACTTCGTCGCATCCATCGCGTCGACGAGCTCGTCGAAGGTGTCTCGGTAGAGCGGATCCTTCGCGAGCTGCTCGCGCACGGTCCAATACTCCTCGGCCGTCACCACACCCGTCAGCCGGATCTCCACCAGCTTCCGCGCTTCATCGATTCCGTACTCGGCTGGCACTAGTCGCCCTCCTCGGCTCTCGGTTCCCACTGCGGCGTACCTTCCTGGGTAGACGCTGTGACCACGAATTCTGTTCCTGTCACCCTGGCATGGGGAAGTGCCAATCGCGCATATTCCCCTTCCTCCATCGACCATCGACGAGCCCTCTCGAGCACATGTCCGCCGCCACCACCGCTCTCAAGCGCACCCCGCTCCACGAGATCCACCTCGCGCTGGGCGGCAAGATGGTCCCCTTCGCGGGCTACGAGATGCCGGTGCAGTACGCCGGCGGGATCACGGCCGAGCACAATGCCGTGCGCGCTGGGTGCGGCATGTTCGACGTCTCGCACATGGGCGAGTTCTGGATCAACGGTGATCGCGCCGTGGAGTTCGCGAGCCACGTCACCACCAACGACGTCGCCGGGCTCGCGGTGGGCCAGGTGCACTACTCCACCATCCTCAACGATCGCGGCACCATCGAGGACGACTGTCTCATCTACCGCTTCGCCGACAGCCTGCTCATGGTCGTCAACGCGAGCAATGCGGCCAAGGACTACGCGCACATCGTCCGCCACGCGCCGGCGTTCGGCGTCACGCTCAACGACATGAGCGATGAGATGGCGCTCATCGCCGTGCAGGGCCCCAACACCGCCGCGCTCCTCCAGCCGCTCACGAGCACGGATCTCTCTGCCATCCGCTATTACCACTTCGCCGAGGGCGAGGTGGCCGGCACGCGCGCGATCATCAGCCGCACCGGCTACACCGGCGAGGACGGCTTCGAGCTGTACGTGGACAACGCCGGCGCCGTTCCCGTGTGGAATGCACTCATGGCGACCGGCCAGGTTACTCCCGCAGGGCTCGGCGCGCGCGACACGCTGCGGCTCGAGATGGGGATGGCGCTCTACGGCAACGACATCGATGACACTACCACGCCGCTCGAGGCGAGTCTCGGTTGGCTCGTGAAGCTCAAGAAGGGCAACTTCGTCGGACGCGACGCACTGGTGGCACAGAAGGAGAAGGGACTCGAGCGGAAGCTCGTTGGCTTCACCATGGCCGACCGGAATTTCCCGCGCCACGGCTATCCGGTGTTCTACGACGGCGCGGCCAGCGGCATCGTGTGCAGTGGCACGATGAGCCCCACGGTTGGGCAACCGATCGGCACGTGCTACCTCCCCATCGCCGGCACGAAAGAAGGCACGACGTTCGAGATCGAGATTCGCGGCAAGCGCGTTCCCGCCACCGTGACCAAACCGCCGTTCTACAAGCACGCGTCGCATCTCTGAGCGCCCAGCGCACCTCACCATCATGCGCGTAGCGGTGCTCACCATCTCCGACGCCACGTCGCGCGGCGAGCGGGCCGACGGCTCGGGCGACGCGTGCGCCGCTTGGGTGTCCACGATCTCCGGACAGCTCACAGGCAGAGCCGTCGTCAGCGACGACGTCGTCCCCATCGTGCGCCAGCTCCTCGCGTGGTGCGACGACGACGCGTGCGACCTCCTGCTCACCACTGGCGGCACCGGCCTGAGTCCGCGCGACGTCACGCCGGAAGCCACGCGGGCCGTGCTCGAGCGCGAGGCGCAGGGAATCGCCGAGCGGCTGCGCGCCGTCACCGGCGCGACCTTTCCGCGCGCCGCGCTGAGCCGAGGAGTCGCTGGTGTGCGGGGCAGGACGCTCGTGGTGAACCTGCCGGGATCCACCAGCGGAGTGCGCGACATGCTCGCCGCGCTCGAGCCCATCGTCGCGCACACGGTGGACATCGTCCGTGGAACCCCGACGGATCACGAATCCGTACGGACATCATGACAGTTCTGATCACGCTGCACGACGTCGAGCCCGCGGTGCGGTTGAACGCCGAGCTCGAAGGGGGCGGCACCGAGACCGCGCTCGTGAGTCCGCTCGACGACGTGCGCGCCGAGATCAAGCGCGCCAAGCCGGATCTCATCATCATCACCGGCGATCTCACCGACGCGGCGAACGTCGGCCTGCTGCGCGAGCAGCTCTGGGCCGGCATTCCGGTGGTCGGGCTCACCGACGGCGACGATCCGATACAGCGCGATCGGTTGCGATTGATGGGCTTCGTGGAGCTGTACACCAAGCCGATCGCCGTGCCCGATGTCGCGCTCGACGTCCGTCGTCTCATGGAGCGCCACGCGCTACAGGAAGCGACGGGTCTGATTGGCGAGAGCGAGCCGTTGCGCGAGGTGATGGTCAAGGTCGAGCAGATGGCGCCCGTGTCGAGCACCGTACTCATCGAAGGAGAGAGCGGCACCGGCAAGGAGCTCGTCGCCCGCGCACTGCGCGCGCAGAGCCCTCGGCGCAACAAGCCGTTCATCGCCGTCAATGTCGGCGCGCTGCCGGAGACCCTGCTCGAGAGTGAGCTGTTCGGCCACGAGAAGGGTGCCTTCACCGGAGCGGCCGAGCGGCGGCTGGGTCGCTTCGAGCTGGCGGACGGAGGGACGATCTTCCTCGACGAGATCGGGGAGATCCCGCAGGCGACCCAGGTGAAGCTCCTGCGGGTGATCGAGGAGCGTGAGTTCACGCGCGTCGGTGGGACGACGCTGATCGAGGTGAACGTGCGCGTCATCGCCGCGACCAACCGTCCGCTGCGCGAGCACGTGGAGGAGGGGAGCTTCCGGGCCGACCTGTACTACCGGCTCAACGTGTTGAGCATCTACCTGCCTCCTCTGCGGGAGCGGCCGAGCGACATTCCGCTCCTCGTTCGCCGGTTCATCCGCGACCTCTCGGCCCAGCACGAGCGTCCCTTTCCGGGAATCTCCGCGGAAGCGATGGAGCTCCTTGTGGAGTACCAGTGGCCGGGCAACGTGCGCGAGCTCCGGAATCTCGTGGAGAGCATGGTCGTGCTCTCGCATGGCCGGGAGATCGGACCTCAGGACCTGCCCAGGCAGATTCGTGACGGAGGTCACGCTCGGCTCCTTCCCGTGCGGTCGGGTCCCGTGGTGCAGGGCACTGGGGCGGAGGGTCGGGAGCTCGAGTTCATCCTCCGGAGCCTGCTGGAGCTCAAGCTCCAGGTGGAAGAGCTGCGCCGGCGGCTCGACGACGGGCGGGATGGAGGGCCGAGGAGAGCCTTCATCGGCGAGGTCGTCTCACCGAGCCGGATGGTCGGCGAGGGAGCCCTGCCGGTATCGGCCATTGGACCTCGTGACGAATTACCCCCCCCGAACGTCGTATCCATTGCACCGGGCACCAAGATGACGGAGGTGGAACGTGCCGTCATCGAGGCTGCGCTCAAGGAGACCCGGGGCAACCGGAGACGGGCTGCCGACCTGCTGGGGATCGGAGAGCGGACACTGTACCGCAAGATCAAGGAGTACCGTCTACCGGAGCTGGAGTATTCGCTTGACTGAGTGATCGGCAAGACCAATATTGGCGAGCACCTACCTCCCACGAGCCGACGACGGTTCGTCCGCGTGCCCCGAACATCGGGCCGCCCCGCCTCGGCAGCATCCCTCCCAGTGACCCCAAGCCACAGCTGATGGTGCCGGCGAAGCCTTTTAGCGCCCCGTCTGTAACTCCTCCGCGTCCGATGGACTCGGTGTCGGCCATTGCCGGCACCGTGCTTCCGATCGAGCGTGCGGAGGAGCTGTTGCAGACACTTCCTGGCGTGTTGAACGTGCGGATCGTCTCCGGTGCAACCGGAGAGGTATCCGAGGTCCACGTGTTGACGACGACGGAAGTGTCGCCGAAGCAGACGGTGCGCAACGTGGAGAGCGCGCTGCTCGCGCATCTCGGCATGCGCGTGAGTCACAAGAAGATCAGCGTCGCGACGAGCGAAGGGCCAGCGGCGGAAGCATTCCGAGCGGCGCGCCTCTCGACGCCGCAGATGGGCGTGCAGATGGTGCCCGACGACGCGCCGGCGACGGCGATGAACGCGCGGCGCCGGCTCTACTTCGAGGACGTCGAGGTTCGCCGCAGCCGCACGAGCGGGATGATGTGTCGCGTGACGCTACGCCGCGGCGAGGAGATCTTCGTCGGCGAAGCCGAGGGTATCGAGAGCGACCGTCTGCGCACGGAGACCGCGGCTCGAGCGGCGGTTGCGGCAGTGGCGCGTGCGGGAATCGAGGGACGATCGTTGGCGTTCGAGGGCGCGAGGCTGATCGGCGCCTTCGATCGCGAGTTCGTGTTCGTGGCGTTGACCACGCGGATTGGCAGGGATACGACGCTGTTGACGGGAACGGCGCAGGTGAAGGATGGGATCGAGACGGCGACGGTGCTGGCGGTCCTGGATGCTACGAATCGCTGGATGGAGTACTGAGCATCAGCGCGTAGCGAGTACAGGGAATCGACTGACCCTTTTGTTGGAGCGGATATAGCGAAGCGGAATTGACATAGCGGAGCCAAATCCTTTGGACTGTCGTGGAAACACGACTTTCAATGTGGTGGAGGTGACGCGTATGCGATTCTTGTTGAGTGTG
>JBDTOD010000157.1:0-10057 GCA_039933415.1 bacterium
CGCACCACCGATCAACCGCACCACCGATCAACCGCACCACCGATCAACCGTCGTTCACGGCATCAGCTTGCCCAGATCGCGCCACGTCACGAGCACGATCTTGTTGTCCTTCAGCGCCTTCCTGAACTCGGCGCTGTTCATCACGTCGTAGTCCTGCTGGCGCCACCGCGAGCCATACGCGTCGTGTCCGACCGTCACGGCCTTGAGCTCCGCGTCGTCGTAGCCGAGATGGACGATCAGCTCCGTGAGCCCAGGCTTGAGGTCGGCGATCGCCTTGAGGTAGAACTCCTTCCATTTATCGCGCGGAACCTGCTCGTCCGCGATCACCACCGCGTCGAGCAGAACATCCGAATCGAGGAACGGCGCCTTGCGCGCGACGGGCCCCGCGCCCAGCGACGCGAGGAAGGGAAGTCGGTAGGCGCGCGCGACCTTGACGTAAGTGGCGATGAGCTCGGGCGAGTTGAACAGCGCGCCCATGTGGCTGTCCACGTGCGTCGGTCGGATGCCGAGCGCCAGCGCGCGATCGACCTGCGCGCGCAGCTCCCGCTCGACTTCGTCGAGCTTGGCGCGCGTGAGCACCGTGGTCGTCGAGCGCGGCATGGTCCCGTCGGCATCGTGCAGGCTCGGCACCTTGTCGTTGGATGCCGTGCTCCCCCAGCGATAGGTCTCCCACTCGCTCGTGAGCGTGAGGTGAAGACCGAGATCGGCGTTCGGGTGTGCCTTCGCGTACGTGGCGACCTCCGTCACCCACGGAGTCGGGATCATGATGCTCGCCGAGTTGATGACGCCCTTGTCGAGCGCATCGAAGCTCGCCGTGTTCTCGGAGTGCGCGACGCCGAGGTCGTCGGCGTGCAGGATGAGCAGCTTCGCGTCGGCGGGATGCCCGAGTCGCTCGGCGATGGTCCGGGTGGTCTGTGCGTGAAGCATCGTGGCGGCGAAGAGGGAGAAGACCGACGTCAGGAGCTGCGACCGCATTGAGTGCCTCGGGCTCGGAGGTGAACGAAGGCGAATGGACGATACGCTACAGGCGTTGCAGCCGATGGGAAGGGGAGCGGCGCATCGGGCCGCCTGGCGTGTGGAGGACGTGTCGCGCATCGTTCACGGAAATGGCGTCAGGGTCGTCGACCGACACGCCGGGCCGCGGCTATGGTTATCAGTGGTGGACGTGGAACACCGGCGGCTTTGCCGGAATCGGCATTTACGGGCAGCTCATCCACATCGACCCGGCTCGGCGGCTCGTCATCGCGCTCAACAGCGCGTGGCCGGTCGCCACCGGGCGGGCCCAGGCGGACGCGCGCGCGGAGATGCTGCGCGAGATCACGGCCGCGATCGACGCGGAAACGCGTCGTTGAACTCAGATCAGACTGCGACGATGAGCCTGTGTGCCATGATGCGACGGACGATGCTTCTCTGCGCGCTTGCCGCCGCGCCGGTGCTGCACGCACAGTCGCGCGCCTCGAGCGAGTATCTCTATCTCTGGACGGGCTCGGCCGACTCGACCAGGCCGGACTTCCTCGCCGTGCTCGACGCGCGCGCGGCGTCGCCGAGCTACGGCCGGCTGCTCGGAACGGTGCCGGTGCCTGGCCGTCACAACGTCCCGCATCACACCGAGCACACCATGCCCGCCGACGGCCGGCTGTTCGCCAACGGCTTCGGCGCCGGCCAGACCTTCATCTTCGATATGAAGGACCGCGCGCATCCGCGCCTCGACGGCCAGTTCGGCGACGTCGACGGCATGATGCATCCACACAGCTTCCTGCGGCTGCCCAACGGCAACGTGCTCGCCACGTTCCAGATGCGACACGATTCGCTCGGCATGGCGCCGGGCGGGCTCGCGGAATTGACCAGCGCGGGCACGCTGGTGCGGTCCGGGTCGGCGGACGTCGCGGGTTTGGACCGCGACATCCGCCCATACTCCGCCGCGATCGTGCCCAGGCTCGATCGAATCGTCACGACCACCACCGACATGATCGGCGACGCGCAGACGCGCGCGGTGCAGATCTGGCGCCTCTCGGATCTGAAGCTGTTGCACACCTTCGAACTGCCGAACGGCCCGCGCGGCGACGAGGGCGCACTCACCGCCGAGCCGCGTCTGCTCGCCGATGGGCGCACGGTGCTCGTGTCCACCTTCAACTGTGGGCTCTACCTGCTGCACGGGATCGATGGCGATGCGCCATCGGGCCAGCTCGTGTCGTCGTTCCCGATGAAGGCGAAGACGCATTGTGCCATCCCCGTCATCGCCGGCCACTTCTATCTGGTCACGGTCCCTGCGCTGAGCGCGGTGGTGAGTCTCGACATCTCGGATCCGGCGAAGCCACGCGAAATCTCGCGCGTCACGCTCGGTACGGGCGACGTCCCGCACTGGATCTCGCTGGAGCCGAATCAACGTCGCGTCGTGATCACCGGCTACGGTGACATGGCGAGCCGGGTGGTGATCGCGACCTTCGACCCTCGCACCGGTGCGCTCGCGCTCGACGAACGCTTCCGCGACGAGGGGGCGAAGGACGCGGGCGTCCGCATGGACAACAAGGTGTGGCCGCACGGCGGGAACGCCGCAGCGTCGCCGCACGGCGCGGTGTTCAGCCTCGCCCCGTAGCGCAGCTCAGCCGAGGAACCGCCGCGCAAGCTGCTCCAGCCGGTCGTCGCCCGACGACTCGGCCTCGGCGCGGATCACTTCGACGTGATCACGCAGCTTCGGCTCGCCCCAGTAGTACCCGGTCGCACGCTCGGCGAGCTGCGTCTCGCTCACGCGGGCGGCCTCGAGGAGCGCCCGCGCGGCGATGCGATCGAAGTCGGGGTCGTCGCGCTCGGGCAAGCCGTAGTCGCGGAACGGCATCTCGCCTTCCGCGTCGTCGCGCAGAAATGCCCGGGACATGGCTCCTCCTGTCGTCGTGTTCGGTCGCGCTTCGCACATCAGCGCCGAGCATGAAGATACTCTGCGCGGCACGCTGCGCGCCGAGGACACATCGCGGGAGCGGTGCTCTAGCCGAGCAGTCCCGTGAGATGCATCATCAGCGGCCCCTGCCGTGCTCCCCGATCCCCGTGAACATGCGATTGATCGCTGGACGACGCGCCTCTCTGGCGCTCGCGCTGCTTTACGGCGCTCGACTCGGCGCCCAGAGCGGTGCGGCCATCAACGCCGAGGTGCAGGCCATCTATCCGCGGGCCGAGGCGTTGTACCTCGATCTGCATCGACATCCCGAACTGTCGTTCCACGAGACGGAAACCGCCGCGAAGATCGCCGGCGAGCTCCGTCAGCTCGGGTACGACGTCACGACTGGCGTGGGAAAGACCGGCGTCGTCGCGGTGTTGAAGAATGGGGCAGGGCCGACGGTGATGCTGCGCACCGAGCTCGACGCACTTCCCGTCGTCGAGAACACGGGGCTCCCCTTCGCCAGCACCGTGCGCACCAAGGACGACGCGGGATTCGACGTCGGCGTGATGCACGCCTGCGGGCACGACGTGCACATGGCGGCGCTCGTCGCGAGCGCGCGGATCATGGCGGGCTCCACGGCGAGTTGGCGGGGCACTCTCGTGCTCATCGGCCAACCCGCTGAAGAGACGTTGGCGGGGGCGAAGGCGATGATCGCCGACGGTCTGCTCACGCGCTTCCCGCGCCCCGACTACGTGATCGCCGTGCACGACGACTCGCGCTACGCAGCCGGCATGATCGGTTTTCATGCCGGACCAATCCTCACCAACAACGACGGGCTCACGGTCCACATCTACGGGCGGGGCGGACACGGCGCCCGTCCCGAGACCACGATCGATCCCATCGTCATCGCGGCGCGCACAGTGCTCACGCTGCAGACGATCGTCTCGCGCGAGATCTCGCCATTCGACGCCGCAGTCGTGACCGTGGGCTCCATCCACGGAGGGACGAAGCACAACATCATCCCCGACGAGGTAACGCTGCAGCTCACCGTGCGCTCGTTCACCGATCCTGTTCGACGACAGCTCCTCGCCTCGATCGAACGGATCATCAAGGCCGAAGCGACGGCGGGAGGTGCCACCCGCGAGCCGAGCATCGAGCACCTTCAGCCGATCAACGCGCTCGTAAACGACAGTGCGTTGACACGGCGCGTTTCCGCCGCGCTGCTACGTGGGCTAGGAACCGACCGGGTGCGCGATACCCCCGCCGAGATGGCGAGCGAAGATCTCGCGGAGTTTCCTGGCGCGAACATTCCGACGGTGCAGCTCCGCGTCGGTGCCGCGCCGGCCGCGGCCGTCGACGCGGCCGCGAGGGGAGGGCCGGCGCTGCCGTCGCTCCACAACTCGAAGTTCTACCCCGATCGCGAGCCGACCATCAAGGCGGCGATCGCGGCCGAGGTGCTCGCGCTGCGCGAGCTGATGCCGGCGGTGCGCCGATGAGCGAGCCCACGACAACGACGCCACGCGCCGCGCGCACAGCAGTCGGTCACCGCATTGGGCAGTCTTACCTGTTACGGGAGCTCTCGATGCGTAACCGCTCGATGATGTTCTTGATCCCGCCGCTGTTGATCCTCGTCTCGTGTCGCACGGAGAAGCGGGCGGACAGCGCCAAGGCGCAGGACGCTTCGACAAGCGCCGTGGCGACACCGGCGCTCGGTCCGGGCGAGGCGCGATTGTCCGTCGACGGGGGCACCATCTGGTACAGGATGACGGGCTCCGCGGGCCGGACGCCGGTCATCCTGTTGCACGGCGGACCGGGCTTCAGCAGCTACTACCTCAAGCCGCTCGAAGCGTTGAGCGACGAGCGTCAGGTCGTGCGCTATGATCAGCTCGGAGGGGGCAAGTCGAGCGGGCTTATCGACACGACGAAGATCACGATCGATCACTTCGTGCGCGAGCTCGATTCGCTCAGGTCGCACCTTGGCTTCGAGCGCGTGCACCTCGTGGGTCATTCATGGGGAACGATGCTCGGAATCGAGTACTATCGCGCGCACCCGGAGCGCGTCGCGAGCCTCACGCTCGCCAGTGCCGCGCTGGACGTCCCGCAGTGGGAGCGTCATGCGCGCGCGCTCCTGGCTACGCTGCCCGATTCCATGCAGCGCGCGGTGAAGACGCGAGAGGCGGAGAAGAAGTTCGACGCGCCCGACTATCAGGCCGCGCTCGAGGCCTTCTACGGAAAGTACGTGTGGCTTCGTCCCGTGAAAGCGGATCTCGACAGCATGATGCAGCAAGTGAACACGACCATCTACAACTACATGCAGGGGCCGAGCGAGTTCACGATTACGGGCACCCTGAAACAGTACGATGCGACACCGTTCCTGAAGGACGTGAAAGTGCCGACGTTGTTCACCGTCGGCGCCGTGGACGAAGCGGACCCCGTGACGATTCGCCGGCAGGCGGCGATGGTACACGGCGGCAAGGTCGTCGTCATCCCGAACGCCGCCCACATGACGACGTGGGACAATCCGGAGCCGATGATCGCGGCGATTCGCGCGCATCTCGGGGCGGCAGATGCGGCTTCGGCCCCGCACTGAAAACCAGTCGAGTCGCCGATGCCGCCCACGCTGGTTGCCGTGATCGACTCCGCCATCCATCGCCGGCAGGTCTTCGTCACCGGCGCCACCGGCTACATCGGCCGTGAGCTCGCGCGGTCGCTGGTGAGCCGTGGGCACGTCGTTCGCGCCCTCGTGCGCGAAGGCGCCGAGCGACGGTTGCCGCGCCGCGTGTCGCACGTCGTCGGCGACGCCACGGACTCACGCTCCTACGCGCTGCACGTCGCGCCGGCCGATACGCTCGTGCAGCTCGTCGGCACGCCGCATCCGGGGCCCGGCAAGGACGCCGGGTCCCGCAGCGTGGATCTGCCGTCGGGGCTCGCCGCGGTCGAGGCGTCGGTCATCGCCGGCGTACGACATCTCGTCTACGTCAGCGTCGCGCAGCCGGCGCCGGTGATGCACGGATACATCGCCGTGCGCGCCGCGGTCGAAGCGCGCATCCGCGAGGCGAATGCGCAGTTCGGCCTCCGTGCGACGATTCTGCGACCGTGGTACGTCCTCGGGCCGGGCCACTACTGGCCGTACCTGCTGCTTCCGCTCTACGCGATCGGCCGCGCGCTGCCGGCAACGAGAGAGGGCGCCAGACGACTCGGCCTCGTGACACACGCGCAGATGGTCGCGGCGCTCGTCGAGGCGGTGGAATCTCCACCGACCGATGCGGAGCCCGGCGTGCGCGTGTGGGACGTGCCGCGAATCCGGCTCAGCGCGACTTCGCGATCTCCACGGCATACACCTGCCGCTGCCCGTCGAAGTTCCCGGTGAAGATCACCCACTTGTTGTCGGGCGTGATCGAGCCGTTCGGCTCCACGCCTCCACGACCCGTGACATAGTTGTGTCTGGACATGTTCACCAGCCTCTCGCGCCTCACCGTCCGGTCAGGCTGCACGGTGAACAGGTTGATCCACATGCCGTCCTTCGCGAACGCGACCTGCGTGGGATCGCCGCCGTCGCCCATGAATAGCCTGTCGTCGCGCGAGACGTTGTAGTGCACCGACCACGCGTCCCGGTCCACGTGATAGCGCGTCTCCTTGCCCGTCGCGAGATCTACACCAGCGATCCAGAACTGCTGACTGCGCGGCGTCTGGAGATCGAACCAGATCTTTCGCCCGTTAAAGCTCCAGAATTCGTGGCCGGCGATCTCCATGTCCATCGTGCGCGCGTGGCGCAGCGTCATCTCCGTGCCATCCGTGCGGATCGTCCAGATACGGTCCACCTCGTGCCACGTGCCCTCGTGGCAATAGAGGAGCAGCGTCGGGTCCTTCGGGTTGAACTGCATGTGGTTCAACCATCCGTACTGATAGCCGACCGTGTCCGGCTTCCCGCTCTTCAGGTTGGTGAAGACGAACGCCATGCTCTCCGGATTGAGCGCTCGCCTGGCGAGCCCCTCCTCCTTGGTCACCGCGTACTGCTGCTCCGTCGTGAGCTCCTCCAGCTTCTTCCCGGGAAACATTCGCTGGAGCTGAGGGCGCGGCTCGCGTGTCACCGGTTTTGCCGTGCGTCCCGACGGATCCTCGGCGGTGATCGTCGCGACGGTGACCGATTCGTCGGCGTTGATCAGCGTGCGCACGGCGTTGGGCACTCGGCGCGTCTGCTTCGTCGAATAGTCGTAGGCGAATACGCCGCGCTCCGCCGGCGCGCCTCCACGTGGCGCACCGCGAACGCCTCCGCGCGTGAAGTACACCTCGCGCGAGCGACGCGCCATGTACGCGCCACCCGCTCCAGGCACCACGAGCTCCGCCTTCGGCGGCAACTTCCCCAGCGTCGCCAGGTCGAGCAGCATGATCCCGCTCGGCGAGCTGAAAACGTACTTGTCGCCCTCCGGTGAGTACGCGTTGTCGTGAAAGTACAGCGTCTGGCTGCCGGGCTCGGTGGACAGCCGGATGACGCGATGTCCCGTGTCAGGATCGATCCAGTCGGCCGGCAGGTCGTTGGCCCACCGAACGGGGGCGATCGTGAGCCCGGCGAGCAGCATGGCGAAGAAAGGCAGACGTCGATTCAACCCGAGCACGCGGAGCAAGGTGAGATGGCGAGGAACGGACCGCTTCCGGCTCGATTCTATTTCTTCACCATGGCCTTGGCAATCGACGAAAAGAATCGTGTGATCCGCGAGCGGTTCTACCCCAAATAGCCCGCCATTCTGCCGAGTCGTGACCCGGCGGTCGCGATCGCGGTTATGCTGGGACCATGAGCCTGCCAGGCCTTTCAGAGGGGTAACGGTCGCACTCGAGGGCGATTGGCGGTACGGCTTCACGATTCGGGTGGACTCCCTCGACCCCACGCGCTATTGCTTCGGCTGCCTAGGAGCGCGCGCCTTTCCGCTCGCCGCCGAGTATCGCCGCTCGACGAACGACTCCGTGTGGGTTGTGTGGGGCGGCAACTCGTTCAAGAACCCGGTCATCTATTGAGGCAACGTTGAGGCAGCTCTCGCATGCCGACGTCGCACGCCATCTTCCCGAGGATCGCTTCGGGGCAGTGCGAGAGCTGACACCTCTCAACGACGGCCTGTCCGGCGCGTCCGTGTTCGCTGTCATCACTGACACGGGCGAGTACGTCGTCCGCGTCCTGCCGCCGCACGAGGCGGCCGGATGGGAGCGACAGCGCACGATGACGAGGCTGGCCGCGGAGCAGGGAATCGCCCCGCCGCTGGTCTGGGTCGACGAGATCGGGCGCGCGACGATCTCGCAACGGATCGTCGGTCCGCACTTCGCCGAGGCGCTCGGCCAGCCCGACTCGCGCGGTCGCTCGATGGCGAGCGTCGTCGGTCTGCTCGCTCGGCTGCACGCGCTCTCTGTGGACGGTGTCGAGCACCTCGATCCGCTCGTCGCGGTGCAGGCGCTGTGGAAAGCGCAGAGCGTTCGCGCCGGTTTTCCCGCATGGGCATTGCCACTCGGCGAGAAGCTCGACCGGATTGAACGACGCATCGCTTCTGATCCGCGCCTCGCACCGAGTCACAACGATCTCAACCCCGGCAACGTCCTGTGGGACGGCGCGCGTGCGTGGTTCGTGGATTGGTCCGCAGCGGGCATGACGCATCCGTACTACGATCTTGCGACGTTCTCGATGTTCCTCCAGCTCACGGACGACGTGGCGCTCGCGCTACTCGCCGCGCAGGAGCAACGACCCATCACCGACGACCAGGCGGGCACCTTTCGCGACCTTCGGCGCGTCGCGGCGATGATCTCCGCGCTCACCCTGCTGACGCTCGTCCCCGCGGGATCGCTCCAGGCGCCGAGCCGGCTCGAGGATGCGCACACCCTTGGCCAGTTCTATGGATTGCTGCGGAGCGGTACGCTCGCGCTGAGGAGCACGGACGCGCAGTCGATGTTCGCATTGGCTCTGCTGCGCGTCGCGTCCAGCTGACCGGCGTCATGTTGGAGCGCAGCTTGACGGCGCGTCCAAGATGCTGGATATTAATGTCCAGTATGACAGACACCGCCGGTCTCGACCAACGCATCGCTGCGCGCGCCCGCGAGCTCCGCTCCGCGCACGCTCTCTCACTCGACGCGCTCGCCGAGCGGAGTGGCGTGAGCCGTTCGATGATCTCACTCATCGAGCGTGCTGAGACCAGTCCTACCGCCGTCGTGCTCGAGCGGCTCGCCACCGGGCTCGGGGTCACCCTCGCCTCGCTGTTCGATGCGCCGGACAGCGATGCGGGCGTCCCGGCGGGACCAGTCGCGCGACGCGACGATCAACCAGTGTGGCGCGACCCCGCGTCCGGCTACACGCGCCGCAACGTGTCGCCGTCCGGTGTAACGCAGCCGATGCAGATCGTCGAGGTCCACTTTCCGCCACGCGCTCGCGTTGCGTTCGAGACCAGCGCGCGCGACGTCCGCGTCGATCAGCAGATCTGGGTCCTCGAGGGATCGATCGACGTCACGCTGGGCGCCGAGTGCCACCGTCTGCGTCAGGGCGATTGCCTCGCGATGCGTCTCGACCGTCCAACGATGTTCCACAACCCGACGCGCAAGGCGGCGCGCTACGCCGTCGTCATCGCGTCCGATACGCACCCGAGACGATGACCGAATCCGCGTGGACCATCCGTCGCCTTCATCTCGTCAACGATGCGGACGTCGACGGACTCGTCGACGTACTGACCGACTGCGTGGAGGGCGGCGCGTCGGTGAGCTTCATGCTCCCCTTTCCGCGCGAGCGCGCCGAGGGGTTCTGGCGCAAAGTCGCGCGTGGAGTCGCGGCGGGTGAACGGGTGCTGCTCGTCGCGGACGACGATCGCGGAATCTGCGGCACGGTGCAGCTTCTGCTCGACGTGCCGGAGAACCAGCCGCATCGCGCCGACCTGGCGAAGATGCTCGTCCACCGTCGCGCGCGACGCCGCGGCCTTGGCGCGGCACTGATGCGCGCCGCCGAGGCCGCGGCGCGTGCGTGTGGCCGCACGCTGCTCGTCCTGGACACCGTCACCGGTGGCGACGCCGAACGACTGTACGAAGGTCTCGGCTGGAGCAGGGTCGGCGTGATTCCGCGCTACGCCCTGATGCCGGATGGCGCGCCGTGCGATACCACGGTGTATTGCCACGACCTGCGCGAATAAGCTTCATTTCAAGAGGGTCAAGGGGGGG
>JBDTOD010000158.1:0-10049 GCA_039933415.1 bacterium
CCACCGCCGCGCGAGCGCGCAGCAGCGCGAGCTCGCTCTTGAGCAGATCGTTCTCGCCGATCTTGCCGACTTCGTAGCGCCCCTTGTTCAAGGTGAACAACGTGTCGTTCACGGCGACGTTCTTCGACGCGTTGGCGAGGGTCACCTGCTGCGCGTACAGGTTGAAGAAGGCGTCAGCCGTGTTCCCCGCGACATCCTCTCGCGCCTCGAGGTAGCCACGTTCGGCGATGCGCGCGCTGACGGACTGCACTCGTTCGTCCCACACGACCGTGCGGGGGCGGAAGAGGTCCTGGCGCAGGCTCACGACGACGGGCGACGTCTGGTAGTACTTGGTGCCGTCAGCGCCGAACTGGTCGATCCGGCTCACCTGTGAACCGACCGAGATGGTGCCGCCAGTGAGCGGGATCGCCTGACTGAATCCCAGGGTGAGCGACGACTGGTTCTGCGACTGGCCGATGAACTGGGTCGATCCGTCGGGCAGCGTGATCGGGTTGATGCCGTGATTCAGGTTCGCCGCGTCACCCTGAAGAAAGAGCTGGGGCAGGAGCCGCGAGTTGAACGCCCGGTCGCGCCACCGCGCCACGTCGCGGCTGCTGCGCGCGACCTGGGCGAGTGGCCCCTGCTGCTGCGCCATCGCGATGGCGTCCTGCAGCGTGAGCGCGTTCGGATCGGATGCCTGTGCGCCAAGCGCGAACGGGCACACGAGTGCAAGCAGCACGGCGAGATGGCGCGGGCGCATGAGCTCCTTCAGCGAGAGACCGGACGTGACGGCGACCGGCCGGAGAGCGCCTGCTACTCGTACCGCAGGCAGACGATGGGATCCTGCTTCGCCGCGTTGCGCGCGGGCACGATCCCGAAGACGAGCCCCACCGCCACGCTCACACCGAACGCGAGCATCACGGAGAGGGGAGAGACGATCGTGCTGATGTGCGCAATGCGCTCGATCATCGAGGCGAAGACGATGCCGAGGATGATGCCGGCCACGCCGCCGGCGACGCTGATCATCACCGCCTCGGTGAGGAACTGCGCGAGGATCTCACCCTGGGTGGCGCCCATCGCGCGGCGCACGCCGATCTCCTTGATGCGCTCGAGGATCGACGCGAGCATGATGTTCATGATCCCGATCCCGCCGACGACCAGCGAGATCGACGCGATCGCACCGAGCACGATGTTGAAGATCGTCTTGGTGCGCTGCTCCTGCTTGAGCAGCAGCTCGGGCACGGTGATCTCGAAGTCGGTGACGTCGTTGTGCCGCCGCTGGAGCATGCGACGCACCACTTCGGACACCGCGGTGACGTCGGTGGACTTGCTCACCTGCACGATCACCTTGTCCAGCTGGTGATAGTTCTTCTTCTCGGCACGTTGCTCTTCCGTCTGCGACGAGTCGGCGGAGTTGTCCTGGTTCGCCGCGACTTCCATGTCGGTCTGGGTGACCTCGCTCCGGTTGCGGAAGCGAAGGAGCATCGTGGGGAGCGGCACGTAGACGTCCATGTCGGCATCTCGGATGCCGAGTCGCTTCGCCGCTTCGCTCGAGACCTTCCGGTCCGAGAGCACGCCGACGATCGTCAGCCACTGGCTGCCGACCTTCACGGTGTGGCCGATCGGGTCTTCCGTCGTGAAGAAGCGGGTCTTCACGCCCTGCCCGATCACCGCGACGGGCGCGGCGCGCGCGAAGTGCAGGTCGGCGAAGCCGGCGCCATCGCCGAGCGCGAGGTTCATCACGGAGAAGTAGCTCGGGTCGACCCCGACGACCTTGCCGGAGCGGTGATGGCCCTCGCGCGTGATCACGCTGTTCACCACGACCTCGCTGCTCGTGGCGCCCACCGCGGGTATGGCCGCCTTGATCGCCTGCGCGTCGAGATAGCTCAATCCTGGCGAGAACTTCTTCGACTGCTTCTTCCCGTCGTCCTTCTCGACCTTCCCTTCTTTCTGTTCCACGACCGGCGTGACCACAATATTGTTCGCGCCGAGGAGCTTCATCTGGGCGAGGATCTCCTGCTCCGCCCCGTTCCCAATGGCGAGCATGGCGATCACCGAGGCGACACCGAACAGAATACCGAGGGACGTGAGCGACGCGCGCAGCTTGTTGTGCACGACCGCTTCGGCAGCGATCGCGCCGCTGAACGTCACGTGCGCCAGGAACGCGCGCGCACGCGTCGATAGTGCCGCCGCCGATGCGGGGAGCGGGACCGACGTCATCCGACTAGCTCTTCGCCTTCACGAACGGCGCGGCGGCCGGCGCGGGCGACGGCGATGGTATCGCTCCAGCCGGCGCCGGCTTGGCGGGAAGCTTCGTGCTCTTGGCCGTGTCGCCGCCGGCGATCGGTGCCGTGACCGGCTGCAATCCCTTGATGACCTCCGTGCTGATCCCCGCCTTGTCCGCGGGCGGGGCGAGCAGCACGTGCTCACCGGCCGAGAGCCCACGCTTCACGACGATCTCGTTGTCGTTCATCGCGCCCGTCTCGACCATCTGCCGAACAACGCTTCGCCCGTCCTTCTTGAACACGTAGGAGAAGCCGCCCTCGTTCACGACCGCTTCGAGCGGGACGGACAGCACCTTCGGCACCGTCGCCGTGACGATCGCGTTGGCCGTCGTCATCCCCGGTCGCAGCGTCGTGTCGGGGACGGCGATGTCGATCTTGACCTCGAACACCTTCGAGTCCTGATTCGGGCGCTGCTCGCCGACGTTCGCAATGTGCGTCACCGTGCCGGCCAGCTTCTTCGATGGATCGGCGTCGAGCGAGATCTCGACCTTCTGTCCGAGCGAGAGCTTCCGGACGTCGACCTCGTTGACGTAGGTGTCGGATTCCATCTGGCTGAGGTCCGGCAGCGTCGCCACGGTGGACTCCCACGCGTTCCACATCGAGCCGACGCCCTTCTTCTTGCCATTCCACTCGCGCACGTAGATGACCATGCCGGCGTTGGGCGCGCGCACGGAGAAGTTGTCCCGCACGGACTGCAGGTTCGTCAGGTTGTTCTGCTGGCGGCCGAGGTCGGCGCCCACCGACGACATCTTGGCAACGGCCTGCTTGGTCTTGGTGAGCAGGTTCCGCCTGGACTGCTCGAGCGCGCGCTGCGCTTTCTCGTAGTCGATCTCCGCCTGTCGCTTGATCGTCGGCGCCTCGTACTTGGCCTGCTCGCGCGCCAGCTTCTTCTCCTCCAGCGCGAACTCGGCAGTGCGGACATCCTCGCGAGCCTGGGCCAGGTTCAGCGCCGAGTCGAGCTGCGCGGTGGTGAAGTCGGCCTGCGCTTTCTGGAGGGTGAGCGTGACGTCGGCGATCTTGGATGCGACCGGTGCCTTGTCCAGTTCGGCGATGACGTCGCCCTCCTTCACCAGGGAGCCCTCCGGGACGATCGAGGAGATCTTCGTGTTGTAGACCTGCACACTCTGGGCAGCGGCTGGTCCGGTGACCTGCACGAACTTCCGCGCGCGCAGCTCCCCGGTCGTCGTGACGACGACACGGAAGTCACTGAGCTTGACCGGAGCGGTGAGTGACGCCTCCGCCGCGGACGCGCTCGTGGGCCACTTCATCCACGCGATGGACGCAACGAGCGCGAGTGCGGCAACGACGAGCGGGATCCAGTGCTTGCGCAGCTGTTGCATCGCGGAGCTCACGAGAGGGAGGAATGGCTGTCCGGTACGGCGGGTCTACCTTAGAGGTCCGGGAATCGCAAGGCAATGCGGCGATCATTACGAAATCATGAACACTCGCCGAACCGTCCGGACATCTTTGTCGAGCACCCGGTGTTGGACACCACGAGTCCGCCAAACGTTGATTCGGCCGTCGCGGTCGTGTTCGGCTCGCGCATTGCATTGACGTCATCCGATCACTCGGCCACCTCACAGATTGGAGAAGGACAGATGACTCAGCCCACCAGCGCCCCTCGCGAGGACGAAAGCGACCTCGCCCGCGTGACCCAGAACCTCGCCGCGCGGCTCCGCCAGCGCGGCGTGGCCGTGCACGACGACGAGTCGTCCGAAGAGATTGTGCAGCTGCTCGAGGCGGTGGAATCGTTCGAGCGGGCGGTGGAGTCCAGAGGGGGCGACCTGATGATGGACGAGCCACCCGCGAACGCTGCGGTGCAGCCGGACGATCCCGCCTTCCTCCTCCCCTCGCGTGCGGACGACGAATCGGCGGCGGCCTACATCGAACGGATGAGTGCAGCCACCGAAGGGATTCGACGACGTGCGCGGCCGCGATAGGGCCTGAGTCCGCGCACGCCGGCGTCTCAGCCGGCGGGCCGGCCGACGAGATCTGAGCGGGGTGGGATCCACGGCGTGATGCGCGCGGGACAGGCAGCGTCGGCGGGCGAGTGCAGTGACATCGACGTGAAGCCTCCCCGCGCGCCGCCGTATCGCAGATCGCCGATCGCGTCCGGCACCAGCTCCGGCGCTCGCCCGAACTGCATCCACGCACGCACCCAGCAGTCGCTCCGGTACCGGTCACGCAGGATCGCCAGCGATTGGCGGACCGGCTCCTCCCACACGGCCGCGGACGCGCGTCTCCCACAACCCGACGGGACGAACGGCGACACGGTGCCTCGGGTGGTCGTGAAGAGATCGACCGGCTCGTTCACCGCGATCGTCATCACGCTCCAGCAGAGCGGATTGGCCGGCTCCGGACTGAGCACGACGTCGACGATTCTCGCACCAGACGCCGACACGGGCGCCCCGAGCACGCGTGCCGTCACGCGCTCTCGCACACCGAACATCGCCGCGACGTAGAGCAGCGTGAGTCCGAGGGCCGTACCGGCGCGCCGGTGCGGCGGCCAGGGCCGCATGAGCAGCGTGAGCGCGACGGCAGCCACGGCGAGCGCCGCGACGGCGATCGCCGGAATCACCTGACGCCATCCTGCCGCGGCAATGAGCAACGCGAGCGCCGCGCCGAGCAGCGCGCCACCGCGCGGCCGCATGGTGTTCAGCGCCGCCGACACGGCGAGCACGAGCCAGATCCACGGATCGGCGATGAAGATCGCGTCGCCATAGATCCAGTGTGAATCGAACGGCCAGAACGGGTGCACGCCGTAGCTGTTCCACGAATCCAGCACGAGATGGCTCAACAGCCCCGCGACTGCGAGCGCCCACCATCGCGCGCGATGCGGCTCGATCGCGCGACGTGCGGCCGGAACGAGGCTCACGGCGCCGAGCAGCAGCGCGAGCACGACGAGTCCGCCGATGGTGTGCGTGTGCCCGCGATGATGCAGCAGACTGCCGAGCGGCGCGGGAGTGATTCTCGTGTAGACGAGATCCGCGTCGGGCAGATTGGCGGCGACGATACCGGTGACGAAGAACGCGCGCCGCTGGGCGCGCGTGGCGCTCCCTGGCAGCGCGAGCTCGGCGAGGGTCGCGCCGACGAGCGAGTGCGTGATGTTGTCCACGGCGGGAATGATATCGTCGTGATCGGAGAATGATGATTCAATCCTACGTTTAAGATCGCCGGAGATGTCACGCGGAGGCGCGGAAACATGCGGAGCCGCGGAGAACAACAAGACCTACCGCAACGGCAACCAGAATACGACTGCTTTGAGGTCTCGGGCCGGCACCTCTCCACTCAACCGCAAACTTGCACCACTGGCCTGCTCGTGCTACTCCCGTGCAGAGCTACCTCTCCATGCATCCGTTCCGCCGCGCCTCCGCGTGACAACTTCTTGCGCGATGGAGCTCGCGCGGCACTGACCCCACGCGTGAATCCGGCACCAACTACCTTTCCGCATGACGTCCGCGCCGTCCCTTCACGACGAATGGCTGTGGGGTTGGGACCCCACGCCAGGCATCGTCTCCGTGTACGCCGAGCTCGATGGCCGCGTCGCCGTCTGGCGGAGGATCCCCGGCAGTGGTGCGCTCGTGCGTGAAGACGGGCGCTTCCGCCCATGGATGCTGCTCGCCTCGCTCGACGACCTCGAGCACCTTGGCGCGGCGCTCGCGCACGAGGGTGACTCCGGCACCACCGGTGCGGACATTCGCGTCCGTGAGCTGGATGGGCCTGGCGCGCTCCGCTACCTCGTCAGCGCGAGCGATGGTCGAGTCCTGCACAACGCGCTGTTGCGCGGCGCATCCGAGCGGCTCGGCGAGCACGTCGGTCACATGGGAAAGCTCAATGACGACGAAGTGCTGTCCCTTCCCCCCGACGAGCAGTACCTCGTCGCGAGCGGGCGCACCTACTTCCGCGATCTGCCGTTCGACGAGCTGCATCGTCTGCAGTTCGATCTCGAGACGACGGGGCTCGACCCGAGGCGCGATCGCATGTTCATGGTCTCCATGCGCTACCACGACGGACGCACCGAAGTGCTCGAGGCGGCCGACGCAAGCGACCATGGGGAGGCTGAGTTGATCAGACAGCTGATGGCCCGCATCCGCGCGGCCGATCCGGACGTGATCGAAAACCACAACCTGCACGGATTCGATCTCCCCTTCCTCGATCAGCGCGCGCGACGGCTCAGGGTTCCGCTCACGCTCGACCGCATCGGCGCCGTCGGATTGCGACAGCGCGCCGCGAGCCGAGGGATGACGACGGGCAATCCAGACGATCGACGACGCGTGCGCTTCGTCGCGCCAGGCCGCGAGCTGATCGACACGCTCGACGCCGTGCGCCGGCACGACTTCTCCACCCGCGAGCTGCCCGGCCACGGACTGAAGGCCGTCGCGCGACACCTCGGCATCGCCGCGCCCGACCGCGAGTACGTCCCCGGACACCTGATCTACACGACGTACCTCACGGATCCGGAGCGCGTGCGCCGCTACGCGACGGACGACGTGAAGGAAGTGGCGGCGCTCTCGCGCATGCTCGGCGGCGCGGCATACGCGCTGGCGCAGATGGCGCCGAGGCGGTACGAGCGGCTCGCCGACGCGGGCGCGGCGACGGGCGTGATCGACCCGTTGCTCGTGCGCGCGTATCTGCGCGCCGGCGCGGCGCTCCCCGCGCACCGCGCGGGCGACGGCACGCCGCACAGCGGCGCGGCGCTGCATCTCTTCGCGACCGGCGTCGCACATCGCGTCGTCAAGGCGGACGTCGCCAGCCTGTACCCATCGCTCATGCGGGCCTACCGCATCGGACCGGCGCGCGACCGGCTCGGTGCGCTGCTCGCCCTGGTGGATGCGCTGGTGGAGCGCCGTCTCGACGCCAAGGCGAAGGCGCGCGCCGCGACGCCAGGGTCGCCGGAACGGCACACCGAAGAGGCGATGTCGGCGGCGCTCAAGATCGTCGTGAACTCCGCATACGGATACCTCGCCGCGGGCGGCGAGCTGACGCGCTTCGCTGACGTGCACGCGGCCAACGAGGTGACGCGACGCGGACGCGAGGTGCTCGCGCTCCTCTGCCGCGAGCTCGCCGCGCGTGGCGTCACGCTGCTCGAGGCGGATACGGACGGCGTGTACTTCGCCGTGCCCGAGACGTGGAGCGAAGCCGACGAGCGGCGCGTGGTGTCGGAGGTCGGCGCGCTGCTGCCGCCGCTCGTGCAGCTCGAGCTCGAGGGGCGCTACGCGGCGATGCTGTCGCACGAGCCGAAGAACTACGCCCTGCTCCGCTACGACGGCTCGCTCATCCTGCGCGGCGTCGCCTTCCGCTCGAGTCGGGCCGAGCCGTTCGGCGAGCGGTTCCTCCGTGAGGCGATCACGCGTCTGCTCGTCGGCGACGTGGTGGGCGTGCGCGACGCCTACCTCGACACGATCGTGGCGCTCCGTACGCGCTCGGTCGCCACCATCGACGTCGCGTCGAAGGTGCGGCTGACCAAGTCGCCGACGGAGTATCTCGAGTCGCGCGAGAAGCGGCGCGAGCTGGCCTACGAAGCGCTGCTCGCCAACGGCCGCACGTCATGGAGCGTTGGCGACCGCGTGTTCGTGTACCGGCGCGAGGGTGGTGCTGGTGGACTCGCCCCCTCGGCCGAGCAACGAGGGGACGCCGCCGACCCACATGACTACGATGCGGAGTACTACGTGCGACTCCTCCGTTCCACGTACGCCGAACGACTCGCGCGTGCCTTCTCGACCGACGACTTCGACGTCGTCGTCGGTGATCCGGACCAGCTCTCCCTGTTCACACCGCCCATCGAGGCGGTGCGGCCACTGCTGACCGTGCTCGCAGAGCCGGTTGACCCCCCGATCGCCTCCGGCTGAGATGCACGTGCGCGGGCTGGTCATGTCGGGAGTTTCCCTCTGCCATCGTCGGGAGGCCCGGAGCGGCGTTCGGTGGTTGGCCCGACATTCACCGCCTCCACGATCGACGACTTTTGGGGTAGATGGACGACGCACCTCAAGTCGAGCGCGACGTTCCAGGCAATGAAGTCCGGCCCGATACGCACCCGGAGTCGCGAGATGCCAATTACTTCGATGCAGACGGTTGTCAGAACGACGGCAGGGCCTTCCGCATCCGGCGATACGGCGCGTGTGCTCGTGAGACCCGCACAGACGACGACGATGGGCGTCGTCGTCGTGGCGGTCGACTTCAGTCCGGCCAGCGTGCGGGCCGCGCGCGCCGTGCTGCCGATGCTCGCGCCCGGTGGACGTCTCGTCCTGGTGCATGTGCGCGCGGCGGTCGGTCTCATGGACGATACCGCGGATTGGAGCGAGCTCTACGAACGGCGCTGCAGGCACCTGCTCGACGAGGTGCGCCGACATTTGCAGACCCCGCCGGGAGTCACGGTTGAGACGCGCTTCCTGCGAGGCGAGGTGGCGCAATCCGTGACCGCGTTTGCCGCGGCGTGTGGCGCGGTCCTCATCGCCTGCGGACGGAAGCGGCACGCGGAGCCGACGCGGGCGATTGGCGGTGACATATCCTCGAGGCTCCTCCGGGCTGCGGCATGCCCGGTGCTCGTGGTATCGGACACGCCTGGCGACGCGGTCGCCTCATGATGCCGGCCACAGCGCGCGCCATATCACCCATGCGAACGGAGGATCCCACCGTGTCGACCACTCATATCAGCATCCGGGAGCTCACGGCGGACGAGTGCCGTGACCTGCTCGTGCGCACGCACATCGGCCGCCTCGCCTTCACGCTGCACGACCGCGTGGACATCGAGCCGATCGGCTACGTCAGTGACGGCGAGTGGATCTTCGGCCGCACGAGCAAGGGCACCAAGCTCGCCACGCTGCTGCATCATCCCTGGTGCGCGTTCGAGGCGGACGACGTACGCTCGATGTTCGAGTGGTCGAGCGTCGTCGCGAAGGGGACCTTCTATCTCCTCGATCCCGAGCTCGGATCGCCGGATACGTATCGACGCGCCGAGGGCCTGTTGCGCGAGCTGGTGCCCGGCACGTTCAGTCCAGACGATCCCACACCGCACCGCGACATCGTGTTCGGGATCTTCATCAACGAGATGACGGGTCGCCGAGCTCCGGCCTGACGTGACAACGGCACGCTCGCGCCATTCGTAGCGCGAGCGTGCTTGCATCACTCCGGGGGTCGCGGACCAGGCGGACGGCGTGGTTCGATCGTGACCGCATCGGCCGGTGTCGCGCCGGGTCGCACCTCGGTGTGCCGGACACGTCCCCCCAGCAGCGCGGTGTAGGCCATGGCGCCCCCGGCGAATGCTGTCGCGAGCACCAGCGCAGCCGTCGCCCCAGTCGGTACCGGCGTGCGGCGCCAGCGCGCGAGCGCGCCGATCGACAGCACGCCGAGCACCACGGAGATGATGAACGCCTTCTCCCCCATCTCCTCGTGCTCGTGGATCGACTCGCGCTTCACGCCGGGATATCCCCGGATCGCGTCCTCCGCCGATTCGCCCGTGTAGTTCGCCGCCGCGCCGGCGATCCCTGATCCGACGAGCACCACGAGCGCCGTGCGTCGCATCACGTCGGGCGCGAAGAAGTACGAGGCAAGCAGCAGCGCGAGGGCGAACAGCGTGCCGAGGACGGGCGCGTGGTTCACCAGGAGGTGCAGATGGGCCCCCGAGAAGAATTCGGACATGCCGAGCGATCCTTGCGTGTAAGTGATGCCGCGTCGTCCATTCTCGCGGCCGGCGGCCGCGCTACCGGGCCGATGCATACTCGGGACCACGAGCCGCGCCCGGGGTCAGAGCCCGGGGTCAGAGCCCGGGGTCAGAGCCCGGGGTCA
>JBDTOD010000159.1:0-10049 GCA_039933415.1 bacterium
AGGTGCCCACCGGCGACTGCGCGAACGAGTGGACGCTCTCGATGATGCCGCTGCGCGTGATGAACGTGCCGAATATGGCGAGCAGGAAGGTCGTCACGACGAGCACGACGTTCCACTTGCGCAGCATCCCGCGCTTTTCCTGGATCATGATCGAGTGCAGGAACGCCGTGCCCGTGAGCCAGGGAAGCAGCGACGCGTTCTCCACTGGATCCCACGCCCAGTAGCCGCTCCAGCCCAGCTCGACGTACGCCCACCACATGCCGAGCGTGATGCCGATCGTCAGGAAGAACCAGGAGATCAGCGACCAGCGCCGCACGATGCTCAGCCACTCCGCGTCGAGCTTGCGGGAGATCAGCGCGGCGACCGCAAAGGCAAAGGGAATCGCCGTGGCGACATAGCCCAGATACAGATTGGGCGGATGGATCGCCATGCCCGGATTCTGGAGCTGCGGGTTCATGCCGCGACCATCCGCCGGCACGAAGCTCAACCGATCGTACGGGTTCGCCTTGAAGCAGACCGTCGCGATGAAGAAGAGCATGATCATCGCGAGCGTGCCGGCGGCCCACGGCGCGAGCTCGCGACCCTTGTCGCGCACCGACCAGATCGCGATCGCACTGAAGCACGACAGGATGAGCGACCAGAACAGCATCGATCCCGCCTGACCGCCCCAGAAGGCGGCGAAGACGTAGACCTTGGGCATGTTCGCGCTCGTGTTCGACGCGACGTACTTGAGCGAGAAGTCGTGCGTCAGCAGCGCGGTCCAGAGTCCAATGGAGGCCAGCACGACCATGGCGCACGTGGCGTAGACGCCGCGGCGCCCGCTCGTGATCAGATCCTCTCGGCCCAGCGACCCGCCGGCGAACGAGGTCACCCCCGCCCAGGCGGCCATGAGCAGCGCGACCCAGAGCGAGAGCTCACCGATGAGAATCACGCGCGGGTCCCCGCCTTGTAGCCTGGCGTCTGCTTGTACTTGTCGTCGCCCTGGCCGGGCGCGTTCTCGTAGCGCGACGCGCACTTGGCCAGGAGAGTCGTCGCCTGGAACGTTCCGTCGGTGCCCATGCGCCCTTCCACGACGACGTCAACGCCGTCGGTGAAGGTGTCCGGCGCGATGCCGCGATAGACGACCGGCACTATCCTGGCGCCGTCGGTGACGCGGAACGCGTACTCCTTGCCGCCAGGGATCCGCTGGATGGAGCCGGGCACGACGCGAGCACCGATCTTCACACCCGCGTTCCGGAAGCTGGGGTCGGCGTCGAGCTTCGTGGCGAGCTCGGTCGGCGTCAGGTAGTACATGCCGGTCTCCTTGATGGACGTCGCCATCAGGTAGCCCGCCGTGCCCAGCACGAGGACGCCGCCGATCAGGAACTTGGTCCGAGCCGAAGTCATGTACCGCGCTCGCGAGAAGGGAGGATGAACCGAAACAATATAGTGGTGGCGGAGCAAGTCGCTCACGTCCGCCTTTTCCTTACGACTCCACTAACGGACCGTGCGGACCAGCAGAACGGACGCGGCGGCCGCTCCAGCCGCGTCCCAGGCGAGGTCGCGGACGCTGAACTCCCCCTTCACCTGGCGGTCGTACAGCTCTTTCCCCACGCCGGCGACGGCCGTGAGGGTGCTCGCGCCGGCCAGAGCCGGCCCCTGCCCCGCTCCGACTCGGCGCAGGCCCCCGTACGTCGCGCTCTGAACGAATGCCGAGGTGAAGAAGTGCTGGAGCTTGTCCGGTCCGAACCACCGGTCGGGCGGAGGGTGACGCGGGCCGGTCGCGATCGTGAACACCAGCATGAATCCTCGCATCAGGCCACACTCCGCCGATCGTCGCCGGTAGCGCGGAGCCTGGCGCCGATCAGATCGAGGGCCCGCTCGAGCAACGCGCGGTTGCCCTCCTGATGAATCCAGCTGCTCGCCCCGCTCGGGTGCGGCAACGGGACCAGGACAGCCTTCATTCCTTCATACGTGAAGTCGTGTTCCGAGCCGACGAGGTCGGTGAGCGAACGCGGCCCGAGGAATCGGTCGATCGCCAACCGTCCGACCGGGATGATCAGGGTGGGACGGATGATCCTGATCTCTTCATCCAGCCAGTCGGCGCAGCGCTCGCGCTCGGCCGGGTTGGGCACGCGGTCGCCACGGCCAGCTGGATGCGGGCCGGGATAGCAGCGCGTGATGGCCGAGATATAGAGCCATTCGCGCGCAGTGGGCTCGTCGAGGCCGGCTCGCTCGAGCCACTTGAAGAGGGTGCGTCCCGCGCGGCCGGCGAACGGCTTGCCGCCACCGGTCTCGGTCTGCCCAGGCGCCTGACCGACGAGCATGGCGCGCGGCGCACGCGCGTCCGAGACGATCGGCAGGATCGCCGGCGCCAGCGCGCAACGCCGGCAGGCAGCGAGGCGATCGCAGTGCGCGTCGAGCTCGGCGGCGAGCGCGAGCGGCGTGCGTGTGGCGGGCGCGCGAGTCATTCTCGATTCTACCCCGCGACGGCGTGCGCGTGCCCATCGGCGAACCGGAACGGCGCGCGCAGCACGCCCCGGTCGGTGATGAACGCCGTCACGAGCTCGGCGGGCGTGACGTCGAACGCGGGATTGTACGCACCGACGCCGAGCGGTGCGACGGGCGATTGGAAGCCGCGACCGAGCTCGTCGTCGGCTCGATGCTCGATCACGATGTCCTCGCCGCGCGCGGTTGCGAGGTCGACGGTGCTCCACGGCGCGGCGACATAGAACGGTACGCCATGATGCCGCGCCGCGAGCGCCAGCGGATACGTGCCGATCTTGTTGGCGACGTCGCCGTTGGCGGTGATGCGGTCCGCACCGACGAGGACGAGGTCTACGCGCCTCTCCCGCATGAGCGACGCAGCCATGCTATCGGCGAGCACGGTGACGTCGATTCCCGCCTGTACGAGCTCCCACGCGGTGAGCCGGCTTCCCTGGAGCAACGGCCTCGTCTCGTCGGCGAACACGCTCACGCGCATGCCGCGCTCGGCGGCGACGTACACCGGAGCGAGCGCAGTGCCGATTCCCGCCGTGGCGAGCGCGCCGGCGTTGCAGTGCGTCAACACGCGCGCACCGTCCGTCAGCAACGACACGCCGTGCTCGCCGATGCGGCGACACATCGCGCGGTCCTCCTCCAGCACGCGCGTCGCCTCGGCACGGAGCTCGGCGTGCACCGCGGCTCCGTTGCCCGGCGTTGCACGTGCCCGAGCGAGCAACCGTCCAACAGCCCAGGCAAGGTTCACCGCCGTCGGTCGCACGCCGGCAATGCGCGCGCCCAGTCGCTCGGCCTCGGCAAGAAAAGCGGCGCGGTCGGCGCTCGCGTGCGGCGCAAGCGCGACGACGAGCCCCAGCGCGCCCGCGCACCCGATCGCCGGTGCGCCGCGTACGGCGAGCGTGGCGATGGCGTCGCAGACCTGCTCCACGGTGCGAAGCTCGAGGCGAACGAGACGTCCCGGCAGCGCCCGCTGGTCGATGATATCCACCGCGTCGCCCGCCGCCGACCAGCGTATCGCCTCCACGACGCTCATGCGCGGAAGCTAGCGAGGCGCGACGGTCCGCTCCAGCCGCGCGCGACGCGCGAGCAGCAGCGTGTCGCGCGGGTTGGCGCGAAGCCCGGCAGCATACGCCGAATCCGCGGCACCGGCACGGCCGAGCTGCTCCTGCGCCGTTCCGACGTACAGCGCGGCGGTGACGGCGGCTTCTCCGCGGAGCAGCGGCGTTCCCATGGCCACGACACCCTCTGCGCCTCGCGACCGTCCGACCGCGTCGAGGTACATGGCGACGAAGGTTGGCTCGCGACGCACGTCTCCGTCGCGGAGCAGCGGCGCCAGAACCTCCGCGGCCCGCGCGTGCCTGCCCGTGGCGTACAGGACCTGTCCGAGCTCGAATCGCGCGCGGCGATCGCGCGGCTCCATCGCGAAGGCACGCGAGAGCAGCGAGAGCGCACGCGTCGTGTCGCCTCGCTCGCGCGCATCGATGCCGAGCAGCTGATAGCCACGATACTCAGACGGCGACGCGGCGACGAGCCGCTGCCAAAGGGAGCGGTGCGTGGTCCAGTCGCGCGCGTACTCCGTCGACGCGACGGCGTTGCGACCGATCAACAGCGCGCAGAACAGGAGCGCGACGTTGGTGGCACGTCGCGGCAATCGGTCGATCGCCCACCCGAGCGCGAGCGCGACGCCGACCGTCGCGCCGAAGAGTGTGCGATCGGCGACGAGCTGACCGGTCGCGGTGAGGAGGTTCGACGCCGGCAGGTAGGTGAGCGCGATCCACGCGAGGGCGACGAGTGGCCGTCGCTCGCCGCGGCGAGCGAGGACGATCGTCACGACAACGAGCGCTCCAAAGGCGAGGAGCGCGAGCGCGGCGAGCGCCGAGCGCTGCGACGGAAGCACCGTCGGTCCGTAGTACGGCGACAGCGACGTCGGCCACACGAGCATGCCGGCGATCTTCGGCCAGAGCGACATCATCGCCGCGACGCGGCTCGCCGGCGAGAGCGCATCGAGACCGGGCGCGGCGATGGAGACGCGTGTCACCGGCGCACCGAGCACCGCGGCGCGAGCGAGCAGCGAAGCAACGACGGCCACAATCCCGGCGAGCCAGAGCCTGAAGTTCGCGCGGGGATTCGGCGGGCGTGGGGTGTTCGAGGCGTTGAAGGGATTCATGGGGTCTGACCCCTTGAGGTGCCACCCCCACACCGTGAACGCGGCGAGCGGCAGCGCGAACAGGCCTGATTCCTTGGAAAGAACCGCGCCCGCCGAGAGTGTCGCGACGAGCGAGACCAACGGCCAGCTTGCTCTCGTCGAGGGCCCTGCGTTCCTCGCCCGACCGAGCACCAGCACGAGACAGATCGTGAACGCGGTCACGAGCAGCTCGGAGCTGTTCGCGGCACTCGCGAACGTTTCCACGTGCAGCGGCTGCGCCGCGAACCAGAGCGTGCCTGCCGCCGCTCCCGCTATCCCGACGCCGCGGCGCAGCAACCGCCACCCGAGCGCGACCACCAACGCATACAGCGCGATGGCGTACACATGAAAGCCGAGCGGCGCGCCCGCGCCAAGATTCCAAACCATCGACAACAGCGCGACGTGCAGTGGGCGATACAGACCGGAGACGTCGGCGCCCTGCGTGGGCCAGTACGGTTGTCCCCACACGCGCGCCAGCGCCGACCACCCGCGCAACATGGTGTTGTCGCGAATGATCGTCGTGTCGTCGTAGATGAAGCCGGCGCGCAGTGTCGGCAGCGCGACGAGCATCGCCACGATGATCGCACCGACGACGAGCAGGGCCGGTGTGAGACGCGGCAGATGGGACTCACGCTCGGGAGACAAAGGCTCGGTAGGCACGACGCGGCCAAGCTAGTCGCGACCGCGCGGACCGGCCATCCCGCTACTCCGCGGCTCTGGCTCGCCGGCGACGCTCGGGAAAGTGCTCGTCGAGGAAGCGAATCAGCGCGCGCTCCTCCGGCGAGTGGGCATACGACTCGGCGTGCGCGTGATATCGCGAGGGCAGCTTGATCGTGTTCCCCTCGTCGAGATAGCGCGCGACGACGATGGGATGCACGTATGACGCGCGACAGATCGCTGGCGTGTTGCCCAACTCGGCGGCGACCAGGCGCATCGCCGTCGCGACGTTGCGCTTGCCTTCGGTGACCGACTGCGCCGGCCCGAGCTCGGCGAGCACGGTGGCCGCACGCAGCGTACCGCCCCACGTGCGGAAATCCTTCGCCGTGAACGGGACGCCGAGCGTATCGTGGATGTAGCCGTTGACGTCGCGCGCCGTGAGGTTGCGCCAGCGCGTGTCGTCCTTGTAGCGGAAGAGACGCGTGCCAGGCGATCCGAAGTGCCGTCGGACGAGCTTTGCGAGCTCGCGGTTGGCGATGATCTGCCGATGGCGGATGTTGCTCTTGCCGACGTAGTTGAACACGACCGCACTCTTCACGATCTCGACGTGCCGCTTGAGCAGCGTGGAGACGCCGAACGTTCGATTCTCTTCCGCGTACCGCTCGCTGCCGATCCGGAAGAAGCTCTCGCTCACGAGGCGCACGACGGCCGCGGCGACGGCGCGCCGCGACGGCGTGCGTGAGGCGGCGTCGCGACGGATGCGCTCGCGGAGCTTCGGGAGGTCCTTCGCCAGTTCGCGCACGCGATAGTACTTCTTGAGCTGGCCCCGCTCCACGGCGCGCGCGTGGTAGCGATACTGCTTCCGCGATTTCGCGTCGAGTCCCCACGCCTGCACCGACGCGCTGGCGCTTCCCGCAACATGGACGTCGGTCCACGCCGGGGGGATCGCGAGTTGTCGGATTCGCTCGAGCGTGCGCGCGTCACGCACGACGACGCCCTCCTCTCGGCGATAGCGAAAGCGGGCCTTGAAGCCCTCGCGAAGTATCCAGGTCGTCATGGGGTGGGCGCGAGGCAAAAGCTGGTCCGTACATATATCTTAGGTGACGCGCAGGATCCCGCCGAACCGACCATGCCCTACGAGCTGCTGACCTTCGAGGTCGCCGACCGGATCGCCACGATCACGGTGAACCGGCCGGACAAGCTGAACGCGCTCAACGACGCCCTGATGGCTGAGCTGAGCATCGCGATCGACGACGCCGTGCGGCGCGACGACGTCGGCGCCGTGCTGCTCACTGGAGCGGGTCGCGCGTTCGTGGCCGGCGCGGACATCAGCGAGCTCGCGGACCAGACCGCCATCGAGGGAAAAGCGCGCGCGGAGCGCGGCCAACAAACCTTTCGCAAGTTCGAGCAGTCGTCCAAGCCGACGCTCGCCGCGGTCAATGGCTTCGCGTTGGGCGGTGGATGCGAGCTCGCCATGGCGTGCCACGTTCGCATCGCGGCGGACGTCGCAAAGTTCGGGCAGCCCGAGGTGAAGCTCGGCATCGTTCCGGGCTATGGCGCCTCGCAGCGGCTGCCCCGCCTCGTCGGTAAGGGGCGCGCGCTGCAGCTCCTGCTCACGGGCGAGATGGTCGACGCGGCGGAAGCGTATCGTATCGGTCTGGTGAATCGCGTCGTGCCCGCGGCAGATCTGATCAGCGCGGCCCGCGCGATGTTGGGCACCATGCTCGCGCATGGGCCGCTCGCGATCGCACACTGCATCGAGGCGGTCGACCGCGGCCTCGACCTTCCACTCGACGACGCGATCGCGCTCGAGGCGTCGTACTTCGGACTCCTCTCCGCGACGTCGGACAAAGCGGAGGGCATGCGCGCCTTTCTCGAGAAGCGGCCGGCGCAGTTCAAGGGCAAGTGAGGAGCGCGGCCACCTCCACGGAGCGGCGATGACGCGCGACATCTCGCGCGTGCTGCTCACCAGCCTCGCGCTGCGCGACTTCCGCAACCTGGCGCGACTCGATCTCGTCGTACCCAGCGCGGGCGTGGTGGTGATCGGTGAGAACGGACAGGGTAAGTCGAACCTGCTCGAGGCCATCTACTATCTGCACCTGCTCCGCTCCGTGAGAGGCGCGCGCGACGTGGACGTCGTGCGCTTCGGTGCTCTGGGATTCCACATCGCCGCACGCACGGGCGGCGGGCCGTACCATGAGCTGTCCGCGGGGTTCGAGCGACAGGGACGCCGCAAGCGAGTGAAGGTGGACGGCGCCGAGCCCGCGCGGCTGAGCGACGCACTTGGTGCCCTGCCCTGCGTGCTCTTCTCCCCGGCCGACGTCGATCTCGTCGCTGGCGCACCGACATCGCGCCGCCGCTATCTCGACATCCTGCTCGCGCTCACCTCACGACCCTATCTCGCGGCGCTGCAGCGCTATCGTTCCGCGCTCGCGCAGCGGAATGCCGCGCTGCGAGACGCCATGCGCAACGCCGGCGCGCAGGCCCAGCAGCGAGTGGCGGTGTGGGAGGCGCCGCTCGCCGAGCACGGCGCGGTGCTCTGGCGCGAGCGAGTGACGTGGGTCGATCACTCGACGCGCCGGTTCGCCGACCTGTGCGCGTCGATCGGTGAGCAATCGCCCGTGGCGATGCGCTACGCGACGTCGCTCGAACCGTCGTCGATGGACACCGCGTCGGTCGCGAGCACCCTTGCGGGCGCGCTCGAGCAGAAGCGCGCGCTCGACATGCGACGGGGTCTGACGCATGCCGGTCCGCATCGCGACGATCTCGTGTTGACGCTGGACGGCCGCGAGCTTCGCGCGTTCGGGTCCGCGGGCCAGCAACGCACCGCCGCGATCGCGCTGCGCTTGCTCGAGGCGGAGACGCTACGCAGCCGGCTGGGCGCGGCTCCGCTCTTCCTCCTCGACGATCCGTTCGCCGAGCTCGACGTGCGGCGCTCGTCGAACATCCTCGAGCTGCTCGCCGAGCAGGGGATGGGTCAGACGCTGCTCACCGTGCCGCGCGAGAGTGACATTCCGCCCGCGCTCACGACATTGCGCCGGTGGCGCATCGCCGGCGGTGTGGTGAGCGGCGACGACGCTCTGCACGCGGGCGCCGCATGAGCCCCGCGAAGAAGAAGCCGTCGGTAATCGGCGACGTGCTCGCCGGCGTGCTGCGCGACACCGGCATTGCCGCGCGCGTGGAGCAGGCCGGTCTGATTCCCGAATGGCCGTCGCTGGTCGGTCCGCAGATCGCGGCGGTGACGGAACCCGCGTCGATCACGGCCGACGGGACGATGTTCGTGAAGGTGACGACGAACGCGTGGATGAACGAGCTCTCGCTGATGGAGCCGGAGCTGTTGCGCGCGTTGAACACCAAGGAGGGACGCGTGCCGGTGAAGCGGATCCGCTGGCTCCTTCGTCGCATCTGATCGACGAGTGGAGCGAGCGCGCCCTCGCGAGCGAATTTCGGGCGCCATTTCGTCAGCTTTGTGACCCGCGGGAACGAAGCGGCCGAAGCCGCTCATAAAGCGTTGGCGCTACTACACTTAGGAACAACGAATCCTGTTGCATAAACAGCGTGTGAGCGTTAGATTTCCTCGTCTGGGCCAGGGCGCAGTTTCGGTATGTATTCGGGTAGCGATTTTCGGCGATAAAACGCGAGTGTGAGTTCATGGCAAAGTCGAACGACCAGAACGGGGCGAAGGAGTACGGCGCAGGTCAGATCACGGTGCTCAAGGGGCTCGAAGCGGTTCGCAAACGCCCCGGCATGTACATCGGCTCCACGTCGGAGCGCGGGTTGCACCACCTCGTGTACGAGGTCGTGGACAACTCCATCGACGAAGCGCTCGCGGGGTTCGCCGACCGAGTCAGCGTGATCATCCACGCCGACAACTCCATCGAGGTGGAAGACAACGGCCGAGGTATCCCGGTCGACATCCATCCGATCGAGAAGATTCCCGGCGTCGAGCTCGCGATGACGGTGCTGCACGCCGGCGGCAAGTTCGACAAGGATTCCTACAAGGTCTCCGGCGGACTGCACGGCGTCGGCGTGTCGGTCGTGAATGCGCTCTCCGAAGTGCTCAAGGTCTGGGTGTGGCGCGACGGCAAGGAGCACTACATGGACTTCATGCGCGGCGACACGCGCACGAAGCTCAAGGTGCTCGGCGAAGTCGCCAAGAAAAAGACGGGCACGAAGGTGTGGTTCAAGCCCGACCACGAGATCTTCACCGAGCTCACGTACAACTATTCGACGCTGGCGTCACGCCTCCGAGAGCTGTCGTTCCTGAACAAAGGCGTGACGATCACACTCAAGGACGAGCGCGCCGAGCAGGAGAAGGAAGAGATCTTCCTGGCGAAGAACGGGCTGCGCGAGTTCGTGCAGCACCTCAACACGTCGCGAAAGGCGCTGCATCCCGAGGTGATCTACCTCGACACGATGAAGGACGACATCGGGATCGAGCTCGCGATGCAGTACAACGACGGCTATCAGGACACCGTCTTCTCGTTCGTGAACAACATCAACACGCACGAGGGCGGCACGCACCTCACCGGGTTCAAGAGTGCGCTCACGCGCGTGATCAATCAGTACATCCAGAAGTCGTCGCTCTCGAAGAAGGACAAGGAGATCGTCCTCAGCGGCGACGACGTGCGCGAAGGGCTCACCGCGGTGCTCTCGGTCAAGGTCAAGGAGCCACAGTTCGAGGGGCAGACCAAGACCAAGCTCGGCAACTCCGAGGTGGAGTCGGCGG
>JBDTOD010000160.1:0-9827 GCA_039933415.1 bacterium
CTTCCTGAAGGCTGAACAGCGTGATGTCCGGCGCGTCCTTCTGCGTGAACTCCCACACCGTCTCTCCGCGCCGGTTCACCTCGCGGACAATTCCCTTGCCCGTGGTGAACAGTGTGTTCCCGTTGTCCAGGCGAACTGCACCCCATGGCGACTGCACGATCAGCGACCATACCTCTCTGCCATTCCAGTCGTACTCGGCGATGCGATTCATGTCGAGATGCGTGACGAGCAGATTGCCCTCGGGCGTCAGGCGCGCGCGGCGGAAGTGCCCGTGCGTGCTCGCTGGACGCGCCGTCGGGAGAACGACCTCTCGCTCGGTCTTGCCCGTGACGTAGTTCACGATCATCGCCTTGGCCGGGCTCCCGTTCTGCACCATGAGCAGGCGATCGAGACCAATGGGTTGCGCCACGTGAACTTCGAAGCCAGGCGGCGCGTCGTAGTTCCAGATCAACCGCTTGTCGGGGGTGACGACGCCGGCTCCGGTCTTCCGTGCGAACACGACGTTGCCGTTGGAGAGGAGCGTGGCATCGCTGTACTCCTGAATCTGGTTCGCGGCGTCCTTCAGCTTGATCGAGTATGACCAGACAACCTTGCCATCGCGCACGATGAACATCTTCTGGTCCGGATAGCGATAGTCCCATTCGCCGGCGTAGAAGAAGGGATGCTGCGCGAGGCCCTTGCCCGGAAGCATCGCTGGCGCGGCCGGGGGCGGTGCGCCGAGTGATGGAGCGTCGACATTCACACTGTTGCTGATCGCGACGTTTTGCCCGGTGGGCGTCGAGAGTCGCACGTTCTCCATTCGCCAGTCGCGAGCGAAGGCGATCGTTCCAGGGTCCGCGCCCGCGGCGGTGATGTTCCGCCATGTCACGTCGTGAATCGGCTTCTCGGCAAGGCCACTCGCCTGGAAAATTCGCCTCGCACCGCTCACCGTGACGTTCTCGATCCTGATGTTGCGGAATTCCGCGATGCCGCGCTCGGGTGCGACCGGTGTCAGCAGCGTGCGCCAATACGACGGCATTCCCGTCGTGTCCTTCGGCGGCGTGGCGTAGCTGTACCCCGGATTCCAGTCGAGCGTGAACGAGAACGCGGTCGGCACGTTCTCGAGGACGAGGTCGCGAACCAGCACGTCCTCCACGATTCCGCCGCGCGTGCGCGCCGACTTGAAGACGAGCCCTGCGTTGGTTCCGGTGCTGCGATTGTGCAGCGCGATCACGTGCCGGATGCTTCCGGACGTCTCGCTCCCGAACGAGACGACCGCGGCGCCCTTGTGCATGACGTTGTTCCGGATGACCACGTACTCGGTGGGACGGTTCACCCGAAGTCCGTCCGAATCGCGGCCGGCCTTGAGACAGATCGTGTCGTCATTGTTGCTGATCTCTGTGTTCTGCACGAGTACCCAGCGCGACGAGTCGATGTCCACGCCGTCGGTGCTCGGCCCGCCATTGTCGCTGATCGTGATGCCGTCCACGGTCACGTGGTCGGAGTAGACCACCTGCACGGTCCAGAATCCCGATTGCTTCAGTGCGACCTGCTCGAGCGTGACGTCGGATGCACCCGAGATGACGATGAGTCGAACGCGTTTCGCATCGTAGTCCACCGCCCAGCGGAGCCCTCTGGGCTCGTAGTCGTTGCGTCGCATTGCCCAGTACTTGTCCCACCACTTCTTCCCGCGCCCGTCGATGGTCCCGCGTCCGGTGATGCGGACGTTGCTCTGGCTGTCCACGTTGATGAGCGCGGCCGGCCAGGACATCTCGATGCCCGCAACGCGCGTTGGCCGCTCGGGATAGTCGGCGTCATCCTGGCTCCCCAGCAGTGTGACGCCGGAATCCAGACGGAATTCCACATCGTGCTTGAGGAAGAGCGCACCGGTCACGTACTGGCCGCGGTCGAAGCGAACGATGCCTCCGCCGGCGGACGAGCAACGGTCGATCGCGCCCTGGATGGCTGCCGTCGTCTTCGTGGCCCCATCACCGACCGCGCCATTCGCATTGGCCGAGCAGACGCGGGTGCCGGTGGGCTGCCGGCGCGCGCCGACGTCGGTCACCCAGGCGGGGAGGTCGGCGGCGGGAGCGACGCGCGCGGGCTGAGCACACGCCACACGGAATGACACACTGAGGAGCAGCGTGGCAGCCAACGCGCTGAAACGGGAAGATGAATGCATCCGTGCCTGGTCCGGGTCCCGGAGGTTTGACAGTGAACGGGCGGAACGTAGCCCCCCTCGACGAAAGTGAGCAAGCGCCGCCGGGGTCAGAGCCCGGGGTCAGAGCCCGGGGTCAGAGCCCGGGGTTAGAGCCCGGGGTCAGAGTCGCGACTCTGACCCCACGTGCCGCCACGCTTGGCGCGCACGGCACTTCGCCCCTACCAGACGAGCGTCGCGCTCAGTCCCACCGTTCTGTACCGGAACGCCCCGACGACCGAACTCGCGGCGCTCGTGCTGATCTCGCCGCTCAGCGCGACCTTGTTCCCGTTCTTCGCGCGCAGTGCGAGGCTGGCGTCGGCGTGATATTCGTCCTGCCACGGCTTCGAGGGATCGATCGACTGGGTCCCATATCCAGAGCCGATCGAACCAGCCCATCGCTCGTTCTCGTGCTCCCAGCCCCCTTGCAGCTCGTACAGCGAGAAGCGGCTGGGCGAAAAATAGCCCGGTCGAGTCTCGGCGAACCGCATGTCGCGCGCGAGCGCGCCAATCGAGAACCGCGCCGGCAACCGCTGCGATCCGCGCACCGTCACGGATGTTCGGTGGTTGCCGTCCGTGATCCGCAGTGCGTTCGCGCTGAGTCCGAAGAGCAGCCCGGTGCGCGACGTGACATCGCCATTCACGTCGAACGCGGTCACGTCGAGCGCCTTCGCCACGAGGCCGGGCACTTCGTCGAGCGAGAAGCGCGCGACGCCGACACCGACGTTCACGTTCGCCGGGAGCCGCGTCGACGCAGTCGCGCGCGCCGTCATCGTGCTCCGGTCGCCGGCCTCGGCGCCGAGTGCGCCGACCGTGCCGACATTGAGCTTGCGCACGCCCAGCGCGCCGCCCAAGCGGACGCGATCCGTGTTCACGCCGATTACCGCCTCGACGTGCGAACGCCGCGAGTGACGCGCGGGATCGACCCCCTGAACCAGGCCCGCGTTCACGGTCCCGCGCACTCGCTCGCTGAGATATGCGGCCTGCGACACGGTCCACCAGACACTGTGATTGCCATCGGAGTCGTCGCTCCAGTGCGCGTCGACGTTCGCGCCGGACGACGCGGCGGTGCGGGCACTCGCGAGCAGCACCCGCAGCTCACCGTTCGTGGAGTCGCGCTTGAGCGCGCGCTCGAGCAGCGCGACCGACGCCCGTGGACGCCCCTGCCACGTGCGCACCGACGCAAGGCCCTGCAGCGCGCGCGGATCGCCGGGGTCGTCGGTGAGAAGCGCGTCGAACTGCTTCGCGGCGGAGACCAGCGAGCCGCGCCACGACGTCACCTGCGACAGCCCGAACTCGGCGTCGCGCGCCGCGTCCTTGTCGGTCGGCGGCCGCGCGAGCAATTCGTGATAGGCACGCTCCGCCTCGTCGAGCCGCGACGCCCACGACAGCGTCCGCGCGCGTCCGACGCGCACGTAGTCGAGATCGGGGTGCAGCGCGATCAGCGAGTCGTACTTGGAGAGCGCCGCGTCAAAGCGTCGCGCCCACGAGAGGTACAGCGCCTCCGCGTAGCGGACGTCGGGATCGTCAGGCACGCGCTCGCGCGCATTCCTGAGCAGTACGAGCGCTGAGTCGGTCTTCCCTGCCCATGCGAGCGTGCGCGCGAGGAGAATATTCGCCCGAACCGAAAACTTGTCCTCCGCGAGCGCGCGCGTGAAAGCGGCGGCGGCTTCGGCATGGCGTCCCGCGGCCCAGAGAGAATCGCCGAGCGCGAGCTGTGCGTGGGACGATGCCGGGGACGCCGCAAGCGAGATGACGAGCGCACCGGCGAGCGACGCGGCACCGCGAAGCCTCACGGCGCGGACCACAGCCGCTGCAATTCGCCGTACACCGGCTTGAGCCGCGTGTGGAACGCTGGCACCTCCCACGTCTTCCACTTCCATGTGGTGAAGGCGGAGAGCGGGATGTTGCCGTATGCATTGCGTGCCGGGAGCGTGCCGAGGACGTTCGGACCCGGCTTGAGCGCGACGACGGCAAAACGGAATCCATCGGACGGCATCGGCGCCAGCTGCGATCCCGGCCCCGTTTCCGGCGGGTGCAGCGCGAGCTCGACGTTGCTCTCGTAGAGAATCTTCCCCGACGAGGGATCGCTCACGTTGAGCATGCCCCACGGCAGACGGAACTCGAGGATCCCCGCGTCGCGATCCCACCACCAGTCGGCGAGCGAGTTGCTGGCCAGCGTCGCGTACCGAAGGCGGCCGAGGTTGATGCCCCGACCGCGAATCTGCTTGCCGTCGGGCGTGAACCGCGGCCGATTGGTCAGCGCGAACAGCGTGTCGAAGACGCCGTCGATGCGACGCGGCGAATAGACGGGACGCCGGAAATGTTCACCGAAGAACGCCCCTTCCTGCACGAGCCGGAACGGCACGTACGGGTTGTAGTCGGGCACGACCTTGAGTTGGGCGTCGCTCGTGTCGTTGACCTCGAGCATGAACTCGAACGCCGCACCGCTGCGAAGGCCGCTCACCGGCAGGATGACCTGGCCGAGATCGGGCCTGTAGGTATCGATGCCGATCTGGAGCGTCACCGAGTCGAACGGGAAGGCGCGTCCGCGGAACGCCGGCAAGTCGAGCGCAAGGTAGACGTACGCCTCATCATTGCCCACACGCAGCGCTGCGCTGTCGCGGCCGACGAGCGCGCCGCGCTGAAGCGGCGCGAGGGCGCGCCATCGACCGGCGTCGCCGCCAAGTTCAGGGGTGGTTCCGGGCGCGCCCGCGACCATCGCGAGGATGCCGTAGTTCTGCTCGGGACTCAGTGCGTTGAACCACTGGCGCGCGTTCTCGTGCGGCAGCTCGAAGTCGGCGGAGAACCAGTTTTTCTTGAACCATTCGTCGATCCACGCGAAGAAGATCGCGCCCGCCGCACCGACCTCGTGGATCTCGGCGGCGAGCCGCGCGTTGATCTTCGACGCCGTCTGCTCGTCGAGGCCGCCGTGGTTCCAGCCCTGCGGCTGGAGGTGCGCATTGCCGCGGCTGGTGGGAACGCCGAACTCCGATATCAGCAGCGGAATGCCCGCATGGTGCTTGCGGAGGTCGCTCAGGTACCCGAAGTAGTTCGACCGACCGAAGCTCGACCGCGCGGTCGAATACCCGGGGTCGTACAGCATGAAATCCGGGTAATAGGGATAGACGTGATAGCTGGCGAACCAGCCGGCGGGATTCTGGGGCGTGGCCCGCGCAAGGCTCGGGTCGAGCGCGACGCCTTCCTCTTCGTGGGGCGGAAGGCCGTCGTCCACCCGATCGTACTTCAGGCCACGGAACTTCATCTGCTGGTCGTACGACGTCTCCGTCGGATGGAAGATCGGATCGGTCGTCGGCCAGTTCGTGTAGGCAATGGGGCGGAGCGCGTGGTACGTGTCGAACTCGTATGACAGCAGACTGTCACACTGCGCGACCATCCAGACATCGGTCGGCGTGGCCGCGCCGATCGACACGAATCGCCCGGGGTGACTGCGCGTCGTGCCGACGCGCTGGTTGTACAGCGCAACAGAGAACGGCTCCCACTCTCGGCCCATGATGTACGCGATCACCCATGGGGAAACGTCCGCATCGTAGCGGCCGCCCGCGTGCCCCGGCTTCGGCGCGAACTCGGCCGAGCCGTGCAACAGGTCGACGACGCGCCGGATCTCCGCGTGATATTCGGCGTTGAAGCCGCGATCGTCGAAGTTGTTGTCGGGCGGCAGCTCGGTCCACACGCCGTGGATGACGTACAGCGTCCGGTTGCGATGGGTGATGTTCCAGGCGCGGAGAGCACGATAGAACGAGGGCGGAAGGATCGTGTAGATGCGCAGGGTGTTGGCGTGCATCGCCGAGATGGTATCGAGCCATCCGGCATAGAGCGCGGAATCGACGGGAAACTCCGAGGGGAACTTGCCGGGCATGGCGACGCCCATGTTCACGCCCTTGATATAGATCGGGCGCCAGGCGTCACCGTCGCGCAGTTCGAAGTGCTCGCCGGCGGTCCGCGCGGTCAGGTCGAGCGCCGCCGCGCGATGGCGGACGACCGGTGTCGTCGACCGTTCCCAGTCGGGCGCCAGGCGATCGAGCAGCGTCCGCGCACTGACGTTCTTGGGATCGAGGGCGACGACGCGCTTGGCCGCGCGCACCGCACCGGCGACGTCCCCGCGGCGATTGGCGACGACCGCGAGTCCGTCCCACGCGTCGGCGTACGACGAGTCGCGGCCCGTGACCGCGGCGAAGTTGCGCTGTGCGTCGTCGAGGGCGTTGTCGCGGAGTGCGATGAATCCGAGCCCGACCTGCGCATCGTTGTTGGTGCGGCAGGCGGCGAGGGCGCGCGTGAAGGCGGCGCCGGCCACGGCGAGCGAATCGCGGCGGTACGCCTGCCACCCGCGCGCCGCCGCCGTTCCCGAGCTCGCGGGACAGGAGGCAGGCGCCTGTGCGCCGGCGAGCGTGGACACCGCGACGAGCAGGGCAATGACGGTGAGCCGGCATCGGAACCGCCGAGCCGTCACAGTCAACTGATCGTTGGCGCTCCCTGGCCAGGATCCCGCACCCACCGGGATCGATCCCGCAACGGCAGCTCGCGTCGACACGCTTCTCCTTGTAATGGTCTCCCAGTTCAAGGTAACCGCCTTGCGAATCCGAACGCGGCGTCGGCGAGCCCCGGATCGAGCGACATGCACGAAGCGTGCGGTGGAATGAGTACCAAGCATCGCTCGGGCCTCAGCCCGCACCGGTTCGGCCGCTATATTGCCCTATGCTCGCCATATGGGTCAGATCGCTTGCCCGACATACGGCTTGCCTGTCGCTTCCTCTCGGAGGGTGAGCACATCTACCCAGGCACCGCGGCGGACAATGTGACTGCCTTTGCCGCGCGTCGGGACCGCTCCGCAGACCAAATGCTCGCGCGGCCGAGCCGTACGCCCGAGCGGGTGCTTCGAACCGCGAAAGCCGCCTCCCGGACGGCCAACCACGAACGCGCACGCCTGCGCCGCTTCCCTGAAGTGCGCGTCGTCGGCAGAGCGAGATGCGCCCTCGTGTCGGATTAGTACGCGAATGAGCGAGCGCGACCAACCCACTGCGGCCGATGCCGGCATCGATGCGGCGCTCGCGGCGATGCGTCAACGCTATGTCGAGTCGAGTGGCGGTTTCTTCGCAACGTTGGAGCTGATCGGACGCCAGCTCGAAACGACACCCGAGTCGCATGACCTGCTGACCACGCTACGACGCGAGCTGCACCGTGTGCGCGGCACCGCGGGAAGCCTCGGCTTCCATGATGCAGGGCACATGGCCGCTGCGATGGAGGAGTTGATGCGGCGGTGGTGCGATGATGCCGCACTCGATCGCGACCGTCGCTCTGCCGTGGTGCTCGGCTTCGCTCGGACGCTACGCGCTGCGATCGTCACGGAGCCGGACGCTGGCGGCACGCCCGCGCGGCGTGTGCTGTTGATGATGCTGCAGGACTCCGTGGCCGACGGGCTCGTGGCGGAAGGGTTCCAACGCGGCTTCGCGGTCGAGCCAATCCAAACCCTTGCCACCGCGCCTCGCTCACCGAGCACCCTTCCGTGGGGAGTCGTCGCCATGGAGACGGCGGCGGAGCTGGTCGCAGCGCACGGGTTCTCGGAGGCTCCGTGCGTGCTGTTGCGTGAAGAACGGGTGGCGGTGGCGGTACGTCGCGTGTCCGCGACGACGGTGGTCGATGCGGCGACGAGTGCGAGCGACATCCTCGACGCGCTGGAAAGGATCAATGAGCAGCGTGGGTCAATCGGCGAGACCGTGTTGCTCGTGGACGACGACTCGATGATGCTGCTCCTCGAGCGCACTCTCGTCGAGCAGGAAGGACTCTCCGTCGAGACGGCCGTGAGTGGTGCGACATTTCGGGAAGCGCTGAACCACGTCGCTCCGTCCCTCGTGGTGCTCGATGTCGAGATGCCAGACGCGGATGGCATGACGCTACTCCGCGAGTTGCGCGCCGACCCGCGACACCGCGACGTGCCGGTGTTGATGCTGAGTGGGCGGTCGGACGCCGAGGCACGCACGGCCGCGTTCGGCGCGGGCGCCGATGACTACATGGTCAAGCCGATCGTCGCCGCCGAGTTCCAGCAGCGCATGCTGCAGTTGCTGGCGCTGCGCCGCGAGCGGCGTGCATCAACGGGCCTTCATCCCGTCACCGGATTGCCGATGCCGCATCGCACGATCCGAGACCTGGAAGTGCGCCTTCGCGCGCGCGGCGAGGTCGAGTGGAGCGTCGCCCTGGCTCGTCCCGCCGCTGCACCGCAGCGCGCGACCGACATCGCCGAGTGGCAAAAGGAGTGCGTTCGGGTGGCGCGCGCTGTACGCGACGCGGGAGGAGTTGCCGGATTGGTCGACGACGCCGGACTCGCCATGGCCCTGCCGTTGACACCGCATGCCACCGACATCTTCCTGCGAGCGACGGCGGGCGTGCATGGCGCAACGCACTCTCTCTGGCGCGCCGGCATCGTGGGCACGAGTGCGATTGCCGCCGGCACGCCGCGGGCCTATCTCAGCGCCGCGTCCGACGCGTATCATGCGGCGCAGGAACGAGGCGGGTCCATTCGCGTGTGGGATCCTGCTGACGCCGATATCGCACCCGATGTCATCGTGGTGGAAGACGACGTGGCGTTGACGGAGATGATCGCGTTCGCGCTGCATGCCAAGGGCTTGTCGCATCGCTCGTATTCCAACGGACCCGAAGCGCTCGACGCACTCCTTCGCCTCCGCGTGCGCGAGCGTCCCCCAATCGTGCTGCTCGATATCGATCTTCCGGGCATGGATGGACACTCGCTGCACGAGCGGCTCCGCCTGGAGCGGCCTGGCGTGTTTCTCGTCGTCTTCATCTCACTGCACACCGGCGAAGCGGATCAGCTCCGCGCGCTCCAGGGTGGCGCGCTCGACTTCATCACCAAGCCGATCAGCCTTCGAATCCTCATGGCCAAGCTGGCCGTGTGGCGCGAGCGAACGCGCACCTGATGGGCGCCCTCGCCGTGCTCCTGGTGATCGGACTCTTCCAGTGCGCCTTCCTCGTGCTGCTCGTGCTCTTTCTCGGCGTGCGGCGCCAGGTCGAACGCTACCGGAGCAAGTCCTTCTACACGAAGCATGTCGAGGTGTCCGAGCGGTTGAGCGCCTGGCTCGCCGGCAATGGGCAGCTGGAGCCGTTCGTCGTCGCGCTGCGCTCGATGCGCGGCGCGACAGCGGTTGGCATTGCCGGCAACCTGTTCCAGACCTCGATCCCGCCAGTCGAACGGGCGGCGCTCTCGACCGCGTTGCGCAACGAGGCCTGGGTGCAACGCGCACTTGCTGGCGGATCGTCTCGGCACTGGGGACGTCGTCTCGAGTGCGCGCGGTGTCTCACGCTCGTCGGTACGCCCGCGGACCGCGCACTCCTCGAGTCGCTGCTCGATGACCAGCGGCCGGCGGTGGGACTGGCCGCTGTCAACGCGCTGCCGCTGATCGCCGACGCACACCTGGTTGGTGCCATCCTCGATCGGCTCGTCACCCTTCCCATCGTGATGCGGCAGTACCTCCAGGCCGTCCTTCGTGAGATGCGCGCCGTCGTCGAGCCCGCATTGACGGAGCGGCTGGCGCGCGATGCAACGCCCGGCGCCCTGTCGCGCTGGAGCGAGCTCGCGGGTGCGCTGCAGTTGCCGTCGTCGCTCGAGCAGCATCCCGAG
>JBDTOD010000161.1:0-9504 GCA_039933415.1 bacterium
CCGGGCTCTGACCCCGGGCTCTGACCCCGATTGAACCCGCCACCAATCGAACGGGGTGGCGGTCAGCCCGTCCTCACCCTCCTCTCCTCCTCCACGTACGCCACCGCGCCCTTCACCGGCACGATCCCCTTCCCGTATCGCTGCGCCCAGAGCTTCGTGAACTCGGCGCCGAGCAGCAGGATCATCGACGTGTAGTAGACCCAGATCAGCACGAGGGCGAGCGAGCCGGCCGCGCCGTAGACGCTCCCCGGATCGGTGCGCCCCAGATAGACGCCGATCACCGTGCGCCCCAGCACGAAGAGCAGTGCCGTGCCGATCGCGCCGGCGCGCACGTCACGCCAGCGGATGCGCGCGTCGGGGAGGTAGCGGAACATGATCGCGAAGAGGAACGCGATCAGCAGGAAGCTGCCGATCGCCGTCGCCGTCTGGAGCACGACGGGCGGCGCGCCGAACCAGGTCGTCAGCGCGTTGCCGATCGCCGCGATCACCGTGCTCAACGCGAGCGACACGAGCAGCAGGAACGCGACCGTGATGAGAAGCCCGAACGAGAAGACGCGCTTCACCAGGAAGACGCGAATCTGGTTGCGGTGCGGATCCGGCTTCACCCCCCACGCCCTGTTCAGGGCGGACTGCAGCTGCGCGAACGACGCGGTCGCGCCGAGCGCCAGCGCGAACAGCGACACGATCGTCGCCACCGACGCGGCATGCGAGGATCGGGTCGCGTTGCTGATGATCAGTGCCACCTGCTGCGCCGCGCCGGGGCCGACCAGCTTGCCCACCTGGGCAAGGATCGCGTGCTCCACCTGCTCGGCGCTCGTCACGCGACCGACCAGCGCGAGGAGAAGCGTGAGCAGCGCGGGAAGGGAGAAGAAGGTATTGAACGACAGCGCGGCGGCCATCGTGGGACAATCATCGCTGAAGAAGGCGAGGATCGTCCCCCCCAGCAGCCCGAAGAAACCACGCACCGTCGACGCGAACCCCGGCTTCCGGAGCTCCTTCGTGGCTTCCTTCGCCTTCTCCACCCCGTCCGCTGGTTGCTCGAGGACCGGAACGTCGGTGGTCGTGGCCGAGTGGTCGTTCATTGGCGGAGAGCGAGGCTGCGGTCGGCCCACCGTTGGGCCGGTACGCTCTCCGCGAGTGCATGCCTCAGGCCGACGCGACGGGCTCGGCCGGGCGCGGGTGGGCGAGTCGGAACGGCGGTGCCCTGCTCAGGACGCCGGCGCGTAGCGGTCGCCACCTGCGTGTGGTGCTGGCGCGTCACTTTACAGATCCTTCGACTCGCTTCGCTCGCTCGGGATGACGGCACGTGTCATTCCGAGCGGGACTACGGTACCTTCATGGGTATGCCAATCCCATATGAGAGTTCCGGGCGCACCCGCCAGAAGCTGCGCACCCGTGACGCCCTCGTTGCTGCGACGCGAACGCTCATCGCCGAGGGAGCGTCACCCACGGTCGAGGAAGCCGCATCGCGTGCCGACATCTCCCGGACCACGGCGTACCGCTACTTCCCCAATCAGCGCTCCCTCCTCATCGCCGCGCATCCGGAGACCGAACGCGCGTCGCTGCTGCCGTCCGCGCCTCCGGACGAGCCGGCCGAGCGACTTGCCGCCGTGCTCGAAGAGCTGCATCGCATCGTGCTGGAGACGGAGCCGCAGCTTCGGATGGCGCTGCGCCTCTCCCTGGATCCGGAGACCGATCGCCGCGAGATCACCCTCCGCCGAGGTCGTGCGATCGCCTGGATCGAGGAGGCGCTCGCGCCGCTGCTCGACCGGCTCACCAGGCGCGAGCTCCATCGTCTGGCCCTGGCCATCCGCGCCGCCTCCGGGATCGAATCGCTCGTCTGGCTCACCGACGTTGCCGGACTGTCGGGCCCGGAGGCGGTAGAGGTGATGCAATGGTCGGCGCAGGGACTCCTCCGCGCGGCTCTGCGCGATCACAAGCGCGCCGCCAAGGGGAAACGGCGCTAGCGCGCGCAATCGCCAGCGTGTTCGTCAGCCTCCGTGTGGGCCGAGGTAGTCTCGGCGAAACTCGAGGTGCCGCTTCGCCGCCTCGGGCGTGCCCAACTCGTACGTCGTTCCCGCCGTGCACCACGTGATGTGGTCCGCTGCCTCGAGGAGCGTCGGGACCTCGTGGCCAGTCACCACGACCGCGCATCCGTCGGCGGCGAGCCTACGGAAGAGCCGCGTCAACACGTCGTGGTCCACCGGCGCGATGCCGCGATACGGCTCATCGGCCAGAAGACAGTCGGGACGTCGCACGAGCACCAGCGCGAGCTCGGCGCGACGGAGCTCGCCGCCCGAGAACGAACGCGGCCGACGATCGAGCAGATGAGACACGTTCGCCATCGCCGCCGCGTCGGCCACGCTCCGGCGACGAAAGCGCTCTTCGTAGAATCTCATCTGCCGGCGCAGCGAGAAGGACTCCGAGAGGAGCTCGTGGTCGGGGAGATAGAACACACCATCCCGCGCGAGCGTCGCCTGATGCACCTCGAGGTGGGCTTTGCCTCGAAAGTGCACGACGCCGGAGTCGGGCGACATCTGCCCCGCGGCGATCTTGAGCAGCGTGGACTTTCCGATTCCGTTCCGACCGAAGATGACGCGCACCTGACCTGGCTCGGCGCGCAACGTCGCCGCCGAGAGCACGCGTCGCGACCCGAACGACTTGGCTACGCAGTCCGCGACGAGGATCGGCACGCTACCGTCGCACGGTCGCGAGCAGAAGCTCACCCGCCGTCGCAGCGATCGCGAACAAGAAGGCGAGATGGGTGCGCGACAGCCCGAGGTTGGCCCAGAGCGATGCCTCGCGACGACGCTTGAGATCCACCAGGCCGAGCACGGCGCAGAGGACCACGACGGCGAACGGCCTCGGACCGGCGAGCCTGTCCCCAGAGCCACCGGTTGCGGACGCCATCAGCATCACCGCGGTGACCAGCGCACGAAGCAATGCCCACAGGACAACAGCGCGGGTGACAAGAGCGCGAATCGCCGACCAGGAGAGGTTGAGCGCGATCATCAGAGACCCGCTACCCCCGGCTCAACGGTCCAGTTCCCTTGGCACGACATCCGATGAGCAGGCCGTACCCGCGAGCACCCCGCTCGTCACCTCATGCCACCCACCCCTTGTTGCGCGCGCGACCCGCGCCTAGTCGTTCTGTGATGACCGCGAGCCAGCACACCCACGCCGACACAGACGAGCTCCGACGCGAGCTGCGTCGTGTGCTGCGCCCGTTCGTCGAGGGCACGGCGAAGGGGATGTCCGACTGGGTGATGACAGAAGCGCGCGTCGCTCGCACCGCGCGCGATGCCGCCGACGCGATCCTTCCGCTACTCGGCGCTCCCACTCGCTCGGCCCATCGGGTGCGAGGACTCATCGTCCCCGTGCTCACCTGTAGCTGGACGGAGCTCGACGACGTCTACGAACAGACGCTCACGAAATTGCTCGCGCTTCCGCCCGCCGTGCCGGGCGTCGCCGATCCGGCGTGGGATTCCACCCTGATGCGGCCGCGCGTCGTCGCTCGGCACTGGAACGCACACGGGGCGGCGTGGGCGGCCGTCGAGAGCGCGGACGGGAAGATCATCGGGCCGTCGGGGACGTCAGGCCGACTGGTGCGCTCCGATCGCCGTCATGCGCTCATCGTCGAGGATGGACGCCCCGTACGCACGAATGCGCGCTGTACCTGCGTGCCCCGGCTGCGCCGCGAGCGCGGAGAGGTCGCGTTCGAGCTCGTCACCTTCGGTCGCGCGCGCTCCGTGCTCGAGGTGCACGTCGGCGTCGCGTGCGCCATCTGCCGTGCACCGGTGACGTGAGCCTCGCTCGAACGGCGCGCGCTAGCGCGTCGCCGTCGAGTCGGTGGTGAACAGCGCGTCGTACTTGCCGGTGGCGAGCGCGGCATCGAACCGTTCGGCGATCGTCGCGACGAGCCGGGTGTCCGTGTCGAAATCCATGTAAATCGACACGTGGTGTTCGCTGTCGTTGTCGAACAGATGCACGACCTGTCCGTTCACATGCATCTGAAAGCCCGACGCGGTGAGATCCTCCGCCGTGCGCGTCGCACCCATCTCGGTGGTGAGGAACGCGGCCATCGCGTCGAACATCGCCTTGCCCGCCGGTCCCACTTCATACTCGCGATAGCCGTCGCGGGAGGTGGCATTGAGCGCGCCGCGCCAGGGCAGCGGAGTCACGCTCGCCCTCGGCTCGAGGCGCAGCCCTCCGCTCGCACTCGGCGTCCATGCGTAATAGTGCTGGAGCCATTCGGGATCGAGTGCGCTCACCTGCGACACGCGCGTGTGCACGGCATCGATCGGCAGATACGTCGATTCACCCGAACGCGGGTCGGTCACCACGAGCGCGTCCGTCCTGTGGTCCTCATCGTATCCGACGCGCACGACGTGATGCCGGTCGGGCGAGATGCCGAGCGGTCGCACGTTCGGGTTGAGCCGCTGATCGGTCGTCACGCCGAAGTGCAGCACCGCGGGCGGCTGCGTCGAGAGCAGTGCGCCCTCAAACAGAAAGTCGCCCGGCTGCGCATACGTCATTGCGTCCACCGTGCCGGTCGGCGGCGAGTGGTCGCGCGCCTGCCTGAACTTCGCCACGTCGTTGGTGACGAGAGGCGCCTCGAGACGCAACGCGCCGGGCGCGACATACTCGCTGCGCACGTGGTCGCCCTCGGCGACGATGAGATAGAACGGCCCCGCTTCCTCGCTCGACGTCGCACGCACGAGCAGCGCGTCGGGAGCGCCCGGCAGCAGAGCGACCGCGTCGGCACGATCATACTTCACGCGCGTGGTGCTGTCGGCGGCGCTCCTGCCCTCAATGACGACCGGTGCACCGCGATACGTGACACGAAACGTTGCGCTCGTCGCCAACCCGTGCACCCCCATCAGCGCGTCGGGATAGAAGCTCTCGGCGACCGTCGCGATCTCGAAAGGACCGAAGGTCTGCGTGCGCACGGGTTGACTGCGCGGCAGCACCTTGAACCGAAGCGTCATCCCGTCGGGCAGCGGCGGTGCGCCGGGCCGAGCGCGCGGCATCCACTCGCTCCACTCGAGCTGCCGTTTGCCGGGATACGCGGGCAGGGGCAGCAGGAACGCGTTCGGTTTGCCCGGCGCCGGATCGATCTCGAGCATCCGACCGCCGCGGCTCGTGAACACCTCGACCGCGCCAGGGACGACCCATCGTCCATCGACGAGATGTGCGTCCTCCATCCAGAGCGGCCCCTCCTTGTCGATGCGCGCCACGTTGCCAGCGAGCGCGCGAAGCCGCAGCCGGGGCGCGACGGTGTCCGTCGCCGGCGATTTCGTCTGCGACGCGGGCCAGCGGATCTCCACGGCGAGCAGTAGTTCTTCTCCAGCGATCTTCGGGGGGACGTCGGCCATGAGCCGCGCCGTCCCCCCGATAACGCCGGCGACGACGAGCACCACGAGCAGCGACGCGCCGAGCGACTTGAGGAACGAGGGCTGGAGCGTACCGGCGACGATGCGGCTGGCGGCGAGCCCGATCACGAAACCCGCGACGAGCCCGACCAGTGCGATGCCGACGACGTAGTAGCCCGACTTTCCCTCGAACGACGAGATGCGATACCAATCGACGCAGAGGAGGGCGACGACGCCCGCGAACACGCACGCGACGACGGCGGTGAGCAGGGCGACGAAGATCGATGCGGGCCACGACATCAGACGCGCTCCGCCATTGTTTTCACCGCGATGAAGATGCCACGACTCGTTGTCATGAGGGCTAATGTGTAGCGAGCACGGCGGCCTGGCGAGCGTTGGCTGAAGCACGGGCGCGGCCGAACACGTACTGGGCACCATGGAGCTCTCGATGCATCGCGAATATGCCTACCTGTCGAAGCGACGTGGCCGCACCACGGCGCGCTGCGCCATGCTCGTCTTCGCGCTCGTCCTGAGCTGCGCATCCGCCGGCACCGAACCTCCTGCCGGCGCGACACGGAGCTTCCGGATGGGATTCTCGCCGCTCCCGCCTCGCATCACGCTCGCCGAAGTGCTGCGCACGATCGATTCCGTGAGCAGGCACTCCGATGCGACGCTGCGGGTGGTGGACGTGCCGTGGGCGGCACTGCTCGCCGACACGAGCGCGGCGTTCCTCGTGCGCCGCGAGCATCTCGAGGTGGCGCGGTTGTTCCAGCAGCGCGGCATGTCGACCATCGCCACGATCGAGCCGGCGAACGGGCTCGATCGGAGCGCCGAGTCCACGGCGCTCGTCGCGCTCGGTCGCTCGATCAGCGAGCCGGCGGTGCAGCGCGTCTATCGCGAGTACGTCGTCGCATTCGACAGCATCGTGCATCCGAGCGTGCTCGCGCTCGCGATCGAGACCAATCTGATCCGCGCCGTCTCGAAGCCGGCCGTGTACGACGCGCTGGTGAAGATGTCGAACGACGCGGCGAAGCAGCTCCGCGCCGCCGGCTCGACGACGACGCTCATGGTGAGCGTGCAGGTCGATGTCGCGTGGGGCCACCTCGGCGTGGGCAGTGGCGCGTACGCGGGGATTGCTCGCGACCGGTCCGACTTTCCCTTCGTCCAGACGCTCGGGCTCTCGTCGTATCCATACCTCGCCGGTTACACCACGCCGGAGCAGATCCCGCTCGACTACTACTCCAGGCTCACGAGCGGCGCTCCGCTCCCGATGATGGTCGTCGAAGGCGGTTGGACGTCGGGCTCGGTGACGGGGGTGACGTCGTCACCCGAGCTGCAGGCGCGCTACATCAGGCGCCAGATGCAGATCGCCGATGCGGCCAAGCTGCTCGGCGTCTTCCAGATCACATTCACCGATCTCGATCTGCCCACGTTCTCGCTGCCGCAGGGGTCGATCCTCCCGCTGTTCGCGCAGCTCGGACTCGTGGACGTGAACTACCGACACAAGCCGGCGCTCGCGGTGTGGGACTCGGTGCGGGCCGTGCCGTATTCGGGGCCGTAGGTTCGCGACATCTCGGCGCTCGTTCCACACGGGGGTTTGGAGACCACCGAGGTTGCGTGGAACTGCAAACGCCAGCTCACGCGGAGACGCGGAGGGCGCGGAGAACTGCCAACTGCCGGGAGTTTTAAGGGTTTGGGGAGGGACGCTAGCGCCACGCTCCCAAAATCCCAGGGCCGCCCTTCCAGCGGGCCTGCTTGGTGCAGAGAATCAAGCCTGTTCGACACGAGTGAAAGATCGCAGTTCCTCCGCGCTCTCCGCGGCTCCGCGTGAAATGCAGTTGCGGCTCGCTCCGCATCCAGCGCCTCGCAGCGGAGGCTGCACTGGCGCTATGTTCTCGCCGAGTCGATCGGTCCTCCTTGACCCCGTCGCAACGATCATGAGCGTCTCGAGTCGTCGCACCGCCCACGCATCGCCGACGCTCGCGCGCGGGGCGCTCGGGCTCGTCTTCATCGCCGGCATGACGTCGTGCCGCACCGCTACGGCACCATCACCCGCGCCCGTCGCGGCTGCACCTGCGCCCGTCGTCGCCGCTCCGGCCATTCCATCGCTTCCAGCGCCCGATCCGTCGCGGTTCCAGCAGGACGTCCTGCTGGAGGGCGTGTTCGACGAGCCGACCGAGATCGCCGTCGCGCGCGATGGGCGCGTGTTCATCGCCGAACGTCACGGCACCTTTTCCGTATACGACCCAACGACCCGCGCGCGGCGAGTGATCGCGAAGCTTTCGGTGGACGACAGCAACGAGAATGGCCTGATCGGCGTCGCGCTCGATCCGAGCTTTGCGACGAACCACTGGCTCTATGTCAACTACAGCGTGCCGGGCGCGGATCATCATCGGCTCGCGCGTTTCACGCTCGATGGGGACTCGCTGCGCGACGAGCGCGCGCTGCTCGAGGTGAAGTTCGACAAGGGGTGCTGTCACACCGGCGGCTCGCTCGCTTTCGACCGCGAGGGACATCTCTTCTCCTCGTACGGCGACAACTCCAACCCGTTCATCGCCGGCAGCTACGCCCCGATCGATCCGACGCCGGGCCGCTCGATCGCCGATGCGCTCCGCTCCGCCGGAAACTCCAACGATCTCCGCGGGAAGATCCTGCGCATCACGCCGACGGCGGATGGCAAGTACACGATTCCCGCCGGCAATCTCTTCACGAGCGGCGAGGGACGGCCGGAGATTTACGTGATGGGCGATCGCAACCCGTATCGCATCAGCGTGGACTCGCACAACGGATGGCTCTACTGGGGAGAGATCGGCCCCGACGCGCAACGCGACTCGGTGTACGGCCCGCGCGGCTACGACGAGGTGAACCAGGCGCGGAAGGCGGGCTTCTTCGGCTGGCCAATGTTCATCGCGAACAATCAGCCGTACCGCCACTTCAACTTCACCACCGGCGAGCTGTTCGAGTTCTTCGATCCCGCGCGTCCGGTGAACGCGTCGCCCAATAACACCGGCGCCAAGGTGTTGCCTGCGGCACAGCCGGCGCTGATCTACTACCCGTACGAGAAGAGCGAGAAGTTTCCGCTCGTCGGCGAGGGAGGTCGAGCAGCGATGGCGGGCCCGGTCTATCACTACGACGACTACGCCGGCTCCGCGGTCCGCCTCCCCGAGTACTACGACGGGAAGTTCATTCATTACGAGTGGATGCGTGGCTGGATGATGGCCACGACGTTGTCGCCGTCGGGCGACTATGTGCGCATGGAGCCATTCCTTCCGCAGCTCACCTTCGACCACCCGAGCGACGTCGAGCTCGGTCCTGACGGATCGCTGTACGTCCTGGAGTACGGCACCTACTGGAACTCGGCCAACAAGAACGCTCGGCTCAGTCGCATCACCTATCATCCGGGGAATCGTCCGCCAGTGGCGCACATCACGGCGTCGCGGACGGTGGGCGCGGTGCCGCTGCTCACGGCCTTATCAGCCAACGGCACCTACACGTACGACTTCAAGGACACCCTCTTCGTCAACACCACCTGGAGCATTCCCGGGCGCGTGGACGTCGTCAATCAGTGGTGGGTCAGTCACACATTCTCCAAGCCGGGGATCTACGATGTACGCCTTCGCGTGCGCGATCGTGCGGGGGCGGAGGGCGAGGCAACGGTGCGGATTCTCGCCGGCAACGATCCACCCAAGGTCACGCTCGACGTCGCCGGCAACCACTCGTTCTACTGGGGCGAGCCGAGCATCGCGTATGCGGTAAAGGTCACCGACAAGGAAGATGGCCGGCTCGGCCGCGGCATCGATCCAAGCCGCGTGAGCGTCGCGTTGAAGTACGAGCCACCGGTGGACGCCGTCGGTGCTCCGCCTGCCGCGGGTCATCAGCCTGGCGCGGCGACCGACGGGCTCGCGCGCATCAAGAAGAGCGACTGCCTCGCCTGTCACGCGGTGGATCACGCGTCGCTCGGGCCGGCGTACGTGCAGGTCGCGCAGCGGTACGCGGGACATCCGGAAGCGATGCAGCAGCTCATGACGAAGATCGTCAGCGGAGGCAGCGGCAAGTGGGGCGATCGCGTCATGCCGCCGCATCCGAGCCTCACATCCGACGACACGCGCGCGATCGTGACGTACATCCTCTC
>JBDTOD010000162.1:0-9456 GCA_039933415.1 bacterium
TATTCGTATGCGCCCGGCCTGGTCGTCTGGCATTCCCGCGATCTGGTCAACTGGATCCCCATCTCGCACGCCGTCTCCGAAACACTCGGCGAGATATGGGCACCTGATCTCGTCGAGCACGGCGGGCGCTATTTCATCTATTTCCCGCTGGCAGGTCGTCTCTTCGTCGTGCACGCCGAGCATCCGCGGGGACCCTGGAGCCCACCGATCGATCTGAAGGTGAAGGACATCGATCCGGGCCATGTCGTAGGCCCCGATGGGACACGCTACCTGTACTCCGCTGGCGGCCACGCTATCGAGCTGAGCGCCGACGGCCTGTCCACCGTGGGCGAGCAAAAGAAAGTCTATGACGGCTGGGTCTTTCCCCAGGAGTGGAAAACGGAAGGCGTCTGGCTGGAAAGTCCAAAGCTGACGAAGCGCGGCGAGTACTACTATCTCATCAGTGCGGAAGGGGGCACTGCCGGGCCGCCGACCAGTCACATGGCAGTTGTCGCGCGCTCCAGAGCGCCGCTCGGTCCGTGGGAGAACTCACCACACAACCCATTGATCCATACCTACGGCGGCGACGAAGGGTGGTGGTCCATAGGGCATGGGAGCCTCGTTTCCACTCCCGACGATCGGTGGTACTTCATCTATCACGGCTACCGTAAAGACTTTCAAACGCTCGGCCGGCATACCCTGATGGAGCCAGTCGAATGGACGAGCGACGGCTGGCCACGCGCTCCTCTGGGAGCACGCCGCTCCGAACCGATGCGTGCACCAATGGGCGTCGCGCAACGACCCATGATCTCGCTGTCAGATGATTTCTCAACGCCCTCGCTGAGAGCGACGTGGGGGGTATGGAAAGAGTCCGACATGAGTCGCTTCACGACTGGCGACGGCGTGCTGACGGTCCGGACGAAAGGCGATTCCTACGCGGAGTGTTCGCCGCTCACCATCATGGCCCGGGACGAGAGCTACGTCGTGCAGGTGAGTGCAAGAATCACCGGCGACGCTCGCGCCGCGCTGGCGTTGCAATACAACCCGCACGTGGCGGTCTATGTGGAACTGACTACCGGCCAACTACGCGTGTACGGATCTGGGCAAGTACTGGCCACGCGCACGTGGACGGCGAACACCGCCTGGCTTCGGATGGTGAACCGGAGAAACCGTGTCGAGTTTCTGGCGAGTGAGAATGGCCGGAGCTGGAAGTCTCTGACGGCGGACTTCGACGCATCGAGCTTCAATCACAATCAGCAACGCGGCGGATTTCAGGCGGCGCGTCCCGCCCTGGGAGCCAGCGGCGCTGGCAGCGTGGCGTTCACCGACTTCCACTATGGCAAATCGTAGCATGAAACGACATCTGCTTCTCGTTCAGTGCGCTCTCCTCAGTGCGGCGCCCGCAGTCGCCCAGAAATCGTTTCCCGACATTCATCCGGATCGCACCGTCACCTTTCAGGTCAAGGCGCCGGCGGCGACGAACGTGATGATCTCGCTCGAAGCGTCCACCTCGAAAAAGATGGAGCGTGACGAGCAAGGCCTCTGGCGATTGACCATCGGACCGTTGGCGCCGAACGTCTACGCCTACAGCGTGTGGATCGACGGAATTCGGATGGCCGATCTGGGAAGCCCAGCGGTGAAGCCTGAGCCGATGCCGCTGTCGAGCATGTTCGAGATACCGGCCGACAAGCCGCAGATCTTCGACTACGTCTCGAGTGTCCCCCACGGCACGCTGCGTCTGCACGACTACGACTCCAAATCGCTGGGCAAAGTTCGCCGAATGCGCGTGTACACTCCGCCCGGGTACGATCAGAACCCACGCGCGCGCTATCCGCTGCTCGTACTGCTGCACGGGGGATTCGACACCGAAGCCACGTGGACAGAATACGGTCGGGCGCATCTCATTCTGGACAATCTGTTGGCCAGTCGACGCGCCACGCCGATGGTCGTCGTCATGGTGGACGGCTTTGCCACTCGCACGCCGCGTGCAAGCAGTCCCGATGACTCGTCGGGTACGCGCACCGCGTTCGAGGACGACCTGCTGAACGACGCGATTCCCTTTGTCGAATCGCAATACCGGATCAAGCCGGGCAGGGAGAATCGAGCCATCACGGGCCTGTCGATGGGTGGCGGACAGGCATTGACGATCGGTTTGACGCACATCGACCGCTTCGCCTGGATCGGCGGGATGAGCGCCTCCGTCGCGAAGCAGGATCTGGTGCTCGGCGAAGTGCTTCGCGCACCGAAGGACGCGAACAAGCGCTTGAAGCTGCTCTGGCTGTCCTGTGGCACCACCGATGGCCTGATGAAAGGCAATGTCCAGATGGATGACGCGCTCCGGGCAGCGGGCGTCCGCCACACTTTCGTTCCGATCGAGGGCGGTCATGACTGGACCGTCTGGCGCCACGCCCTCGAAGCGTTTCTGCCGTTGGTGTTTGCCGAGAGAACGTAGCACCGGTCTCCGCACGGTCTGACGCTGCATCATCTCGCGCGTGTCGCGCGCTCAGTCGCGGCACGTCATCAGGCCCACGGCAGTTCGAGCGTGAACACGCTGCCCACCCCCAGCGTGCTCTCGACCGTCAGGTCGCCAGCCATCCCGCGCGCCAGCTCACGACTGATGGCGAGCCCCAGTCCCGTCCCCTCGTACGGGCGCGTGAAGTCGGCGCGGACCTGCACGAACGGCTCGAAGATCCGCTCGAGCTGGTCGGCGGCGATGCCGCTTCCGGTGTCGCACACCGTGATACGGATGCCCTTCCCCGCCGTGGTGCACTCGAGTGCGATCCGCCCCCCACGGTCGGTGAACTTCACCGCGTTCGAGAGCAGGTTCACCAGGATCTGCTGCAGCTTGTCGGCGTCTGCGCGCACAAGCAGATCAGGCGGGCCGACCTCGATGACGAGCGTGAGTCCCTTTTTCTGCGCCTGCGGCGCGATCAGCACCTCCGCTCCGCCGAGCGCGCCGCGCGCGCGGACCGGCGCGAGGTCGTAGTGGACGGTGCCGGTCTCGAGCTTCGCGTAGTTCAGCACCTCGTTGATGAGGCCGAGCAGGTGGCGCTGGCTCACTTGCACGCGCCGCAGGTCGTCGCGCTGCTGGGGCGTGACCGGCCCGCGAATCCCCATCTCCATCAGCTCCGCGTAGCCGCCAATGGCGTTGAGCGGCGTGCGGAGCTCGTGGCTCATCACCGCCAGAAACTCGCCTTTCGCACGATTTGCCGCCTCTGCCTCCGCTCGCGCCGCTTGCGCGTCGAGGCGAGCCCCCTCGCTCTCCGCGAGCAGGCGCTCGATCTCGCGCCGCGCCTGGACCTGCTCGGTCACGTCGCTTCCGTGCGCGATGATCCCGGACCGCGTGCCATCCGCCTCAACGAGGGGCAGGTACACGAAGTCCACGAACCTCTGTTCCGGCGGGGCGCCAAACGTGCGGGCGAGCGAGACCGGGACCTCGCGCCCGACAAATGGCTCCCCCGTCGCGAGTACCATGTCGAGCAGCTCGATGAACCGTTGGTCGCGCATCTCGGGCAAGGCCTCGCGCACCGACTTGCCAACGAGCTCGCGACCACCCACGAGCTGCTCGTACGCCGCGTTCACGAGCTCGAACACGTGCGTCGGCCCGCGCATGATGGCGAGAAAGGCGGGGGCCTGCTGGAACGCGTACGAGATGCGGTCGCGCTCCACCGCGAGCTGCTGCAGCAGGCGCTCGCGCTCAGCCGCGGCCTCCGCCAGCCGCGACCTGTCCGTGAGCACGGCGACCGCACCGAGGATGGCGCCGCCCGCACCGACGATGGGCGCCGCCGCGACCCGCACGGGGCGGGTCCCGGCGGAGTCTGGCGCGCCGAGCGCGCGCAGCAGGAAGTGCGCGTGGGACTGCTCGCCCCGCAGGGCCCGGCCGACGGGGGTCGTCGCGAGGGGAACGACTGCGCCGGTGGCTTGGTCGAGGAGCACGTCCGGGAGCGGTCGTGCCGGACCGGCCGCCGATGCCGCCGCCTGCAACGCCTCGACCGAGGGTACGCCCAGCTGCTCCAGCGCCGCGCGGTTCGCGAACGTGATGGCGTCCGGCCCCCCGACCAGCACCGCGTCCGGCATGCTCTCGATGACAGCGGCGAGCGTGGCCGCGCGGGCTTCGGCATCCGCGCGCGCCGCCTCGACGGCGCCCAACGCGCGCACCCGCTCCGAGATGTCGCGCCAGAAGACGGCCAGGCCGTTGTCGCCCGTTGGGTACGCGTCGATCTCGACGTGGACGTCATACCCGTCGCCGACGTAGTGGGTGATGAAATGGGCCTCGACCCGCTCGGTCACCGCCCGTCGGTACTGCCGCTCCGGTTCCGCGCCGACCGACCCCGGGAATGCATCCCAGTGAGTCCGCCCTACGAGGTCCTCACGCGGTCGCCCCGTGGCGCGCTCGGCGCTCTGGTTCACCGCCGTGATCCGGAAGTCGTGGTCCATCAGCAGGTACGCGTCGCTCACCTGGTCGAGCAGGATCGCCGTCGCCTCGCGCGCGCGCCGGAGCCCGGCCTCCAGCCGCACCTGTTCCGCCTGCGCGGCCCGCCCGGCCACCTGCGCCGAAGTGTCGAAGAGCGTGACGAGGACGCCTCCCACCGCACCCGACTCGTCGCGCACGGGCACGAAGGAGTTTGTGATGTAGACGTCATCCGGCGCCACGTCGGCGCCGCGACGGTGGAGCGGGTAGTGCTGGTCGTGCTGCGTTACCGTCTCGCCGCGGTAGACCGCCTCGTAGATCGGCGCCGTGACCGGGCGGAGCTCGGGCCAGCACTCGTGCGTCGGCATGCCAATCGCGCTGGGGTGCTTGACGCCGAGGAAGGGGGTGTATCCGTCGTTGTACAGCTGGACGAGCTGCGGGCCCCAGAGCACGATGCTCGGGAACCCGCCGGCGAGCACCGTCATGGCGGTCGTCCGGAGGCTGATTGGCCATCCGTCGACCGGGCCAAGCGGCGTCGTCACCCAGTCGCGGCCTCGACACAGCGCGCGCATCTCGCCCGGTCCCGCGAACGGACTGCGATTCTGTCCGGCTTCGTGCGACGCCTCGTCCCTGCTGTTCTGCATTGGGCAGGTCTGGATCGGGGGAGGCGACCTCGGAGAGCATCGCTGAGGGCATGTACTGCACCGCCCGTTCCACCCCACGGAGGATTCTCGCGTCCGCGACCGAAGGGTGCTCCAACTCGGGCAGGAGACGACGATCGATGGTCAGCCCTTTCGGGCCGGGCACGAGCACCCCAGTTCGAAAGGCGTGCAAGACAACCGTTACGGACAGTCCCCTTCGCATCGTCCGATTCTCTGGTGAAGTGCGCATCGCCGGAATGGAAAAGCAGGTGATCGACGGTGTGCGGTTCGCGTCTACGGCGTCGCATAGCCAATTGCCGATTGCTTCGAATACAGGGGCGCGGTCACCGCGGGCTCGCTCCGTCACGCTCAGGGTAGAGGCGCCATGGGCGGCTGGATCGCGGTGCTCTGAGTCGTTTCGATGAACCAACGACCACCATGCTTCGCCAGCAGATGCTTGAAGCGCGTCGCCAGCACGCCGGGTCGCGTCGGGCGGATGCCCGGCGAGAGTGAGACGTATCCGGTGAGCTCCACATCCAGGTCGAGAATGGCGGTGGTGCCCGTCAGGTACACCAGTCGGCGGACGACGGACGCTGATCGGCTCCCCTTGAACGGCCCGGAGAACAGGAATGCGTGCTGCGCTTGGATGGCTGCCCTGCTCGTCGTGATGGAGCCGAGGATGTTCACGAACTCGGCGCGTTCGGCGTAGAGCGCGGCAAGCCGCGCGGCATCGGCCGCGTTCCACGCATTGTCGAACGCCGTCCCCACCGCAATGACGACGGCGTCCTCGCTCGGATCGGAAACGCGGATGGCGTCGGCGCCTCTGGTCATTTCGAACGGCTGTGCCGACTGCGCGGTCTCGCCAGCGACCGTCGGTGCGGCCGAGCCGCCGTCTCGGCCTCCGTGCCCGTCGCTACAGGCGCCGGAGACGGCGAGCGCCAGGAGCGAAGCGCCAATCACGATCGAACGAAGGGGGCGTACACCCCTGCGAATGGTCGGGACCTGGGTTCCACAGACGACGGTGACGGGCTGCGTGATGCGTAACATGTCATTCCTCCTGAGGTGAGTGCGATGAGCGAACACCGGCAACCTGCTCATCAGCTCTCACCGCACCGTGAGGATTCCCTCAGGATTGCATCAGAAGGGTCGCGGAACAAATAGTTTTCGCGACAATGGCGTTGTATCAGCCGCGCGGGCGCAGAAGGCGCTGGAACCTTGGCTCGGTGCGCAGGCTCGCGAAGGCGGGATCGATGTGGAGTAGCTCGAAATCATAGGGGTGGGCCCCGTGGGGGAGCGACTCCAGGAGATCGAGGGCGACGCTCGGATGTCCGAGGGCGGCCGCGATCTGCGCGCGCGCGAGGGTGGGCCCGCCCACGGGATAGTGCGCGGGCGCGGCGGCGAGCGTCCGGTCCATGCGGCGGGCCGCGACCGTGTCGCCCTGTAGGGCGGCCACCACCCCCAGTGCTCCGGCGAGCTGCGCGTCCTCGGGATCCTCTCGTACCAGTTGCTCGAGCAGATGGCGCGATCGGCCGAAGTCGCCCAGCGCCCAGAGGCACTGCGCAAGCAGAAATCGCTGCTCGGGCGCGGGCCGTCCCGCCACCGCCCGATGATCGAGCCACTCGCGTGCCTGCTCGATCGCCGCGTGAGCGTTCGGCGCGTCTCCATGCGACTGGAGCTCCAGTCCCACGCGATGCAGAGCCCAAGCGGGGGTCGCCAACCGTGTGGCACGCATGCGGCCGCTCGTGAACGCGGCTACGAGTCCAGGCTCGGGGTCGAGTGCGCCGGCGTCGGCGAGTAGCGCGACTGCCTCGCGACCGCTCCCTGCTCCGGCACGTGCCCGAGCCTGCACGTACAGCGCCGCGAGCCGCCCATGACCGTCGCGGTCCATTCGCGCGCCCGCCTCAGCCTCCGCGGTGAAGTCTCCGAGCGCGTGAAGATCTGATGACACCTCACGCCAGTAGAGCACCTTGCCGCTATCGGAGAGCCAGGCGAGATCTCGATCCGGATCGAGCGAGCGCAACGTCGCGAGTGCCTCTCGCGGCCTGTTGAGCTGACGCGAGCCGTTGCCGAGCGCCCACATGTTGAACCCGGAGCTCGGCTGGAACGCGATGCGCGCGCGCAGCAGCCTGTTGTGCTCGTCCCAATCGCTGTCGCAGCGGGCACGCTGCACGCGAAGCGTGAGTCGCTCCCACTGCCCAAGCTCGTCGAGCTTGCGGTCGAATGCGCGCACCACGGAATCGGCGACGTCACAGCGACCAACGCTCACCGCGTTGCCAGCCAGCCAGACCGCCGCGACGAGAAAATCGGGATCGAGTGCCACCGCGCGCCGAAAGTGTGGCGTCGCCGCGTCGAAGGCTCCGCGCCAGTACAACCCCTGCGCCAGCACATACTCCTGATACGCTTCGTAGCGCGGAGGTCGCGTCGCGGGTGGGATGAGGGGGCTCACCCGCGGATCGAGAATGGTGGCGAGACCGGTGGCCACACGCTGGCGTAGTTCGTCGACCGCGGCCAACGGATCAGACACCGACGACCCGATTGGATCGAGAGTGCGCAGCACCCGGCCACTCGCGACGTCGAGCACCTGAACGCTGAACCACACCGAATCGCGTGTGCGGAAGTAGCTCCCGTCCACGACCAGCGAGGCTCCTGTCCGCGCTGCGAGTGTCGCCGGGTCGGTCGGAACACCTGACGGAGAACGGCCCTGCGCGTACAGCGCGCCCACTTCGATGACTTCCACAAGCGGGGAACTGATGAGCCCACGGGTGATGAAGTCCGACGCGATCAGCCCTAATGCATCGAGCCGATGGTCTCCGGTTCGATTGGCCAGCACCGAGACCGCCACGCGCCGCCCACCCGCCGGCGGCCGAACAGTGGCGCGCGCGTCGGGTCGCTCGGTGCGCAACGTCGAACGCTCGCGGCGATCCATCACGAACACGGCGACAGCAACTGCGACGAACAGCGTGAAGCCGACTCCGAGGGCCCACGGCAGATCGTTCCGGTGGGTGGCCGACTCAGTCGCGACGACGGGTGAACGATCCGCGCGCGTTGGCAGCGTGTTCGGTGATGCGGTCGGCGATTCCGCGGACTCCACCGGCGCGTCTTCCAACACCCCCTGAAGCGCAGGCATCGGCACGGCCTCGCGGGCACCGGCGGCCGGCGGCAGCGCGCCCGCGTCGTGTTGCGATAATCGCAACCCGAGAGCGGCTACCTCTGGGTCTGGAGACACTCCGAGCTCCTGAGCCAGCAATGCCTGGTGAATGCGCGCGTGCGTGAGAGCGCCGGCCCGATCGCCCGCCGCATCGAGCGCCCGCATCAGCGCCATCGCAATACGCGAATTGAGCGGATCGGCCGCCTGGGCGCGCCGCCATCGGCTCACCGCGGCGACCCCCTCACCGTTTGCGTCGGCGGCGCGGGCGAGCTGCTCCAACGCAGCGCCGTATCTCTCTGCGAACGCTCGGCGCTCCGCGTCCATCCAGCGCGACAGCTCGTCAGCGCCGTCGATGTGGACGCCGTCGAGAAAGGCTCCCGCGTACACATCGACCGCGCTCTCGAGATCGCCTGCATCGAGCGCTCGGCGAAAGCGCGTGACGTCACTCTCGATGTGGGCGTCGTCGAGCGAGAGCGTGGCCGAGCCACGTACCGCTTCGGCGGCGCCGAGTTGACGGCGGAGGGCGTGAAGCATCTGGTTGAGCGCCCCTCGAGCCCGCTCCGCGTTGCTCTCCGGCCACAGGAGCGCCGCGAGCCGGTCACGCGACACACCTGTCGGACCCGCCACCGCCAGCACCGCTAGAAGCGCGAGCGCCTTGCGCTGCGAGCCGACCGACGCGGGCGCGCCATCGCTTCGCTCGACGGCGAGGCCGCCAAACGTCACCAGGCGGAACGCCGTCATCGCGGAGCTCGTCGACGCGGTCGTTCGAATGCGAGAGGCAACTGGTATTGCGACGAGGGTGGGCGCGGCGCGACCCAGCTGATGGGTCGGGCTGCATCCTGCGCCGCGCGCATGGGTGCAGCGGCAACGACGTATGGCCCTAATTTATGGCCCGCGCTACGGTCGTGCGCTCGCCAAGTCTGTGGAGCGACCACACCTCACGCCAGACCGCGGACGCCGGACGTCGATCTCGTGTGGGATCGGGGAGGAGCAAGTGGGTACCGCTGCGGGTACCTCGCCCACGAAGACGGCTCGAGCCAACCTCCCGTAAGTAATTTGTTCGCGAACGGCACGGTCGGGACTCGCAGCCGATGCCTCGGTCTCGGTATAATCGTGCGATTGTACGGGGCTGCCGAGTCGCTCGACGCCATTCGTGCTGCGGTGGACGCGAAGTTCGGCTGATCGGTGACCGGAAACCAGAGGAGCGAATCGATGAGGTGGAACTTCGCGCGATGCGCGATTGTCGTCGCAACAGTCATGGTGGGAAACGCGACGCC
>JBDTOD010000163.1:0-8979 GCA_039933415.1 bacterium
TCCACACGACGGCCTTCATCCCACCCCTGTACGTGTACAGCACCGTGAGCATGCCGAGCAGCAGCACGGCGATCGGCATGACGTACGCCTTGTTCGTCACCGACGGACTGATGATCAGGGCGACCGGGATCGCCGTCGCGAATACGCGCACGGAATCGGCGAGCGCGCGTGTCACCATGAACACGATGGACGTGAATCGCCGCGTCGCGAGTCCGAACCTCGTCTCGAGCAGCGCATAGGCCGTGACGAGATTGCCGGCGAAATAGCGGGGCAGCAGCACGCCTGCCACGACGAACCGTCCGATGATGTACCCCGCGACCACCTGGAGAAATCCGAGATTGCCCGCGCCAGGCGCGGCACCGTAGGACAGGCCCGGGATGCTGATGAACGTCAGCGCGCTCGTCTCGCTGGCCACGATGGAGAGCATCACCGCCCACCATGGAATGGCACCGTCGGCGACGAAGTAGTCCTTCGCGTCGCGCTGCTTCCGGCCCACGTACAGACCGAGGGTCGTCGTGCCGGCCAGATAGGCGATCAGCACGACGGCGTCGAGCGCCGTGAAGCGGGTCATCGGCGACCTCTATGCGACGACGTACGCTTCCATGGCGAAGTATTCGGCCAGCCCGAGACGGTCGAGGAGCGACGCCGTGTCCTTGTTGCGCGCGTCGACGCGCTGCCAGAACTCGCGGTCGTCCTGCCCTGGGAAGGGCGCGGAGTCCTTCTGCGACTGATGCTTGAAGATCGCCTGGATCTTCGTGCGCAGCTCCTCCTGCGACATCGGAACGAGCCATGTCGCATCCGTCACGCTCCACTCCTGCCACGCGCCGCGATACAGCCACACTTCGGGCCGCGGGAACGTGATCTCCCCGAGGGCGTGGTCGATCGCTTCCTTGCACATCCGGTGCGTGCCGTGCGGGTCGGACAGATCTCCGGCCACGAAGACGATCTCCGGGCGCTGCTCCTCGAGAAGCTCGCGCACGATCGTCACATCGGCGGGCCCGATCGGATCCTTCTTCACCTTGCCGGTCTGGTAGAACGGCATGTTCAGAAACCGCGCGTTGTCGCGCGTCAGTCCCATCACCTCGATGCCGGCCACCGCTTCGCTCTCGCGGATGATTCGCTTGATGTCCTGCACCTCGGGGATGTCGACGTCGCCCGGCTGCTTGGACTCGAGAAAGGCATACACGCGATCGGCGAGCGTCTCCACGTCGTGACCACCGATGCCCCGGTCGTGATCGAGCCGGCGCAGGAAGTCCACGTACTTGCGCACTTCGTGATCGAACACCGCGATGTTGCCGCTCGTCATGTACGCGACGAGCATCTCGTTCTTGTTCTCGACGAATTTGCGAAGGATGCCGCCCATCGAGATGACGTCGTCATCCGGGTGCGGCGAGAAGAGGATCGTGCGGCGCCCTTTGGGCAGCTTGCTCTTGCCGCGGATCTTCGCGCCGAGCGCGTTGAACACTTCGCCGTTCACCGCGCCCGGTGTCCCGTATCGCGCCACGAGCGACGACATCCCATGCTCGGCGTAGTCGCGCTGGGTGAGCTTGAGGATGGCGCGTCCCGTCTGCTGCGAGAGCCAGACGACGGCGCGCAGCATCAGGTCCGGTGCCCACTGCACCTCGTCCAGCAGCCATGGCGTGGCCACGCGCGTGAGATCGGCGCCGGCCGCGAGGTCCACGTAGAACGTCGTGTTGGCGTGTCGCTGAAGGAACGTCGCCGCCACCTCGAGGTTGATCTCTCCCTCGACCGATCGGCGAACGATCGACGCCTTGTGCTCGCCCGTCGCGATGATCGCGATCTCACGGGCATCGAGAATCGTTGCGACGCCCATGGTGATCGCTTCTTTCGGCACGAACTCTTCACCGAAGAAGTCGGCCGCCGCATCGCGCCGCGTGACGGCGTCGAGATGCACGAGTCTCGTCCGGCTCTCCGCGCCGGAGCCGGGCTCGTTGAAGCCGATGTGGCCCGTCTTGCCGACGCCGAGAATCTGGAAGTCGATGCCGCCGGCCGCCACAATCTCCTGCTCGTAGCGCTTGCATTCCTGGTCGACGATCTCGCGCGGGATATCGCCGCGCGGGATGTGTACGCTCTCTCGCGGGATGTCGACGTGCGAGAACAGATTCTCCCACATGAAGCGGTGGTAGGAGTGCATGTTCTCCGGCGACATCGGGTAGTACTCGTCGAGATTGAACGTGACGACGTTGGCGAAGCTCAGCCCCTTCTCGCGGTGCATCCGGATGAGCTCCCGGTACACGCCGATCGGCGTCGATCCCGTCGCGAGCCCAAGCACGAGCTTCCGGCCCGCTGCCGTCCGCTCCCCGATCAGGGTGGCGATGCGTGTCGCGACGAGGTGCGCGATGTCCTCGTGCTCATCCAGAACGAATGTGCGGATTCGCTCACGTGCGGTGCTGTGGTCCCGGACACGAGAAGGCCCGCGAATCGCAGAGCGATCGCGGGCCTCGTGCCCGGTGCCGACGTCCGCAGGGGCGTCAGTGACCGGCTGTGTCATGCGTTGGGGGAGTGTCAGGCGGAGAAGGAACTACCGCAGCCGCAGCCGCCGGTTGCGTTCGGATTCTTGAAGGTGAAGCCCGATCCCTGCATGGACGACGTATAGTCGATGATCACGCCGCCGATGTACTGCGCCGAGAAGGGGTCGACGAACACTTTGTACTCCCCCTGGTCGACGACGATGTCGTCTTCCGCTGCCTGATCCTCGATGAGCAGCCCATACTTGAAGCCGCTGCAACCACCAGGCTGAACGCTGACGCGAAGGCCGCCGATCGCCGGGTCGACACCCTCTTGCTGCATGAACTTCTTGACCTCTTCCCCCGCGACGGAGGTGACGGTCATCAACACTTCGGGTTGGTTGGTCGTGCTCATGGATCCTCCAGCGTGGGTCGCGCCACTCGGCGCGCGTCATCCATCACACTCTATATACCCCAGGACGACGAGAGGTTCAAGCTCGAAACTGCTTGGCCTGCCCCGGGATACGACCAACCAATCCCTCTCGCATCCCGGGGTTCCCGTCGGCTCAGTCGCCCGCCGCAGCCACCACGTCGCGCTGTGCGCGCACACTGGCGTCCTCCTCCCGGAACGCCTTGGCGATCCAGCCGAACGCGACGGCCGCGATCGACAACAGCAGGAGCCCCGTCCCGCGTTCCCCGAAGATGAGCTTGCCGATGCCGAACAGGCTCGAGTACACCGCGATGACGCCGGCCAGCCAGTTCGTCCAGGCGAGTGCCCCGCCCGGGATGGATTCGCCTCCGTAGCCCAGCCGGTCGGAGATGCGGCGCCAGCCCGGGCCACCAGGCCGAACTTTCTGATAGAACGACTCCAGCTTGGCCTCCGGCTCCGGCTTGGTCATGAACGTGACGCTGATCCAGACGATCGTGCTGACGGCGACCGTGATGAGCATGACGTACGCCTGTACGAGCGGGCTGCCGGCGGGCAGCCTGGCCTTCACCATCGCCAATGCGGTCAGCGAGACGACGAACGACGCGATCATCGCGCTGATCTCGCTCCACGCGTTGATACGCCACCAGTACCACCGCAGAATGAGCACGAGTCCCGTCCCCGATCCCAGCGCGAGCAACAGCTCCCACGCGGACGCCACGGTGTCGAGCTGCGACGTGACGAGGATCGAGAGGAGGAAGAGCAGCACGGTGGACCAGCGCGACACGCTCACGTAGTGCTTGTCCGCAGCCGTCTTGTTGATGAAGCGACGATAGAAGTCGTTGACGAGATATGACGCGCCCCAGTTGAGCTGCGTGCCGACGGTAGACATGTACGCAGCGGCGAAGCCGGCCATCATGAAGCCGCGCCACGGCGTCGGCAGCAGATCGACGTACGCCTGCACGTAGGCCGCTTCGTGATCGTGCGCTGGGCCGATTCCCCCCGGATAGAGCAGCACGGTCGCGAGCCCGGTGATGATCCATGGCCACGGCCGAATGGCGTAGTGCGCGACCTGGAAGAACAGCGTGGCGAGCACGCCGTCCCGCTCCGTCTTCGATGAGAAGATGCGCTGTGCGACGTAGCCACCTCCACCCGGCTCGGCACCGGGATACCAGGCGGCCCACCACTGCACGGAGAGGAACACGGCGAGCGAGAGCAGCGGCATCCACGCGTACCCGCTGATGCCCGAGCCGGTGAATCGCACGGGGAGCACGGAGATCGCCGCGTCGGCGCTGCCGTAGTGCGTCGCGAGTCCCGCCTTGAGCTTGTCCATCCCGCCCACCGCGCGCACGGCGTACACGGCGAGCACGATCACCGCGCTCATCTTGATGACGAACTGCACGAGGTCGGTCCACAGCACGGCCCACATGCCCGCACCGGTCGAATACGCCACGGTGATGACGAAGCAGATGCCGACGGCGATCACCTCACCGGACACGTTGAAGCCGAGCACGTTCACCGGATGCAGGCCGAGCGAGATCGTCAGGATCTTGATCATCGCCTTGGTCACCCAGCCGAGGATGATCAGGTTGATCGGGAGGGCGAGATACAACGCGCGAAAGCCACGCAGCGTCGCTGCGGGCTTGCCACTGTAGCGGAGCTCGGCGAACTCCACGTCCGTCATCACGCCGGCGCGGCGCCAGAGCCGCGCGAAGAAGAACACGGTGAGCATCCCGCTCATCAGCATGTTCCACCACAGCCAGTTGCCCGCGACACCGTTGGCGAACACCAGTCCGGTCACCACGAGCGGCGTGTCGGCGGCGAACGTGGTGGCGACCATGCTCGCGCCGGCCAGCCACCAGCTCACATTGCGGCCGGACAGGAAATATTCCTCGACGCTCTCTCCGCCTTTCTTCGTGAAGAGGATGCCGATGCCCATCGACAGGGCGAAATAGCCGAAGACGATGGCCCAGTCGATCCAGGAGAGGTTCATAAACGGAAGCGATGGGTGAGGGTTGGGGGGCGCCCCTCGGGGCGAGGCCCGAATGCTGCCCACGTGTGCCGCAGCGCGCCAGGCGCCATCATTGTGCGATGCGAGGCAACGAAATGCGAGACGTCGTCCCGAAAATCAAATGGATGAATCGCCGGCTCGTCCGGCCATTTCCGTTCGGCCGAATCGTCGCCACGGGCGCTCTGGCACTCGGTGCCGCCAGCGCCGGGTGCGCGCTGCAGGGCCAGAGCCAATCGGCGGCCTCCGTCGTACGACCGGGCATCGACGTCCTGCTCAGCGATAGTGTCGGGCTGATTCGCAACCGACGCGTCGGGCTGCTGACGAATCACACGGGGGTCGACGCGCGGGGCGAGTCCGACATCGAGCGACTCGCCGGGTCCGAGGCGCGTCGGGTGGGAGCGCGACTGATACGTCTCTTCTCGCCAGAGCACGGCATCCGCGGAACGGAGGATCGCGAGAACCTCGCGAGCGGTGTCGATGCGCGGAGTGGTCTCACGATCGTGTCACTCTACACGAATGGGACAATTGCCCCGCCCGACAGCACGCTCCGCGATCTGGACGTGCTCGTGATCGACCTACAGGACATCGGCACGCGGACCTGGACCTATGTGGGCGCGATGCTCTACTCGATGCGATCGGCTGGGCGGCTCAAACTGCCGGTCATCGTATTGGATCGACCCAATCCATTGACCGGTCTCCATGCCGACGGTCCGATGCTCGACAGCGCGCTCGCCAATGCGAACGAGCCGACGGCTTCGCGTCCCGGACGTGCCTACGCGCTCTACCCCGCACCGCTCCGGCATGGTCTCACGATGGGCGAGCTCGCGCGCGTCTTCGTTGCGCAGCTCGAGCTCGGCACCGACCTGCGCGTCGTACCGGCGGATGGATGGCGACGCGACATGTGGTTCGATCAGACCGCCCTCCCCTGGGTCAGGCCGTCGCCGAATCTGCCGACGCTGACCAGCGCGACGATCTACCCCGCGCTGGTCGCGTTCGAGGGAACGAATCTGAGCGTCGGTCGCGGAACGACGGACGCCTTTCAGCGACTCGGAGCACCGTGGCTTCCCGCGGACCAGGTGGTGCAGCAACTCACCGCGCGCGGTCTGCCCGGTGTTCGATTCGAGCGCAGCGACTTCACGCCGCAGGGTGCCGGCGACGGGAAGTTCTCGGGGCGCACGATTCCGGGCATCCGCATTGTGCTCACGGATCGCGATCGGTTCTCACCGGGGCGCACGGGCGCCGCGCTGCTGTGGGCCATCTCGCGCGCCGCGCCGGATTCTCTCGTGGTCCGAGCCGCCGCCTTCGATGACCGATTCGGCCGCCCCGCGATGCGCGAAGCGCTCATGCGCGGTGAGGATCCGGACAGCGTCGTCGCGCGAGATGCGGCGTCCGTTGCGGCATGGGAGCGCATGGTGGCGCCCTTCCGGCTCTATCGGTAATCTGTGCCGAGCTGGTCTTCGCATGTGTCTTGCACCGTTCCGACGACATTTTGCGCGTTACATAACGTCCCGATCGAGAGGATCCGGTAAGCATGAGAGTCCCCGTCAAAGCTTCGCTGCTGCTGCTGTCCATCGTTGCGGCCACCGCCTGCGGTCCTCGCCAGGTCGAGGTGAGAACCGCACCCACGACGCCAGCGACGGCCAGCCCGAGCGTGCAGCTCACGAACAACCTGAGCCAGGCCGTGAACGTCTATGTCGTCTCGACGGGCGGGGGCGAGCTCTTTCTTCGGCAGATCCCCGCCAACACGGCAGAGACGGTCCCCGTGACCGGTCTGGCGACGGGGAGCCCGGTGACGTTCAAGGCCGTCACCGTGGACGGCTCGCGCACGTACCAGAGCCGCACCGCGCCGCTCTCCGCGGCCGCATTTCTCTGGTCGGTTCCGTGAACCACGCCAACTCGTGACGCGGCGCGAGGATCGAGGATCGTGGGTTGGTTGCTGGCATTGGTGATGCCGGATACCTTTGAGGGCCGGAAGAACAACTCTGGCCCATCTGTCATCTCCCTGATCGTCACCGCCGCGCGACCCACCGGCCGCGGGACTTCCGTGCGCCTCGGAGCCGCATGAAGCTTCTGCCCGATTGGATCACGACAGGCTATCTCACGCTCATCGATCCAGTCGCCAACTGGCTGGTGAAGCGCGGGGTGCACCCGAACACAATCACCGTCATCGGCACCCTGTGCACGGTCGTCGGCGGCGTGATCTACGGAACCGGGCACATCAAGACAGGCGGCTGGTTCCTCGGAGTGACGGCGTTGTTCGACGTGCTCGATGGGACCGTCGCGCGGCGCTCGAACACCAGCAGCCAGTTCGGCGCGTTCCTCGATTCCACGCTCGATCGGCTGGCCGACGGCTTCGTCCTCGGCGGACTGGCGGTGTTCTACGCGACGAGCCGGCTGCATGGTAGCGTTCCACTGCTCATCACCGCGCTGCTCGGACTGGTCGGCGCGTTTCTCACGTCGTACACGCGGGCGAGAGCCGAGTCGCTCGGTCTCGACGCGAAGGTCGGGCTGCTGCAGCGGCCCGAACGGGTGGTTCTCCTGTCGGCACCGCAGGCGTTCTTCGGCCTGGTGTTCAACGGGTGGGTGCTCGCGATCATCATCATCATCTTGACCCTCACGGCCTGGATCACGGTGGTCCAGCGGGTGGTGTACGTCTACACGGCCACTACCCGAGCGGACGAGGCGGAAGCGCGCGCGGAGACCGAGGCACGTCCCCGGTTCTGGGCTCGTCAACGCACGCCGCGCCCTATGCTCAAAGGAGAATAAGTTCGTGCAAGGTTCCGCCTCAGACGCACCCAGCACCCCACGCCCCGCCACCGGCCGCCTCGGCATCCTCACGCCAGGCCTGGGCGCCGTCGCCACGACGTTCATGGCCGGCGTCGAGAGCATCCGCACCGGGCGGAGCAAGCCGATCGGTTCCCTCACGCAGATGGCGACGATCCGCCTCGGCAAGCGCACGGAGAATCGCGCTCCGCTCATCAAGGACTTCGTCCCGCTCGCCGACCTGAAGGACATCGTGTTCGGCGCGTGGGACCCGTTTCCCGACGACGCCTACGCGGCGGCCAAGAACGCGGGCGTGCTCGAGGAGCGCGATCTGGAGCCGATCAAGGAGTTCCTGCAGAGCATCAAGCCGATGCCCGCGGTGTTCGAGAACAAGTACGTCACGCGCATCAACGGCACGAACGTCAAGAAGGGAAAGACCAAGCGCGACCTCGCGGAGCAGCTCCGCCAGGACATCCGCGACTTCAAGGCGAAGCACAAGTGCGACCGCATCGTGATCGTGTGGTGTGCCTCGACCGAGATCTACATCAAGGCGGGTCCGAAGCACGCGACGCTCGAGCAGTTCGAGCGGGCGATGGAGAACAACGACGAGGAGATCGCCCCGTCGATGCTCTACGCCTACGCGGCGATCATGGAGGGGGTCCCGTTCTGCAACGGCGCGCCGAATCTCTCGGTCGACCTTCCAGCGCTCGTGCAGCTCGCGAACGAGCGCGGCGTGCCGATCTCGGGCAAGGACTTCAAAACGGGCCAGACGTGGATGAAAACCGTCATCGCGCCAGGCCTCAAGGCGCGCATGCTCGGTCTCGCCGGTTGGTACTCGACGAACATCCTCGGCAACCGCGACGGCGAGGTGCTCGACGATCCCGCGTCGTTCAAGACGAAGGAAGAGTCGAAGCTCTCGGTGCTGAACACCATCCTGCAACCCGAGCAGTACCCGGATCTCTACAAGGGCTTCTCGCACGTCGTGCGCATCAACTACTACCCGCCGCGCGGCGACAACAAGGAAGGCTGGGACAACATCGACATCGTCGGGTGGATGGGGTACCCGATGCAGATCAAGGTCAACTTCCTCTGTCGCGACTCGATTCTCGCCGCGCCGCTCGTGCTCGACCTCGCGCTGTTCAGCGACTTCGCGCAGCGCGCCGGGATGAAGGGCATCCAGGAGTGGCTCTCGTTCTACTACAAGAGCCCGATGGTGGCGCCTGGACTCCAGGCCGAGCACGACCTGTTCATCCAGCAGACGAAGCTCAAGAACACGCTTCGCCATCTCATGGGCGAGGAGCAGATCACGC
>JBDTOD010000164.1:0-8757 GCA_039933415.1 bacterium
CGCGACTCTGACCCCGGACTCTGACCCCCGCGGATCGTCGCCCTGTAGTGCGCGATCGGTCGTCAGAACGCGACGACACCCTCGATCATCACACCCTTGAACTGGCCGCCATTGCGAATGTCGGCGGTCGGGAAGTCGAGATACTTCTGGTTCACGAGCTCGATCTTGGAGAGCACGTTCGGGGTGACGAACCAGCCGCCGCCGAACTGCGTGCGGTTGACGGTGATGTCGTTTCCGATGCCGGCGAGCTCGCCCTTGACCGTGTTGTACCGGGCGCCCACGTAGAGCTTCTCACCGGCGAATCGGTAGAGCCCTTCACCCACGAGCTGCCGGAGCGTGCGCCGCTGGAGCTCCGTGGCCGCGGCGCCGGTCATCGTCTCGACGTTGCCGAACAGCTCCACGCCACCGACCTTGACGAACGGGTTGACCACGAAGGCCGTCACCATGTTGCGCATGCCCGACTGGATCGCGCCGCTCCACGCGTTGGCCGTCTCCGTCGACGTCGAGTTCTCGAGCACGTCGTAGTAGCGTGAGCCGGCGCGGTCGCCGCTGGTCAGCGTGTTGCCGACCGAGCGGTCCGTCTTGTACATCGAGCCCGTGAGGCGGACGCGCACGTTGTCGAGCGGCTTCTTGTCCACGCCGAGCTTGACCAGGTACGAGGGTCCACGCTGTCCTGGCGCCGTCACTTGCCCGTGCACCTCGCCGCCCGTGATACCCATCATCGCCATGTAGCCGTTCTTGCGCAGGTAGCCCTCGGCGCCGATCTCGGTGGTGAAGGCGTCGATCACGAAGTTGCCGATGAACGGGTTGTAGATCGTCTGTCCGTTGTCGCTGCGGCGGAAGTGCTCGTCGCCGTAGTTGACCTCGAAGTGGCCGACCTTGAGGGTGGCGACTTGCATGATCTTGTCCAGCAGCTTGTTCTCGATCGGCGAGCCGTCGATCAGGAAGTAGCCGTCCTTCACCCAAAATTCCTGATGGTGCCGCGCCGACGCGTAGCTCTCGACGGCGACGCGGATGCCGCGCGCGACCTGCACGTTGAGGAAGAGGTTGGCGTCGGCGTTGTTGAAACCCTGGCCGAGGGCAATGAGCTGGTTCTGATTGACCGTTGAGCCAGTGACCACCTTCGGAGACGCGCTGTTCTGATGGGTCAGGTTCTGATACTGCTGGGCGAACGCGCCGCCCCAGGAAACCTTGAGCCCGGTGTAATCCGCGCCCGCTTCCTTGGGCGACTCGAAGACATTGAGCCCGCGCTGATCGGCATAGCGGATGTACTGGATCTGCGACGACGAGGCGATGTAGCGCGGTAGCCGTTGCTGCGTGGGCTTTTTGGTGGGCTGCGTGTCGGCCGGTGTGGCCGTGACCGTTCCAGGCTTGGAGACGGTATCCATCGCAGCGGCACTCTGCGTGATGGCGATCGTGGTCGTCGCTTGCTGTGCGAGCGCGGGCGTGGCCACCGCGAACGTCGCGGCGAGAATGAGGTATCGCTTGGTCATGGTCGGGTCCTCTCGTCGAATTCGGGTGGGTGTCAGCTCTTGAGGAGCAGATCGAAGTTCACGGTCACGGTCTCGCCAACCTTGATTCGCCCGAACATCAGCGTGGGCGGCTTGAGATCGTAGTCCTTCATGTTCAGGGGATAGGAGCCGGTGATGTGGAGCATCGCGTCCTCGGACTTTCCCTCGGCTTTCATCGTGATCGTCTTCTCGACGCCGCCGAGCGACAGCGTGCCGGTCATCGTGCCGGTGACACCATCGGCGTTGCGCGCGACGTCATAGGTCGTGAGGCGGAAGTCGATCGAGGGATGGTCGGCGAGCTTGAGCGCCTTTCGCATGTGCTCGTTCATCGTGCCGTTGTCGCAGTCGATCTGCGCGGCCGGCACGGTGACGCGAACGGTGCGAACGCCCTTGTCGCCGGTCAGGAGCGTGGCGATGGCGTTCGGCCCGTTGGCCTCGACGATGGCGTTCACCGCGCCAGCCTTGCACGTCCAACGCTTCATCGTGGACGAGCCGTCGATCCAGAGGCGGCTCTGCGGCTGCAGGACGAGCAGCTCGTTCGCGGCGCTCCAGGCACCCGAGAGGGGCATGACGAGCGCGAGCGCGAACAGTGAAGCCTTGATGTTGGTGTGCATGGTCGGGATCTCCTGATGTCCGCCTTCGTGGGCGAGGCGCGCCGATCGCGCTTCATGGGGGAAAGGTCGTGGTTTCGAGCCGCCGATCACGTGAGGCGAATTGCCGAACATTCTGGGCGATTTCGGCTGTTGCGCAGGGGAAACTCCCGACAAACTGCTCGTCAGCGTCCCGCGAGATGCGGCACGCACGGAGAGGCGCCCGCGTCCGTGAGCGTGAGCACGACGTCGCCCGCATCGGGAATGGCACTCTCGATCCGGACCGGGATGCGACACCGATCGTCGGTGAGCGCGAAGCGAATCGTTCCCTCGCCGCGGTAGTGACTCGAGTCGCGCACACGCATCTCGACCATCACCGTGGAGAAGGTGCCGGCGGGCGTCGTCACCTCCTCGTGCCCCACGACGCGAACCGTCGTCGGACTTCGGACGGGATCGAAGTGGCGCGAATAGGTAAGCGTCGAATCAGTCAGCAGCGGCAGCGTACGGATGAAGTAGATGAAGGAGAGCTCATCCAGCGGCGTGTTCGTGGGGCTGTCACCGCTCGCGCCGTCGCTTCCCTCCCAGCGCCGCTCCTCGGGAAAGAGCTCCACCGTCTCGTTGTGCCGCGCGATGGGGTTGCGCTCCTGCTTGGTGAACCGAAGCGCGGCCATACGTGTGGGGTCGAGCCAGGAGATCGTTTTCTGGCTCACGCTGATCGGTCCCATCTTCGCCTTGAAGTCGAAGTGCAGCTCGAAGGTCTGGACGCCGCGGACCACGACGGGCCCCGCAATCCACATGGTGCCCCGACCCCCGATGCCTCGCACGCGGCCTTCGTACGAGAGTCGCTCTCCCACAGCGAAGGGGAGCGCGGCCTGGTCCTGGGCGTGCGCGGCGGATGCCACGCCGCCCGCCGACGCAAGCAGCGCGAGTCCGATCCGGGCGAGCGAGCGCGATGACATGTCCGATTCCTCGAGTGAGTGCCTTTCTCGAAGGATTGCCGCAGACGGATCCGTATTCCGTCAGGCGGAGTACCATGAGATGGAGGGGAATCCCCTGAGTCCTGTGGGGAGCTTCCCATGGCGGAGGCCGGCCTCGCGCCGACCAGAGTGGCGCAGCGCGGGTTCGAGCTATAGTGTCAAAGCGCGGGGCCACCGCCCCGGCATCACCCGGCGCGACGGAGCGAGGGCGTGCGACGATTTCCGGCGGTCCTTCTAGCGACAATGACATTGGCGGCCTGTCGGTCGGGCTCGCGCTCGCCGGGGGCCTCCTTTGTCGGCGCGTCGCTGCTCGAGCCGTTATCCGACGGAGAGGTTGCTCACGACGAGCTGCTGCGTGCCGACCTCGGCCGCGCCGACTCCGTGTCGCGCCGAGGGCTCGTTGAAGGGCTCGCCGTCAACCTCACCGAAGACGTCGTCTATCTGCGCGGCGGCCTGCCGGTTATTCGCGGCCGCGCCGCCGCACGAGCGATCATCGCGGCCGATTCGATCGGCAGTCCCTTCGCGATTCGCTGGCAGCCGGTGCGCGCCGAAGCCAGCCGCGATGGAAAGAGCGGGTATAGCTACGGCTACACGATCGTGAGCACGGCGTCCGGCGGAACGCCGGCGATTCGGATTGACCGGTACATCGCATACTGGCGTCTGCTTGCGACCGGCTGGCGCATCGCGGCGTACGCCGAAACCTACGGCGCCCCGCCGTCGGCGCTCACCGTTCCGACGGATGCGACGACCTCCGTGATGGCGAACGTGCCGATGTCTCGCCGCTCGGGTCCGCTGGAGGCGGTGCGCGCGGCCGACGCGCAGTTCTCCAGCGACGCGACCAAGTTCGGTACGGGACAGGCGTTTGGCCGGTACGCGGCCGGCGACGCGCAGATCTTCTCCGGCCCAGGGGAGTTCATCAGTGGGCCGCGCGCGATCGCGGAGTCGTTCGGACCGGCGACGGAGAAAAATTCCCTCGTCTGGCATCCGGTGCACGGCGAGGTTTCCGAGGCGGGCGATCTCGGATTCACGGTAGGCAACGCGGTGTTCACCGGCGAGCGAGAGGACGGCGCGAAGATCGTCCGCTTCTCCAAGTACCTCACCGTGTGGAAGAAGCAGAAGGACGGCAGCTGGCGGTACGTCGTGGACGGAGGCAGCGCGCGACCGCAGTAGCTCCGCCAGCCTTTGCTCGACCAACCCCAAGCCCGAGGCGAATGATGCGTGGCATGCGTTGCGTGTGCGCGGGCGTCACGCTCGCGCTGTGGTCATTCCCGCTGCGAGCGCAGGATGCGCCGGAGATCCCACTCTGGCGAGGTGTCGCGCCAGGCTCGGAGTCCAAGTCGGCTCCAGAGAAAGTGCGCATCGCACCCGCTGGCGACCATGTCGTCTCGAGCGTGCACCGTCCGACGGTGACGGCATACCTCCCGGCGAAGGAGCGCGCGACCGGAACGGCGATCGTCGTCGCGCCGGGTGGCGGACACCGTGAGCTCTGGATCGATCACGAGGGGCACAACGTGGCGCGATGGCTGCGCGACCGAGGCATCGCCGCGTTCGTGCTCAAGTACCGCCTCGCGAGCGAAGAGGGTTCGACGTACACCGTGGATGGCGAGGCGTTGTCGGACATGCAGCGCGCGATCCGGCTGGTGCGCAGTCGCGCGCGGACGTGGGGGATCGACACGTCGCGCATCGGAGTGATGGGCTTTTCGGCGGGTGGCGAGCTCGCGGCGCTCTCGGCGATGCGCATCGACGGGATGCCGCATCCCGCCGACTCGATCGACGCGCTCTCATCGCGGCCGGCGTTTCAGGCGCTCATCTATCCTGGCAGATCGGAGCGATTCGTCGCGATGAAGAGCTCACCGCCGCTATTCATCGCCGCGGGCTACAAGGATCGCCCGGACATCTCGCGAGGGATGGCCGAGCTCTATCTCAAATACAAGGATGCCGGCGTTCCCGCGGAGCTGCACATGTACGCGACGGCCGGCCACGGCTTCGGAATGCGGGACGGCAATCGCGGTCCATCAGCGGGCTGGCCGAATCGGCTCGTGGAGTGGCTCGCCGACATCGGGATGGTCGCGCCACGGAAGTGAACGCCGAGCGACGATCGCGCGTGGGTCGGCGAGCGCTCACGGTGTCTTGAGCTGGAGTTCGGTGAGCGCGACGGCGCCGCGAAGCGCGCGAACGAGCGCGGGGGTCGAGCGGACGCGATCACCGAATCGGCCGACGAGAGTGACGAGCGCGCCGCCGGGAGCCGTACACACCGCATAGCGGCCGTCGCGATCGGTGCGCACCTGGAGCGAGATCGGCTCGGCTCGAGGCAGTGCGGCACCGGAGGGCAGGAAGCCGAGCCATTCCGCCTGCACTTCGGCGTTGGCGATCGGGATGCCGGTCATCGCGTCGCGAGCGACACCGGCGATGATGCCGGTGGAGTCCGTGGTGGCGCCGGCGCAGGCGAGCCGCGCGAGCGAGTCGGCCGACGGTCCGGTCGCGGGAGGCAGTGGCTTTTCGATGCCGAGCAGCTCGAGTGAAGGACGCGACAACTCCTGGACCTCTTCGCGAATTGCGGCAATCGATCGTCCGCGCGCTCCAGCGATCGAGCTGGGCACTCGCAGCGTCCACCGTCGCACGATCCATTGGCCGTCGAGCAGCCGCGCAAAGTCCACGCGACCACCGAACGCGGGGTTCGCGAGAGAGTCGGGCGCGGTATAGCCGAAATCGAGGAACCGCAGCTCGAAGCTCTCGGCATCGAGCCAGAGCACGCCACTCACATCGGGTAGGGTCGTGCCGCGAGAAGGGCGGAAGGCGAGTCCGACGAGGCCGGGTTGATCGCTGCGGGCCGCGCGCGCGGCGAGGCAGTGTTGATCGAGGAATCGCGAGTCGAGCAGCGTCGCCGCGTCAGGGGCGGCGTAGACGGTGGAATCGCCACGCTGCTCGACGTAGCCATGCACGGCGAGCGAATCAGGCGGAAGACTCGTGAACGGGCGACCGCGTACTCGCGCAACGGGCTGCCGCTCTTCACGAAGCACGCGTCCAGTGGAGAGATCGCGCCAGCGCACCACGTCGGTGATCTCGAGCGGCGTGGTGCGCTTGGCGTCAGTGACACTCGTGGCGGTGAGCGCCTTGCGCGCTTCTTCCCAGAGCCATGCGGCGAGCTCGCCAGGCGTTCCTTCGCGCGGCCGCACGTCGCACCGCGAATCCGCGTCGATGCGAACTCGCCGCAGCGCGACGGGATCGGCCGAGACGTCGATCGGCAGCTCGACCGTCTGGCCCGCGGCGAGTAGTATGGCGGGCGCCGTGACGGGGCGCAGTCCGATGCGTTCGACGCGAACCGCATACCGACCAGCGCGGGGCGCCGTGATGCGGAAGCGTCCGAGCGAGTCGGCGACATCGCCTCCGACGGCGCGATTCGTCGAATCGGAGATGATGACGATGGCACCGGTGGCGGGTCGGAGATCGTCCCGCGTGCGGATCGTTCCAGTGAGCGTCTGCGCGTCGAGCTCGGTGACACCGAGCGTGCACAGCACGAGGACCGGAGCGTAAAACATCTGAAGCGAAACGCTCGGTAACTGGAACTGTCGTATGGACATGAACACAAGTTGGTAGTCGTCGCCGAGTATATCGATGCGTGGTGAACCGCGCCACATTTTCCATCGATGTGTGGAACCCGACTCGTCATTGCGTGAGTGGTGGACTTGACTCGCTCGCGAGGACAAGTGATGTATAGTCGATCGCAGCGTGCTCAGCTTGGCACCAATGGTGCAGATGGCGATGCGCAATGTGATTGGCCTTACGGCCATACTGTGTCCGCGTCGGAGTCGAGGTCGCGACACCATTCAAAAAAAACTGTAAGTGGAGGACGACATCGTGAACATCCGCCGTCTGATCATGCCCGCGCTGCTTGGGCTTGCCGTAGCCAGCCCCACCCGATCCATCTTGGCGCAGAGGGCGGGGACCGTGGAGTTGGGCGGATTCCTGCAGCTCGACCGGATGGATAGAGCGTTTCAGACGAAGCACCTCGGCGGCGGCGCCGGCGGCCGCTTCGGCATCTTCTTCAGCCCGCGCTGGGAGCTCGAGGGCGACGCCTCGTACACGCAGGTGGAGCCGCTGGCCAACCGCGGTGGCAATCCGAAGGTCCAGACCGGTGGCGACAAGGTCCAGATCAACTACTACGTCGGCCGCCTCAATTACAACATTCCGTGGGGCGGACGTCCGGGCAACGCCATCATCCTCAGCGGCGGCGCGGGTGCGTATCGCATCGACAACCACACCGATCTCGTGCTCTCTCCGGACATCGGCGTTCGCGCGATGCTCGGCAACTCGGTCGGTCTTCGCTTCGACGTCCTCAGCATGACGGCACCGAATCCTTCGAGCGGCACGTTCAAGTATCCGACGGTCGTGGGCGGCGTGAATGACGGCGCGGCGTATCTCTCGAGCTTTGAGGCGCGCGCCGGCATCAGTCTCATGTTCGGCAACACGCGACCGTACGTCGCACCGCCGGTCGTCATGACGCCCGAGCCCGCACCGGCTCCGGTTCCGGCACCCGCGCCGGCTCCGACGGTGAACCAGGACTCGATCAATCGCGCGAACCGTATGCGCGACTCGCTCGCCGCCGCCGAGCGTGCACTGGCCGAGGCGCGTGCGCTGCTGAACGCGCCGATCTACTTCGACTTCGACAAGTCGGAGATCCGCGCCGACGCGAAGTCGTCGCTCGACGCCAAGCTGCCGCTGTTGAAGGCCAACCCGAGCATGAAGATCCGCATCGAGGGCAACACCGACTCACGCGGCTCGAACGAGTACAACATGGCGCTCGGACTGCGCCGTGCGAACGCGGCGAAGCGGTATCTCACGTCGCAGGCGATCGATGCCGCCCGCTTCGACGTCGTGAGCTACGGCGAGGAGCGCCCGGTGGACCAGGGCGCGACGGAAGACGCCTACCAGAAGAACCGCCGCGACGATTTCGTGATCACGGTCGGAGCGGACAACATGAGCGTTCCGCGGTAATCGCTTCCGCGGTGAACCATGTAGTGAGCTGGACATGCTGACGAACGCGGCGCGCAAGGAGAAGCATCCTTGCGCGCCGCGCTCGTTTTCGCATCGGCGGGTGATCGGCGCGGCGCTGCTCGCGACGATGAGCATGCTCGCGTCGACGGGATGCGGGTCAGACGGCGCGACATCTCCAGAGAACGCCTCGTACCTCGCCAACCTCTCTGGCTCGAACGAGATTCCACCGCGTGCGAGCGAGGGAAGCGGCACGGCCAGGTTCGTGCTGAAGGACGGAATGGCGACGTACGAGATCGCCGTTTCCAACCTGAGCGGTGCCGCGACACTCGTGCACATCCTGATCGGGGGGGGCGACGTCGTCGGGCTGGTGATCGCCCGTCTGTCGCTCGTTGCGCCGACGGGGGTGATCTCGAGCGGCGCGCTCGATCTCCGTGGACCGATCACGTTCAACAACACGACGATCAGTGGGGACTCGCTCCGCTCGTTGTTCGAGAACGGAAATGCGTACGTCAATGTGTATACGGCGACGTACCCGGGCGGAGAGGTGAGGGGGCAGATCGGTCGCACTCGCTAACTTCCACCGCCGTAGCTGGTATCATCGTAACCCGTCTCCAGACCCAATCCGCTGGTCTGACCCCGGACTCTGACCCCGGACTCTGACCCCGGACTCTGACCCCGGACTCT
>JBDTOD010000165.1:0-8719 GCA_039933415.1 bacterium
ACCGCCTGATTACAAATCAGGTGCTCTGCCAATTGAGCTACGTCAGCAGACGGCCATTTTTGCGCGAGACTCTTAGGATAGTTGGACGAGGAGAGACAGTCAAGCCGGGGAGAGACGGCGACTTACGCACCCGACGCCAGCTTCCAACGCGTCTCTCCACCACCATCCTCGATCGTCACGCCACGCGCCCCCAACTCCGCCCTGATCCGATCCGCTTCGGCAAAATCGCGCCGAGCTCTCGCCGCACGCCGCGACTCCAGTCGCTCCTCGATCCACGTCGACAGCGCCGCATCCGCGCCCGCCCGCTCGGGGACAATGTCGAGCACGCCATTGATCCGCTCGAACGCCGCACGAGCCCGCTCGACCGACGCGTGATCTCCGCCTCGCTTATCGAGCTCGGCGTTGGCTCGGCGGATGAAGTTGAACAGGGCCGCCAGAGCCTCCGGACCGTTGAGGTCGTCGAACAGCGCCGCGTCCGCCTCGGCCACGGCTTCATCTGCGGCCTTTGCGAGCTCCGCAGTCCCTCCTGCCTGGAGCGTTGCGGCATCGAAGAGCCGGTCATGGAAGTCGCCGACCCGTCTCACTCCATGGAGCGATGCCTCCAGCGCCTCGTCGGAGAGGTTCAACTCCTTGCGATAGTGCGTGTTGAACACGAAGTGTCGGAGCGCGGCGGCCGAGATGCCTGCCTCTCGCAGTCCCTTCACCGTCAGCACGTTGCCGACGCGCTTGGCCATCTTCGTCCCGTCGGTCAGCAGGAACGCGCCGTGGCTCCACACGCGGGCAAATGGCTTTCCGGTCGCCGCCTCGCTCTGCGCGATCTCGTCTTCGTGGTGCGGAAAGATGAGGTCGATACCACCCGAATGGAGATCGAGGGTCTCCCCCAGGAGATCCATCGCCATCGCCGAGCACTCGAGATGCCAGCCTGGCCGGCCGGGTCCCCACGGCGACTCCCAGACCGCGCCAGACGATGCTTCCTCTGGCTTCGACGCCTTCCACAGGGCGAAGTCCTGCGCGTTCTCCTTCGTGTAGTCGTCCTGGAGCACGCGCGCGCCGCTCCGAATCTCACGAGTGTCGATCCGCGACAGCCGACCGTAGCCCGGAAACTTCGCGATGGCGAAGTACACCGAGCCGTCCTCGGCCTGATACGCCACGCCGCGCGCGACGAGCTGCTCGACGAGCGCGATCATCTGGGGAATGAAGTCAGTCGCCATCGGGTACTGCTCGGCCGGCTGAATGCGCAGGTACGCCCGGTCCTGATGGAAGATCTCCACCACCGGCGCCGTGACTTCGGCGATCGTCGTCCCCTGCTCGAGCGCTCGCTTGATGATCTTGTCGTCGACGTCCGTCAGGTTCATGACCTGATGCACCTGCCAGCCGCGCAGTTGAAATACGCGCCGCGTGAGATCGCCGAGCAGGAACGTCCGGAAATTTCCGAGATGCGCCGGGTTGTAGACCGTCGGGCCGCACGTGTACATGCGAACCGTGCGGCCGTCGGCGGGCGCGAACGGCTCGACCTGGCGGGTGAGCGTGTTGTACAAGCGGAACTCGGACATGACGGACGCGGAGCGGGAAGGCGCAGCGGCTGGCGGCGAAAGCTATGCGACGGGAAGGGTGGGCGGGATGAAGGTGGCGACGCCCGCCTCGTCGAGCGCGACCTTGATGCGCCGCCGCAGCTCGCGCGCGACATCGTCGCGGCGATATGGATCGACACGCGCAACGGTGCGAAGCGTCACCGCGCCACCAGAGAGCTTTTCGATCCCGGTCACCCTCGGTGGATCGAGCAGGGCGTCGGCCCATGCCGCGTCCTCACCCAGCTCCTTGGCCGCGCGAGTCACCGCGTCCTTCGCGCGGTCGGCGTCCCGCCACGGCACCTCGATGTCGACGGCGACCCTGCCCCACGATCGCGTGAGATTGGTGACCTGCGCGATCTGACCGTTCGGGATGATGTGCAGGGCGCCGCTCCCATCGCGCAGATACACGAGCCGGAGCGTGATGTTCTCGACCGTGCCCTCGACGCCGCCGATGCGGATCACGTCACCGAGCGCGAACTGGTGCTCGAGCTGAAGGAAGAAGCCGGTGACGAAGTCGCGCGCGAGGCTCTGCGACCCGAACGAGATCGCGAGGCCGAGCACTCCCGCGCTGGCGATGAGGGGGGAGATGTTGAAACCGAGCTGGCCGACGACGAGCAGCACGGTGATGATGACCAGCAGCGCGCGCGCCATGTTGCGGAACAGCTTGGCGGCGGTTCTGGCGCGCTGCTCGCGCGCCGTGTGCAGCTCGGGCTTCCCGTCGGTGCCGAGCCTCTCAATACGACTCGCGATGAAGCGGACGGCGAGCCAGGCGACCACCGCGCCGAGCAGCACCCCCGCCACGTCGAGGCCGACGTCCAGCAGGTAGTCGATCCCATGCGTCCGCCACTCGGCGATGGAGTGTGGGCGATTGGCACTCTGGATCAGGGCGAGGACGACGTAGACCATCCGCGCAAGCTAGAAGAGGCACCGCGCGATGGGCAACGGAAGGCCTGCACGCCTCGCACGAGCGACCCAACGCGCGAACGATGCTTTTCGACGACGCGCTGACGCGACCGGGCAGGCGATGTGTCGAAAGAGCGAGGTGTACACCTCGGCTGCGCGTGGTCAGTTTGAGAAGGCGCGGCGTGGCCCTCGGTCGCGCGTGCGATCCGACGCACCCGCACTCTCTTCCCTTCGCGCCGATCAGTGACCGCGGTCGCTCTCCTGCTCGTTCTCGTCTCGGCCGCGACACACGCGTACTGGAACTTCCTCCTCAAAAAGGCGGGAGGCACGAGACCGTTCATCGCGCTCGCGAAGACATGCGAAGCGGTCGTCTTCCTGCCGGCGTTCGTCGTGATCTTATGGCGGCTTCCCCCCGGCACGCTGGCGGCGCTCGCGCCGTTCGCTCTCGTTGGAACGGTGCTCGTCCTTGCGAGCTATGCCACGCTTGGCGCGGCATATCAGCTTGGCGACCTCTCGTTCGCCTATCCGATCGCGCGAGGGGCGGCGCTGGTGATCCTCCCGCCTCTGGGATGGCTCGCGTTCGGCGAGCGAATCGGCCACATCGGTCTGTTTGCGGTAGTGCTGATCGTGGTCGGCGTGCTGGCGATGCAGCTTTCCGAGCTCACCACGCGCGGTCTTCGCTCGCTCGGTAGCCACCTGCGCGGCACGCCAACGGCGGTCGCGCTGCTGATGGCATTGCTGCTCGCGCTGAACACGGTGTGGGACAAGTACTCCATTCAGCGCGTGCCGCTGTTCGCCTACTTCTATGTCTACACCGCGGCGACCGCGATCTGCTACTTGCTCTGGTCAGTCGGTCGCGATGGAATGCCAGCGATACAGGGTGCGTGGGTGGCTCACCGGCGCAGCGCGATCGCCGTCGGTGTGCTGAACACGGTGAGCTATGTGCTCGCGCTCGCGGCACTGCGCACGGGCGGCTCGACGTACGTGATCGGACTGCGCCAGCTGAGCATCGTGGGCGGCGTGTGGCTCGGCGCTCGCGTGCTCGGAGAGCGAGTGGATGCGCCGAGGAGGCTCGGTGTGACGTTGCTGGTGGTTGGGTGCGGGTTGATGGCGTTGGGGCGCTGAGTCGACTGCAACTACCACTGCTGTAGCCGGTACCATCGTACCCCGTACCCGGACCCAGTCCGCTGGCCCACCGAATTCCTGGACGCCATTGTGCGCTATGGACTTTGACGGCCCGGCATTCTGGGGGGCTGGATGTCGGTCCGGGTACGGGGTACGATGGTACCGGTTACAGCAGTGGTAGTTGAAAGAACTTCCGCAACCCTCCTCACCCCTGCTGCGCGATCGAGCGGTGTGAGGCGTCCGTCGCGAAGCAGGAGAACGCGATCGACCGAGCCGCGCACGCGTGACAGGTCGTGCGTGGCGACGATCACCGCGCCACGCGCGCGATGATGCGACTGGAGCGACCAGTGCGTCGCGACGCCGTCGACCGGTGCGACACCGTCGAACAGGACGACACGCTGCGCGCTCGAACTCGCGTCCTCGTCGCCCGCCGACGACGCCGCGGCGTGCAGTGTTGGAGTGAGCGCGTGCTCGACGCATCCCGCGTCGGGACGACGCAGGCCGGCGAGACAATGCAGCAGCGTGGTCGTACCCGCACCGCGCGCGCCAAGGATGGCCACGCATTCGCCCCGCTCCACCTCCAGGTTGGCGCCCCGCAACACCCACACGCGCGCCGAGCAACCGGCGACGCCGGCGGCATAGCTCTTCCAGAGTGATCTGGCGCGAAGGACGACTGGCATGCGCACACAGTGCACCGGGTCGGTCGTCGAGCTGCAACCACGCTGTCGCACACCGTATGAAACGCACGCTCGGCGCCTTGCGCGCGCATGGCCGGCGCGCATGATTGGCGCGTGCCCACGACTTCGACGCCCGCACCGCTTCACGACCCCCTCGCGCCGGCCGACGTTCCGGCCGAGGCCACGCGACTCGGCGAGCTTTCCCCACAGCAATGGAAGTCGGGAACGGCGGCGTGGCTCGGATGGCTGTTCGACGGCCTCGACATGCACCTGTACACGCTGGTCGCCACACCCGTCGTCGCGCAGCTCATCGCCGCGACGAGCAATGCCGACCCAGGAGTGAAAGAGAAGAGCGCGTACATCCAGGCCGCGTTCCTGCTCGGCTGGGCGCTCGGCGGATCGTTCTTCGGGCGACTCGGCGACATCCTCGGGCGCAGTCGCGCGCTGTCGCTGACGATCCTCACCTACGCGATCTGCACCGGACTCAGCGCGTTCGCGCAGAACTGGTGGCAGCTCATGCTGTTCCGCTTCATCGCCGCACTCGGCATCGGCGGCGAGTGGGCGGTGGGCGCGTCGCTCCTTTCCGAGACGTGGCCGAGCCGATGGCGTCCGTGGATCGCCGCGATGCTGCAGACTGGCGTGAACCTCGGCATCCTGCTCGCGGCGATCACGGTGATGCTGCTCTCGCTCGTGCTGCCGGCGCATTCCGAACGGTTTGTCTTTCTCGTCGGCGTGGCGCCGGCGTTTCTCGTGTTCTGGATTCGTCGCCACGTGCCGGAGCCGGAGACCTGGCAGCGCGCGCAGCTCGCGACGCAGGGCGATCGGCCGCGCGCGCGTGATCTGTTCCGTGGCCCGGTCGCGGCGATCACGCTGCGCACCACGGTCACGTGCGCGCTCGGCCTGTCGGGGTGGTGGCTCTTCCAGTTCTGGCAATCGCAGCACCTGCGCCGTCTGCTCGTCGACGCGGGATCCCCGCCCGGTGACGTCACGCGCATCGTCTCGGCGTCGTTCTTCGTCGTGAACGCCATGGCGATCGTCGGCAACTTCTCGGCGGGCTGGCTCGCGCGCACGATCGGCAACCGCCGAGCGATCGTCGTGTTCCTCGCCGGGCTCGGGCTCGGGATCATCGGCGCGTTCATCGTGCCGCGGACCATCGGCGCGCTCGCCTGGTTCTGGTTCCCCATGGCGGGGTTCTTCTCGGGTGTATTCGCGCTGTTCACGATGTACCTGCCGCCACTCTTCCCGACGCTGCTGCGAACGACCGGTGCCGGGTTCTGCTACAACATCGGACGAATCGCCGCCGCCGTGTGTACGCTCGTGTTCGGACTGTTCGCGCCGGTCAACGACTACCGCGAGGCACTGCTCTACGCCGGCGCGCTGCTGATCATCGCGGCGGTGTGGTCGTGGTGGCTCCCCGAGGGACCGAGTCGAGCCGAGATGGCCTGAGTGCTAGCGCGGCCGGCCGGCGTGGAACGCGGCGATCGCGTCCACCAGCGGCCTCGGATCGAATCGCACGGGATCCGTCGTCGGGAGACCAGTCTCGCGCGCCGTGGATTCGATCGCGCGCTGCGCTGCGTCGTCGTCGAGATCGAAGGTGTTGAGCGCGACCGCGATGACTGGCGCGGGGCGCAGGGGCGCGGCGACGGCTTCGCTCAGCCGGATGAACTCCGAGAGCGGAGGGATCTTTACCCACTCGCAGCCGTTGATGGCGGTGCGCGACGGCTGCGCGCACATGACCTGGGCGTGCGGCAGTGAGCCGTGGAGCAGTCCGTACGTGACACCCGAATAGCTCGGGTGAATGATCGAACCCTGCCCCTCGACGAGCACCAGGTCCGCGTCGCGTGCGGAGTCCACGACGAGCTGCTCCGCCGCACCAGCGATGAAGTCCGCGACCACCGCGTCGACGGCGATGCCGCGGCCGTCGATGAGAATTCCGGTCTGGCCGGTGCCAGCGAACGCGGTGCGGATACCGCGATCGCGCAACGCGCCGACGAGCTGGAGCTGCGTCGTCATCTTGCCGATGTTGCAATCGGTGCCGACACTGAGGATCACGGTGGCATCGACGTCACGCGCGCGACCGCGTGAGACCTGAAGGTTCGCCGGCGGACGACGCAGGTCGCGAATGACGACGCCATGCTTCTGGGCGAGCGCGGCGAGCTCGGGGACGTCACCGATGAAGGTGTGAAGCCCGCTCCAAATGTCGAGTCCATGCTCGATCGCGCGAGCGACGAGCCGGATCCACTCGGACGGCAGCTGGCCTCCCGCGGGCGCGATGCCGATGAGGAGTGCCGACGGACGCAGCGCGAGGCCCTGGTCCAACGTGGCGACGATCGGAATGTCGCCGCCGAATCCGAGCACCTCGTGCACATGCTTGCCGGCGCTGCCGGCGTCGATGACACCGACAACGCGCTCCGGCGTGTAGCGGATGCAGGCGTTCGCCGTCTTGGAGCTCTCGGGGCCGAACAGGCCGTCGGCGAGGATCAGGTATCGTGGATCGCGCGACATCTCGTGGGCGGCTGGCGTGCGGAAGGGATGACACGTCCTGCGAGAACGTCCAAAATCTAAACCGCTGGTGCCGTGGACGTCCGCCGCTCGAGAATCGACACCACGTCGAGGTGCGTCTTGGGCAGAATGACGCCGCCCTCCGACGCGGGGAGCCGGAGCACCAGCGGTCGTTCGCGGGTGGTGCGGCGGAAGCCCTGACCCTCGTAGAGGCGAGTGAGCAGGATCCGCCGGACGATGACCATGATCACCGCGAGCGCCGGTACGGCCACGAGCAGTCCCAGTCCACCGAGCATCTTCCCGACGATGAGCACGAACACGATCGTCAGCACCGGCGGCAGGTCGACCTTCTTCGAAATGATGTAGGGCGAGACGATGTTGCCCTCAATGAGGTGCACGCCGATCCCGATGGCGACGACCCAGAGTGCGCGCGTTCCGCCGTCCGGCCCCGTGATGACGAACAACACCGGGAGCGCGGTGGCCAGCAGCGTCCCGAAGAAGGGAACGATGGTCGCGAGCCCGGTGAACACACCGAACGTCAACGCGTACGGCACACGAAGCACCCCGAGGGCGATCGCCGTGAGCGTGCCCAGGAAGGTCATGGTGAGCAGCAGCCCGACGATGTACGCGCGCAGCGAATCAGCGCAGTCGGTCAGGACGTCGCGCACGAGATCGCGATGGATCGGTGGAAAGAGCGCGATGAGCCACTCGCGATACAGCGCTGGATGCAGCGCGAGGTACAGCCCCATGACGAACACCGAGAAGAGGCTGATGAACACCTCGACGATGCCGAACACTTTGGGCACGACGTTGTTGAACTGTCCGGCGACCTGGTCATAGACCGCGAGCAGGAGCTTGTGCTGTCCCGGCGTGTACACGGAGGCCAGCGCGGGAACGCGAGCGGCCAATCGATCGATCGCCGACTCCCATCCGCCGATGTAGTTCGGGAGCACCTTCACCAGCTCCTGCGTCTGCGCGATGAGCGGCGGGACGAGGATGAAGAAGAGAAGCGTGAGTCCGCCGAAGCTGATGAGCACAGCGGCGGCGAGCGACCATCCGTCGGGGATACGCAGCCGACGGCGCAACACCCCGGACAGGGCGCCCAGGTACAGCGAGATCATGATGCCGAGGAACAGGAGAAGAATGACCTCGGACACCCGTCCGGCGATCCAGAGGAGCAGGACGGTGAAGACAGTCGCCGTGAGAATGGGCGCGAACTTGAATCGTCTCGCGGCGGCCTCGCCGCTCACCGACCCTTCTCGTCGCCGGGACGCTCGATCTCGGCGTGCACCGTCTCTTCGTCAGGCTGTCCCGCGCCGATCGCCTTGTTCTGCGGCGTGCCCGCCGGCAGCATGCCCATCTTCTGCTTGAGCGCGAGCAGCTGGTTGTCCACCGACACGCCGACGCTGCCCTTCTCGAGCGCCTTGAAGTCGCGCTGGAGCGAGTCGCCGCTGAACTCGTCGTCGATCTCGGCCGACGCCTTGATCTGGCGCTCGTTGTTCTCGATGCGCTCTTCCATCCGGGCGAACGCTTCGAACGCGCTCTTCTCGGAGAGCGACGACATCGTCTCGGCGATGCGCTGCTGCGCCTGCGCGCGGCGCTGGCGAGCGATGAGCAGGTTCTTCTTGCGCTTCGCCTCCTCGATCTTGTCGTTCAGATCGCGGAGCGAGTTCTTGAGCTTCTCCGTCTCGAAGCGGTGCTGCTCCCAGGTCTGGGCGAGTTGCTCACCGTGACCCGAGTGCTCGGCCTGGCGGACGAGCGCCTGCTTGGCCAGGTCGTCGCGGCCTTCCTGGATGGCGAGCATGGCGCGGCGCTCCCAGTCCTGCGCCTGCTTCAACTCGGCGTCGGCCTGGTCACGCAGCCGCTTCTCGTCGGCGATCGCCGATGCGACCTGCTGCTTGGCCTTCACGAGCTGGCCGCGCATGTCGACGAGAATCTGCG
>JBDTOD010000166.1:0-8527 GCA_039933415.1 bacterium
AATTCGGTCAGCGATCAGCGCGCATACGTCGCGCGCTACACCTGCATCGACATGAGGGAGCAAACCCAGGAAACACGGGGCTTCCAGCGCGACGAGGTAGCGCTACGGGTAGCGATGCCCCGAGGACAGCCGCTCAAGCCGTAGGGGTGCCGAACCGCGCCACATTCGACCTTGCCGCTCGCGATCGAACCGTTGATGGTGGAGGGCATGAAAACCACCACCACCGATCGCCCCCTGCCCGCTCGCGTCGAAGCACTGATCGCGAGCGATCCATGGAAGCACGCGAAGCGAGCGCGCGTCGTGTACGTCAGCGAGCCCGCTGCACGCGACGACGCTGCCGAACTCGCCGCCGACGTTGCCGAGCTGGCGGCGTGGATGGCAGATCACCGTGGCTGACGCACAGCCTATCGCCGTCGCACGGATTTCAAGCGAAGTCGTTCGCGCCGTCGACAACATCTCCGCGCTGCTGCAAGCGCTGCAAGCGCTGCACCAGAACAACGACATCGAAGCGCGCCTCGCCGCGATGGCGCTCGCACTGATCCCGCAGGTGAAGGACTTCATCGCGGCGCGCGACGTGCGCAGGACGCCCTGAGGCCACCTCAGGTCACCGCGAGCGCTGCCGACTCGCTGCGGACCTCGCCGTTGTCGAACGTCGCGGTGCACGTCAGGTCGTAGACGCAGCCGGGCGTGCCGCCGCCGATCGAGGCGGTCACCTTCAGCCCCGCGACCGCTGGCGTGCCCTGCACCGTGAGCGCGTCGTCGCCGAAGTCGTGCGCGACGTCCACCACCGGGTCGGCGAGCACCGGGCCGATCTCGAACGCGGTGAAGTCGAACGTGACGTTCACCTGTTCCTCGCGGTCCTTCGCCAGAAGCATCGGCCTACTGCCCGGCGCGCAGCGAGTCAGTCGTCGAGACGGATCGAGCGCAGCGTCTGGATGACGCGCGCCGCGCCGCTCGGCGCCACCGACGCGGTCGCCGCCTCGTACTCGCGCACGAGGTCGGCGTCGGCGGCGCCTGCCTCGGCCAGCATCAGCGCAACCTCGGCCGGCGTCGGCCACTGCCCGCGCTCGGCTCGCGCCCTGATCACGTCGAGCGCGTTCACGTTGCCGGCGGCGTCACGAGAAGCGCGCCTTGGTAGTGCGAGAAGGTGGGCAGCATCTCCAGATCTCCGCGAACTGTGGCGAGGTTCTTCACCAGCCCGTCGTTGACATAGCCGACCGTGATGCGCACGGCGCCCGACAGGAGCACGCTACAGAACGCGGGGTCGATCAGCAACGCCTTGCCGGCGGTGACGCCAGCGGACAGCGCGACCTCCATGCCGCCCATCGCGAGCGAAACGTCCTTGAGGTAGACGCTGCCCGCGAGGTAGTGGCCGTCGACGCCCTTGGCCAACTGCGAGGTCAGGAAGTCGGCCTCCGACAGCACGACGATTCGCGGGTTGAAGCCTTGCAGCCTCATCCGGACGGCGCCCGCGAGCACGGCATCGACGATCGACGTCCAGCCCTTGCCGGCGGTCGGCGTGAGCGTTGAAGCCAGCGCGAGGAAGCCGGCGAAGGGCCACTGCGATGCAGCGGTGCCGGCGACGAGGATCGCGTCGCACGCATCGCGAATGCTCTTCGCCAAAAAGGAATCGACCGCGCGCTTCAAACCTCCGGCAGCGTTGAGCGCTTGCTCGGAGACCGTCGCCCAACCGGCGACCGTGATCGCGTTCTGGCTGATCGGCGCGAACACCGGTGCGGCTTCGGCCTTCGCTGCGCCCTCCGCGTCCTGCGCAGCGGCGCCGCCGGTCACGCCGGTCAGCCGCGCGTAGTGGAGCGACGTGAGGCCCGCGAGGTCGCCCGGCACGAGCATGCCGAGCAGCGAGGTCGGCGTCGACCCCGCCACCGGCACGTCTTGCGATCCATGCGCGCCGCCGGTTTGCGTCGTCGTCACGTTCGTCGCCGCCATCGGCACGGTGAGCGTGATCGAGCGCATTTTCCGGAACGAGTCGCGCTCGCCATCGAAGGCGGCTTCAACCTGTGCGCCGAGCGTCATCCCGGCGCCGGACGAGCCGCCGCCGTCGCCGCCGCGGCGCGCGGCCTTCTGCTCGAGTTCGGAAAGGCGCGCGTTCAGTTCGCCCTCCGTCTTCTTGCGAGCGGTGGCGAAGGCGTTGAACTCGCCGCCGATGCGCTTGAGCTCGGCCATCACCGGCTCGCCGAGGTCGACGCCGCCGAGTTGCGATCGCGAGCGCGGCACCGGCGTGAGGATGGCGGTGAGGATGGCGTCGACGAGCGTGCGCAGACGCGGAGTGCGGGAAGTCTTCATGATGAATGTCTTTCAGGTTGCGATCGATGGCGAAGTCATGCGCGCGCACGAGGCGGTCGGGCATGGAAGCGGTTCTTCTCTCTTCGCGTCTGCATTCCTGAGACGGCGGTTGTCGCCGCGAGCCTTGGCATCCCTGCTTCCGGCTCACGACCCGCGACGCCGATTGTGCGCGTCGTCATGGCGTCGCCGCAAGCGCGGCGTCGTCGCGTGGCGATTGATCGAAGAACGGGAGCGCACCCACCCGTTCTTGCACGGGCGGTCGACCACCCGACCATGTTCAGTGACTCGACCCATCGCCCTGCGCCTCGACGTGCGCCAAGACGTGACGCGATCCATCGCGGCCGACCGTCGTGATGCTCACGACGACGTTGCGCGATCCGTCGAGCGCGACCTCAACCGCGACCGCGCCGCCGTTGCCGGCGATGGCGCCGATCGCGGCTCGCTGCGTCGTGCCGAGGTGCGGCTCGATGATCGCGATCAACTCGGACGCATCGCCGACCAGGGCGTTGCGGCAGTCGGTCAGTGCGGCGAGGTCGAGGGGTTCGGGTGGCGTGCTCATGGGTGCGGCCTTTCGTGGTGACGCAATTCGTAGAAACGTCGGAGCGGCGTCGAGCGCTGCGGCGTGTGGGGTGACAGGGGCGAGCGGGCGATCGGCGCGCCGGCGTTGATCTGGCGCGGCGGCGCGGCATTCGCGCGGGCAGGGGAAGGGCGGGTCGAAAGTCTGGAAGCGATCGATGGAAACCGAGCACAGTGCTTTTCGTTGGCGAGCGGGGGTAATGAGAGGGGTGTTCGGTGGCTGGAACGCAGCAGAACAGCCCACAGCGCGCGATCGGCGGGCGGGTGGACCCGAGGTACCTGACGCCTGCTCGAGGCGCTTGTGGGCGCTGCCGTCATGGCCTGCCGCCGTGCACGTGGCAGTAGCCGCCGCGCAGCCGCGCGAACTCGGCGGCGTTGGCGTGCCTGATGCCGTAGACCTCGTGCTTGCACTGCCGGCCTTGCTTCGTCTTCGCTGAGCACTGCAAGTTCGGATTGGTGGCGGCGAGCCGTGCGAGCCAGTCATCGCGCGAGACGCCTGCAACCTTGGCCCACCACCAGATCGGGTCCGCGACGAATCGCTCGACGTGCTTCGGCTGCAACGTGGTGCAGCCGCCTGCGCAGAACTCGACGCCACCCGCGTCGAGCAGGTCGATGGCTTGCCGCAGGGTGTACTTCTTCGTGCTCTTGCTCATGGTTTGCTTTAGGTGGTCGTGGCGGTGGTGCTGAACGATTGAAGGAGGTGGAACGCCGGCCCTGCTGCCGCAAAGGCCTGCCGCGCCTCGTCGCCGCTGATCGTCTTGCGCTCCACGAGCAGCGCGGCGATCGCTTCGACCCTCGGCCATAGGCGCTCGACAAGGTGCTCGGCACGCAAGCGCAACAGCCGCCAGTAGGCGTCTCGGATCTCCTGCGTCGGGCAGTCGAGCTCGTCGAGGTAGTCATGCACTTCCAGGCGGTCGCTGCCTGCGTGCTCGTCCTCGACGCTGCCGGGATTGAATCGGCGCTGCGCAATCTCGCCAGCGAGCGCCGACATGATCCGGCGCTCGAACGGCACCTGCGACTGCTCCTCGTCTTCGTACCGCAGCGACTCGTCGCCACCGCGATCGACGAGCGTTCCACCAGCAGCGTCGCCGTCGGCAACGACCGTGACGCATTCGAGGTCATGCTCGAAGTAGATGTCGAGGGCGGCGTGCCCCGCCTCGTGATGCGCGATGGTCGCTTCGTCAATGGTGTTCATGGTTCAAGTCCTTCGGTGGTGGTGGTCATGGCGCAGCCTTCTTCGATTGCTCAGTTCGCGACAGTGCGAAGACGCCGGCCTTCTTCGTCTCGACGATCTGCTTCGCCTTGCGCAGCGCTGCCATCGCTTCGTAGCTCCCTTGCGACGACGCACCGTGCTCGGCCTTCGCGTGCTCGACGAGCGCGACTTGTGCAGTCGGCCCGTGCTCGGTCAAGTAGGCAAGGATGGCGGCAGGGATCGTTCCGCGTCGCACTCGGACGTGCACGCGCGTCTTCTTCTTCTTCGGGATGGGGGCCGGTGTCGCTGGTTGTGGTGAACCAGAGGCCGGCGCTGCCGGCACGTAGATGGAAGATCTAGATATCTGTACCGGAGGAGTACAAGGGGGCGGTTCGTTTCCCGGGCTAATAGGTACCGGAGAAGTACAAGCGGAGCGCTCGCCTTGTATCGGAGCGGTACCTATCAGGGCCTTCTCTTGTACCGGAGGAGTACTAAGGATTTTCTGTGCGCCTTGTACCGGAGAGGTACTAGCGAGCTTGCCGGCGGGCAGGAGTGGTTCGCGGTAACCGCCGCGCACGAACGTGAGCGCTGTGCCGGCGTCGAACTCATCGGTCTTGTCGAGGGTATGCCACGTCACTGCGTACTGGCTGGCCTTGTTCGGTCGCTGGCCCTTCACGGTTTCGTGGACGAATCCCGCAGCGATAAGCTGATCGCGCGCCCGCTGGATCACGGCTGGTCCTCGCCAGCCGCGCTTCGCGAGCTTCGTGCGCTCGAGCTTTAGCGAACCATTGTTCGCGCCGGTGTACTCTCGCGCGAATTCGAGCAGCAGCGCCTTGGCGGGATGCGACAGCCCGATGTACTTCTGCGAGTCGAGCACGGCCCACGGCAGCGCGATGAAGCTCCCGGGGTCGCGACCGGCGCTCGCGTGTCTGGAGCGTTTGCTCACGGCAGCCGCCTCGCCGATTCGTCGTCGTCGGGCTGTGGAAGTGGTGATGGTCCCGAAACGCCCTCGTGGTCCGAGGGCGTTTCCTTGTCCGGATCGCTCATGGCGGTGCCTCTCTCGGTAGTTCGATGCCGACGCGCTCAGCAAACACGAGCACGTCGCTCATGCTGTCGAGGTCGACGATCCACTGCCCCTTCGTGACGCGAAAGCCGCGCCCGCCGACGATGCGATCGAGCGTGAACCCGCGAAGGCAGAAGAGGGCGCGTGCGGTGCTCCACGACTTCCTCGCGAGGTCCAAGTCGCGCTCGCCGTCGCTCATCATTCGATCCGCGCCGCGATGCGCGCGAGGGCAACGACGTAGGACTCGACGCAGGCCGCGCCCCATCCGTGGTGGTCGACCAGCCCGAGCAGCGTGCGCCACGCTTGCGCCGGCGCGACGAGGCCCGCCTTCAATTGGCCGACGAGTTCCTGCGCCGTCGCGGCGCCCGTCTCGCGCAGATCGTCGCAGCGCGCGTCGCGGCGCGAGACAAGGGAAATCTTCACCTTTTCCCGGGAGCGCACGTTGAGGCCGAGCGAGCGCGCAAGCGCGATGAGCTGAACGTGCGCCTCGACGACGGCGCCGCTCGCGCGCGCGACGAGAACGTAGCGACCGAGGCGCGCGAAATCTTCCGACCCGGGCGAGAAGGAGCGCAACCGCTGGTCCGCTCGCAGCTTCCCGCGACAGCGGCGGAGCAGCGCCGCGTCTGAGATTCGCTTCACGGCTGGCGCGGCGCGCTCATGACGCCTGCTCCTCGCCTGCCGCCTTGCTCGCCAGCCACTTGCGCGTCTCCGCCCTGCTGCGCTCGTCCTTCAAGAGAGGCAGCGCGAGTCGCGCGATCTCGACGGTGTCGTGGAAGTGCAGCATGTCCGTCGTCGCTTCTTCGATGGTCCGCCGCTCCCCTTCGCGCCGCATTCGGTAGAGCCAGAACGTGTTGATCGCATCGGCGATCTCCGCCGCGTGGTCGGCGTCGGTCTTCTGCTCCTCGGCCTCGTCTTCGCGCCCGTACTCGCTCTGGATGAGGTCATTGATGAAGTCGCCCCACCGGCTCGTCTCGTCGTTGGGAAACTTGCGCAAGAACTTGCCGTCGAGCCAGATGTCGATGCGGTCTTCGCTGGCCACCGCTCGGAAGTGCTGCCGCGTCAGCGGGTGCGTGCCTTCGTACCCTTCGGCGGTCCGCTTCATCCACTCGCGCTTGAGTGGGCTCATGACGACGCCGCCGCGCTCACGACCTTGCGCACCGGACGCTTCGCGCCCTTCGGAGTCGTCGCAGGACGCACCAGCGCGCCCGGTGCGAGCTCGTGGGCCTCGATCCACGCGAGCAAGTCATCGCGCGTCGTGAACAGCGCTCTGCCGATCGCGAACAGTCGCGGGTGATCGCCCTCGCTGCGCAGCGCCTTCAGTGTCGCGGAGGGGATGCCGAGGATGTCGTCGACATCGTGGGGCCAGCGCAGCGTGAGCTTGCTTGCCAACTCGCTCGGCAAGCTCTTGCGCTTCAGCCAGTAGTAAAGCTCGCTGCCGATTTTCTCGGCGTCGAGGGCTTCTTCCGGGGTCTGGTTGCCGGTCATGGCCATGCTCCTTTGTTCGGTGCATGGCTGGGCGCCCCGGCCTATCCGGTGCGTCTAGATCGCCATGCTTTTCCGTAGTGCATGGGTCATCCTAGAAACGAACTTCACGTAGCCGCGCTAACGGGAAAAATTCTTTTCCGTCGGCCTCACGAGCGTGTCCAACTGCCTCTCCGTGATGCCGAACACGCGAGCAACGAGCGGCCGCGCGCCGCGCTTCTCGCCCTGACGGACGAGCTTGTCGTACATCGCGACAGCCTCTTTCGCCCGAGCAGCCGTAAGCTGCTTGTCGCCGCGCGGACGCTTCGCTCTCAACTGGTTGCCGGCCTTGATCTTTGCGCCGAGCGCGCCCTTCTCCATCAAGCCTTCCAGTCGCGCGAACGCTCCCTCGGCACTGCTCACGCCGAACGCGCCGAACGGGCCCGTGAGGAGGTCGATCGTCACCGCGAGAACGTCGCTCGCGTCCGGCGAAGCAGCCACCACGGGATCGTCGCGAGCGTCACGCAAGATCTCGAGCAGCCGCCGCCACCCGCGCCAACTCGGCGTGTCGTCGCCTTGCGCCTCGATCCGCTTCCACAAGGCGATAGCTTCGTCGAGGAGAAGATCGTCGAAGAGGCTTTGCTTCGCAACCCGCTGCTCTATCTCCGCCCGGCCGGCCTCATCGATCAGCACGACCTTGCGCTTCACGCTGCCTCCCTCTGCGCCCCGCCCTGCTCGATCACCGCCGCGACGGCGACGTCGAGTCGCGCGAGCGCATCGCGCATCGCCGGCACCATGTCGGGCTGCTGGTAGGTGCCCTGCAACTTCGGCGGCGCGTGGTTCAGCACCGCCTCGATCGTGTCGGCGGCGACGCCCGCGTCGCGCATCCGCGTTGCCGCCGTGCGCCGCAGGTCATGCGGCCGCCAGCCGATGCCGGTCGCGACCAGATGCGAGAACACGGCGTTGTAGGAGCGCGCTGGCCAGCCCGCCTTCGCGATCGCCGCGGCCGACTTGCTCAGCGGCACCGAATGCGGCTTGCCGTTCTTCGTCATCGGCACGGTCCACACGTCGCCGTCGACCTGATCAGGCTCGAACTGCATCGCCTCGCCGATGCGACAGCCGGTGAGCAGCGCGAAGCGCAGGAGGCGCCCGTAGGGCTCGTCCTCCATCTTGAAGAGCGCGACGAGCTCGTCGTCCGAGAGCTTTCGCTTGCGCGGCTGCTGCGCCGGGATGCTCAGGCGCTTGCCCGTCAGGCCGATGCACGGGTCGTCCTCGATCAGCCCGCCGAGTTGCGCCCAGGCGGTGAACTTCTTCAAGACCGCGAGCAGCTTCGCTTGCGCGTTCGGCGTGGCCGACTTGGCCCGGATGATCTGCACGATGTCGGCGCGCGTCACGCGATCGAGGCGTCGGCTCGCGATCGATGCGCAGTCGCGGACCAAGTACGCCTGCGTCTCGTTCGGCGACGAGCGGTAGACGCCTTCGATCGCCTGCCGGTAGAACTGGTCGGCGGCATCGCCGAAGGTCACGACCTCGGCCACGCGGGTCTCGGTCATCGTCGCCCTACGGCGCGCGTTGAGCGCGGTGAGCTTCGGCCAGTCGTCCAGCGTCTCGACGCGCCACTGGCCGTTGAGGCGGCGCCGGAGCATCCAGGTCCTGCGGCCGGTGCGGCGCAGCATGAGGTACAGGCCGTCCCTGCCGCCGGCCCCGATCAGCTTGTCAGCCTCGGGGACGGGGAGCTTGCGGATCGCGGTATCGGTGAGCACTGTGTATCGCCTTCAGGTAGCGTCCGGCTGTGCCGAACAAGACCCTAAGTATACACAAACGCTACCTGTAGCCTATCTGTACGGGGTATCAGAGAAGTTGAGCAGGGCGCTAGACCTGCATCGACATGATCTCCGAATACGCCTGAACCAGGCGATTTCTCACCTGCA
>JBDTOD010000167.1:0-8451 GCA_039933415.1 bacterium
TGACACCAGCGGAGAAACTCGCGTCCACCGTTGCATCGACCGGTTGAACCCACCGGGCCCTATGTTTGAGAAAGTGATTCCCCCACGCGCGAGCGATCTGTCTCCGCGCGCACCATCCTCGTTGGAGCGACGATGCAATTCGGCGTGAGCACCTGGCTGTGGGCCTCGCCCCTGACGAACGAAGAGTTCGCGCGCGTGGCGACGCGCGTCGCCGAGATGGGCTTCGACATGATCGAGGTGCCCATCGAGGGGACGGACGATCTGGACTACGCGCGGGCCGCGAAGGTCGTGCGCGACCTCGGCCTCGGCGTGAGCGTGTGTGCCGTCATGGGGGAAGACCGCGATCTCATTCACCCCGACGCGAGCGTCCGTGCGAACGGCATCGCCTACGTCCGTCACTGCATCGACGCGGCGCATGCCCTCGGGGCGACCAATGTCCTGGGACCGATGTACAGCGCGGTCGGCCGCACGTGGCAGGCGACCGCCGAGGAGCGCTCGCGCGATCTCGATCTCCTGGTGGCACAGCTCTCTCCGCTCGCCAGCCATGCGGCGGAAAACGGGGTCGTGCTCTGCGTCGAGCCGCTCAATCGCTTCGAGACGAGCTTCATCAACCTCGCCGAGCAGGTGATCGAAGTCGTCGATCGCGTGGGTAATCCGGCCTGTGCGATTGTGCTCGACACCTTTCACATGAACATCGAGGAAACATCGCTCGGCGATGCGATCAGGGCCGTCGGCTCTCGACTCAAGCACCTCCATGCATGCGAGAATGATCGCGGCGCGCCCGGATCAGGTCATGTCCCGTGGCGAGATGTCGCGACTGCCTGCCGAGACATCGGGTACGATGGACCTGTCGTCATCGAATCGTTCACGAGCAAGGTCAAGACGATTGCGCGCGCCGCGGCAATCTGGCGGCCTCTCGCCAAGACGCAGGACCAGCTGGCGAGCGACGGATTGCGGTACTTGCGTGCATTGTTCGCCGATCCGGCAGTCGCTTGAGGCTGGATGATTCGGTTGGGTGAGTCGGTTGGTTGGATAGTTGGTTGGCTGGTCGGTTGATCGGTGCATTGAACGGCCCTGGCAATAACCGCTGTGGAAGTCCCGCTGAGGGATCTCCACGCTGGTTCGTGGCCAGGGCCGTTCGTGCACGAGCTCACCGATCAACTATCCAACTATCCAACTATCCAACTATCCAACCATCCAACTCACCGCTTCACCGCAGTCTACCGCTATTTGCAGGCTTTGCCGTTTTGAGCAAGGCCCCAAGCCATCGCGTTTCCGTACAGCTGGAGGATCACCGGCTCGGCGTACATCATGCCGCCATGCGCCAGCGCGGAATAGAACACGTGGCCTTTGCCGACGCAGTGCCACCACGCGAGCGGATGGTCATCGCCCATCGTGGCATTGCCGGGCTTGTAGCTCTTCTCGTCGGCGGTGATCAGAATGTGAAACCCCGGCAGCCTGCGTGGGTTCGTTGCGAAAGAGTAGAACTCGTCCCAGCGATTGAACTTGGCCGGCATTCCCTTCGTCAGGGAGCTCTTCGGGTCCTCCACGTGAGCGTCGCCGAACTGCTGAGGCGAGTGGCTCGTGAACTGGGCTCCGAGCAGGGTTTCGATATACCAGGGCCAGTCGGCGAGCGAGCTCCGGCCATTGGGTGTGGCGTATTTCGGGTCACCGCCTGCGCCATGAGTTCCCACGTACGACCCACCGTTTTCCACCCAGGTCTTGAACACTTCCCGCTGTTCGGGCGTCAGGACGTCGCCACTGTTGTTGTTCCAGATCACCAGCTTGAACTTGGAAAGCTGTTCCTTGTTCATCACGGCGCCGTTTTCCGTGACGAAGTACGGATAGCCACGTTCGTGAGCGATGGCCGCCAGCGCCGCATCGGACGCCTGGACACCGGCCTCTTCCCGGAAGCCATTCGTTTTCGAGAAGATCAGGACCCCGCCTGACTTGAGGTCAGCCGGCAGCACCGGCGGTTCCTTGTCGAACGTTGGATTGGCGACAAAACCACCGCCGCCGCCCACTCCCCGAGGACGACCGGCGCCGACTCCGCTCGGCGCGCCCGGAGCGCCGGGGGCGCCCGGCTCCTGGGCAGGAAGCGCGAACGAAACGAGCGTCAACGAACAACCCACCAACAACGTCAGTCTGAATTTCATGAATCACCCTGTGTAGGCTGACCGATTTCCTCGATCCCGATACCGTGCCGCGGCGCGCGGATCGCGCAATGGGAGCTCGGTCTCTTCCTCATTATCTACGACGCGCCGCTCAGGAACGTTGCGCGGCGGCCGCTGCTCGCCCGCTTGGCGCGGAGCGAACGGTTGTGATGCTGGCGCACTCGCCCGCGAGCCGCTAAAACGCGGCTCTGCCTCCTATCGTCGGCAGTGGGCAATCGATATAGTCTGCGCACCCAACGGCGGTCCCATGCCGGCCTACCCCAGAGTCGAGCCAACCATGAGCGTAGAAGCAGGAGCTGCTGCCAGCGATCGGCATTCGGCATACAACAAGAAGAGACTGTTTGTCGTGAGTGCGCTCGCGCTCACCACGGCGGGTATCAATGCGTCGCTGCGCGCCAACACCGCGGCCGACCTCCAGCGCATCTTCCTCGATCCCGTCGATGCGGTCCATTCGGCGACGATGATCGCGAGCATCCTCGGCGTGCCGTTTCTCGGGTTCGCCCTGACGATTGCCATCGGCAGTCCCCTGCTGGATTACATCGGCATGAAGCTCCTGCTGATGCTCTCCGGAGTTGGCTTCACGGTCGGAATGCTCCTCACCCTGTTCGCGGGCCAGATCGCGACCGGCGCCGGCGTCTATAAGGTCCTCTTCCTCGGCGCGATCGTCGCCGGCATCGGCTGGGGACTCGCGGAAACCGTCGTCAATCCGTTGGTGGCCACTCTCTATCCCGAAGACAAGACGGCGAAGCTGAACCTCGTTCACGCCTGGTGGCCTGGCGGTCTCGTGATCGGCGGACTGCTCGGCGTCGGCCTGACGCAGATCGGGTTTGGTTGGCAGGTCAAGCTGGCGCTCTCCATCCTTCCCGCGATCGGAGTGACGATCGCCTGCATGGGGCTCAAGTTCCCGCCGACGGAGCGTGCCGCGTCGGGTGTGTCCATGGGCCAGATGTTCCGGGAGTTGAGAAGCCCACTGTTCGTCATTCTCTTCCTCTCGATGTTCCTGACGGCCGCCTCCGAGCTGGCGCCCGGCCAGTGGGTCGACATCGCACTCAGTCGCACCGTGCACATGCCGGGCATCCTGCTCCTGGTGTACGTGAGCGGCCTGATGTTCGTGATGCGCCACTTCGCGGGCGCGTTGGGCAAGCGGGTTTCACCGATCGGTGTGTTGTGGCTTTCCTCCCTGATGGCGGCGCTTGGTCTGGTCGCGTTGAGCTATGCGAACTCGCCGGTGACGGGTCTCCTGGCGGCGACGCTGTGGGGCACAGGCGTCTGCTTCATGTGGCCCACGATGCTGGCCAGCGCGTCGGAGCGGTTTCCGCGCGGTGGTGCGCTGCTGATGGGGCTCATGGGTACCGCCGGCACGCTGTCGATTCAGTTCGTGCTGCCCTTCATGGGACGGGTCTTCGACCAGAAGAAGGTCGAAGTGGCCGGCGGCGTCGAAGCCTTTCAGCGGCTGACGCCTGGCACCGAGCTCGATCGTGTGCTCGGGCTCGCGGCGCAGCAGTCGTTCCGCGTCGTCGCGATCCTGCCGGCGATCCTGCTGATCGTGTTCGCGGGGATCTGGCTGTACGACAGATCGCAAGGCGGCTTCAAGAAGCAGATGATCAATCAGGACACTCCGGAATATTCTCTCTAAACACCATCGAGGCCTGGGCAGTCCAGCCATGCACGCCCTGAAGTCGCGGTCCGTCATGGCCGTTGTGTGCCTCATCGCCGGAGTGGTCGGCGCGCGCCCTGTTGCTGGACAGGCCGCGCCAACGCCGTCACGCTGGAAGTCGAACGAAATAGCCCGGCCGCGCCCGGCGGAGATTGCCCCGCCGGCGCAGGCGCTCCCTGTCGCTGCGCCATCCGACGCGGTCGTCCTGTTCGATGGACGCGACCTCTCGAAGTGGGAGCTCGTTCGCGGGGGCCCCGCGGACTGGAAGGTCGAGCATGGCTACATGGAGGTCGTGAACGGGCCCGGCGTCATCGACCCGAAGTTGCCGGGCACCGGCGCCATTCGCACGAAGGAATCGTTCCGCGACATCCAGCTTCATGTCGAATGGGCGTCGCCCAATCCACCGCGAGGAGTGGCGCAGGACCGCGGCAATAGCGGCGTGTACCTGATGGGCCGGTACGAGGTGCAGGTGCTCGATTCGTATCAGCGAGCGGACACCTACGCCGACGGCCAGGCCGGTGCCATCTACGGTCAGTATCCGCCGCTCGCCAATCCCACGCGTCCACCCGGTGAGTGGCAGGCATACGACATCTTCTTTCGCGCGCCGCGGTACGCCCCCGACGGAACGCTCACGGAGGCGCCGCGCGTGACGGTGATCCTCAACGGGATCGTCGTACAGAACAACGAGGTGATCCGCGATCGGGGACGCATAGCGCCGGCTGCTGCCGCGCTTCCGATGCAGGGACCGCTTCAGCTACAGGAGCACCATCACCCGGTGCGGTATCGCAACCTATGGGTGCGTCGCATTCTGGAGCGGCCAGAGCCTGGTCCCGACTACGCGCCCTCACCCCAGTAGAGCGCGACGAGCCCAGCTTCGCGGAGCGAGCATGCACGTACGGTTCACACTCACGGTCGCGGCTGCACTCGCGTCTTCCTCCATCCCGCTCGGACTGGCGTCCGCGCAAGGCATACCAACGCGCGCACCAGCTGCCGCCACACCGGCACCGGCCGTCGAACGGCCGGTGTGCAACCAGTTCTGCGACGGACGCAGCGTCGCACGCGCGAAACGGGACCGCGCGTCGGCGGCCATGCTCGTCGGCGATGCGACGCTCGCGCTGCACTTTGACGATGTGACCGGAATGGGTTGGGCGTCGGTCGATGGCACGATTGCCCAGGGGGAGCTCTGGGTCGAGCGGTCGTTCAATGGAGCGCGTACCGCGTCAGCCAGCGCACGGCTCTCGTCGACGAGACTCTCCGCGCAACGGCGCGTTGCCCGGACGACGATGCTGAACGTCGACGACGGGCATGGTCATCGCATCGGCGCGCTGCGCGCGTGCATCGGCGTGGCCGCTCCGGCGGCGGTCACCTGCACCCCGTGGTCGCGCTCCACCGTGAACGCCACCGACCGGCGCCGCGCGGCGGCGACGGCGCTCATGGCGCTCTACGACCACGACACCGGCCTGTTCGCGACGACCGGATGGTGGAATTCGGCCAACGCCATCAATGCGATCATCGACAACAGCAGGGCCACCGGGATGAAGAGCTACCGCTACGCCGTCGCGCGCACGTATGAGCTCAACCTCACCGCGAAGGATGGCCAGTTCCGCAACGAGTATCTCGACGACACCGGCTGGTGGGGGCTCGCCTGGATCGCCGCCTACGATCTCACGGGCGATCGGCGCTATCTGAACACCGCACAGGCCGACGCCGATCACATGGGCGCGTACTGGGACGACACGTGCGGAGGCGGCATCTGGTGGAGCACGGCGAAGACCTACAAGAACGCGATCGCCAACTCGCTCTACATCCAGCTCACCGCGGCGCTGCACAATCGCATCCCGGGTGACACGACCTATCTCGGCCGCGCGAAGGCCGACTGGGCGTGGTTCCAGGGCACCGGGATGATCAACGACTCGAGCCTGGTGAACGACGGCATCGTGCTCGCCACGTGCAAGAACAACCGGCGCGCGGTCTGGTCATACAACCAGGGTGTGCTCTTGAACGGTCTGGTCGAGTTGTACCGCGCGACGAAAGACACCGCGTTGCTCGCGACCGCGCGCCGCATCGCCGACGCGACCGTCACGACGCGCACGCTCAACACCGCGGACGGCATCCTTCGCGACCGGTGCGAGAATGGCAACTGCGGCGCGGATGGCCCGACCTTCAAGGGCGCGCACGTGCGCGGGCTCGGAGTGCTGAATGCGGCGCTGCCGGATCATCCCTATTCGGCCTACCTCCTCAAGCAGGCCGACCGGGCGTACGCGAGCAACCGCAACTCGCTCGATCAGTACGGACTTCGCTGGTACGGGCCGTTCGACAAAGTCGACGCGGCGCGCCAGCAGAGCGTACTGGATCTCATGAACGTGGTGCCGCGCTAGTGGAATCTACATCCCGAGTTCGCGTGCAAGGATTCGGTGCACGATTCCATCCGGCGCGTCGTGCCCCACGAGCTGCCTGAGGCGCTCGTGCGTTTCGGCTGACGTACCGTTCGCGTCAGCTGCTCTCATCGTGTGCGAGAACATGTCGAGGATTTCACGGCCGGTGACCTCGTACCCGTGGCCTTCGACGATCCAGTGCAGGCTGAGCACACCTGCTTCTACGGCGAACGCAGGTTGACGCGCCGCGAAATCTCTGGCGGCGCGCGCGAGCGTCCTCGGGTCGCACGGACTTCGGCGCGCGACATCCAGCGCGAGGTCGTAGAGCCGCGCGTCTTTGGCCGCTGCGAACCACTTCCCCTCCTCGCCCGGCGTGTCCTCGACAAGATCGACGAGAATCTCCGACGGTTCTTTCAGCGGGTACTTCTTCGCGACCGCGCGGAATGTCGCCAGGTAGGTCCCGCGCCGATTGGCGCGCCGCCCGTACCGCGCGTACGCCTCGTCAGCGAAGCCCGACGACAGGAGTATCTCCTCGCAGACGCGATCCACGGCGCCGTCTGGCGTCGACGCTCCACGGCATGATTCCGCGTATCTGATCGCGTCCGCTTTCTCTCCGCCGGCTGCGCGCGCCTTCACCGCCCACTGCGTATAGGGCCAGAACTTTTCGGTGCGGAGAATATCGATGATCTCCGCATATCGCTCGGCGCGGAACAGCGCGCTCAAGCAGGCTGACGTGCCATGGAAGTAGCCGCGCGTCGCTGGATCCGGACTGAGTGCCATGCGCGTGACGCCGACGAGGCGGTCTGCCCATTCGGAGGCGAGCTCCTTCGATCCGCACAGCTCGCCCCAGTGCTCCGCAAGGGTTTCGATATAGGGAATGGCGTCGGCCTCCTGTGCAGCCCAGAGGCGATCGAGCCACTCTTCCCGCGTTCGGCGTTCGGCGGGAGCGTCGGCGATGATCGCAACGAGAGCGGCGATCGCGCCGTTGACCGCGGTGCCGATCGCGCCCGACGAACTATCGATCTGCTCGAGCGCGGGCGACACTCGTTCAAGGAAGAGCACCGCGCCTTCGGCAGCGAGGCTTCGCTCCGTTCGAGCGACTGCTTTGATTTCCGCTACGGCTTCACGGATGCGTTGAATTGCTGGTCGCGATCCGAGCCACCCAAAGGCGTTGCGCCGAAACCGGGATTTGAATTGCCATGCGTACGCTTGGTTGGATGCACGGGCCATTGGTGTCAGTCCGCCAATCCATCGGCATCGTGACGCTCATCGTCGCCATCCTCGGTTTCGTCAAATCCTGACACACTGAAGAGTCCGAGCGCTTGGGGAAACGCCACGACGATCTCACCGATCGACTTGATGAGCTCTTCCTTCTCGGCCGACTCGAGCCTTCGGAGGAACGACTCGAGGTCGAAAAAGCTGCCCGGGTTCGCTTCCCACGTGGCGCGAAGCGCTCGGATGTGTTTGCACGGCCACACATCCGACGGACAGCTGCAATCGCCGTCCACTGTCCGGGATAGCCGCGCTGTCGTGCGGTAGTCGCCGTAGCGCCCGGCAATCTGGGCCGACACACTTCGGTCGAACCGTAGTCTCCGCGTCGTCAATGGGCTGTCGATGTACTCGGCCACGGCATCCTGCTTGGGCGCTCTCGTGGAAACCCCCGAGTTTGGTTTCCGCGTCGTCTGGTTGGCCATCCGTCGCGAACGGATCGCCGAGCGCGGAGATCCTTCGCGCTCGGCAGGCGACTGTCCTCGGCGCGCGAGCGGCGGAAGCCGAGAGGGCGAGATTTGCAATGAGATGGATCGCGCGGCGCCCGCCACGCGAGTGATGAGGCCCTTTCGCTCCAACGTTACAATCATCTGATGGACGGTCGGCGGCGTCACTCCGAAGTGTCGCTGCAAGTCGGCTTCGGCCGGCGCGCATCCGTGAATGCTTTCATACGTGTGCATGAAGGACAGATACTGGCCCTGCAAGGCAGTGAACGGCGGTGTGCGCGAAGCTGGCATAGATTCGGGGGAGAAGTAAAGCGCGGCGACGGCTTGATTCTCGCGACTTGCACCGCGTATGGAAACCCTTCGAGTTGGCCAGCGCTTCCCGGACATGTCGGTGCGCCTTACCGATGACAGCGAGCTGATGCTCCCTGCCTCGGTCCCGGGACACGAAAGCGTCCTGCTCCTCTACCGCGGACATTGGTGAAGCCACTGTCGTCAGCAGTTGGCTGACTTCCAGCAGCACAAGGCCGCAT
>JBDTOD010000168.1:0-8428 GCA_039933415.1 bacterium
TGCACGATGTGACGGTTGCCGTACTTCGCGAGCACCGCGTCGCTGAGGTGCTTCTCGACGCAGTTGAAGTCGAACGGTGGCAGGTACTCCCCGTCGGGCATCGCCTCGAGCCCGTCGCGATTGCCGCACACCCCAACGAACTTCTCCACGTGCGAGTACCACGGTGCGACGTCGTCGTACCCGATCGGCCAGTCGATGCCATAGCCCGCGCGCGCGGGTGCACGGAACTCGTGGGTGCTCCACCGTTGGCACGCGCGTCCCCAGATGATCGACTTCCCGCCGACCTGATAGCCGCGGATCCAGTCGAACGGCGCCTCCTGCACGTACGGATGATCGCGGTCCTTCACGAAGAAGTGCGCGGTGTCCTCACCGTAGCCGGCCGCCTTGCTGATGAGCGGATTGTCCTTGAGCTGCTGCCGAGCCATCGCGCCGCGATGGGGCAGCTCCCACGGGTTGAGGTTCATCGTGGGGTAGTCCTTGATGTGCTGCACGTTCCGGCCACGCTCGAGCACGAGCGTCTTGAGCCCCTTTTCGCAGAGCTCCCTCGCCGCCCAGCCGCCGGAGATGCCGGAGCCGATGACGATCGCGTCGAAGGAGGTTGCGTCAGCCGTCACGAGGGCGTGTCCGAGGAAGGGCCGATCCGGAGGACGCGCCAGCGACGGCGCGCGTCGAGATATTGGGCCCGGCGACGCCGTTCCGCAAACTGGGTTGGGACTCGAGCTCGAGCACGGCGCGGCGGTGCTGTACAACTCGTCGGGTCGCGCAATGGATTTCCGCAATGCTCCTCTCGCAATGGATTTGCACGCGGAGGCGCAGAGGAACGCGGAGTCGCGGAGAGCCACTACCTCCCGGCCTGGTCACCTGGGAGTGCGGCGGAGAGATATACGCCCCGGACCCTCGTAAGCGGTTGCTGTTGTCGTTGCAGTTCTCCGCGCCGCCGCCACCCTCCGCGCTCTCCGCGTGACAACCTGCGGCGGTAGTGGCCATGGCCGTTTGCGCACCCGCCCACCCGCACACTCGCGCACGAGCGCACCAGCCCTACCGTACCTCCCGAATCCGTATCGCCTGCCCTCCGCCCGCCGCGAGCGAGACAGTGAGTCGCGTCGCCGACGTCACGGCGCGTCGCGAGATCGTCACCGGCAGCGGGTTCGAGCGCCAGTTCGCCCCCGGCCCATCAGCGTAGATCTCCGCCTCGTAGCGCTTGCCAGGCGTCAGGAAGTCGAGCGGCACCGTGAACGTGCGTGCGACCTCGTCGGTGATCGCACCGATGAACCACGTCGGCGTGCCACGCTGGCGTCGCGCGACGAGCACGTAGTCGCCGACCGCCCCGTCGATCACTCGAGTCGTGTCCCAATCGACGGCGACATCGCGGATGAACTGGAACGCTGGCTGACCGGCGTAGTTCTCCGGAAGGTCCGCCGCCATCTGAAGGGGCGAATACAGCACGACGTACAGCGCGAGCTGCTTCGCCAGCGTCGTGCGCGGCCTCGACTGCTCGGGGGTGCGGGCGCCCTCACCCGTGCTCTTGAGCAACAGGTCGAAGATCCCGGGCGTGAAGTCCATCGGGCCAGCGAGCAGCCGAGTGAAGAAGAGGATCGACTCGTGCTCCGGTGGATTGCCTCCCTCGGCGCCCCACGCGTTGTACTCCTGCCCCCGCGCGCCCTCGCGCGACATCATGTTCGGCCAGGTGCGGCGCTCGCCGGTGTCGTGAATCGGCTCGTGCGCATCCACCATGATGCCATACCGGGCCGCCGTCTCGATCACCTTGCGATGATGCCGCACGGCGTACTGCCCATAGTGCGACTGTCCGCCGCCGACGGTGTCGGCCACGTAGCCCGTCTTGATCGCATGGATGCCGAGCGACTGATAGAGCTTGTACGCATCCTCGAGCTGGCGCTCGTAGTTCTCGATGCCGCCTGACGTCTCGTTGTGCGCGATGAGCCCCACGCCTCTCGACTTCGCGTACGCGGCAAGACCGGGGAGATCGTAGTCCGGATACGCCTTCGTGAATGTGAACGCGTTCTTGTTCTGGATCCAGTCGCCGTCCCAGCCCACGTTCCATCCTTCGACGAGCACGCCCTTGAACCCGTTCGCCGCGGCGAAGTCGATGTACTTCCGCGTATTCGCCGTCGTCGCTCCGTGCTTCGGGCCCGACGACCATGTCATCGTGTTGAGGTGCATCCCCCACCAGATGCCGACGTACTTCTGCGGCACGATCCAGCTGACGTCGGCCAGCCGCGACGGCGGATTGAGATTGAGCGTGAGCACCTGCGGCTGAAGATCCTGGATGCGGTCGGCGATCTGGATCGTGCGCCAGGGCGTGACGAGCGGCGTGCGTCCGCGCACCTTCACCCCATCCACCCATGGCGCCAGCGCAGCCTTGAGCATCCGGCTTTCCATGCGCGGGCCGGCGAGGAACATCCGCGGATAGTCGACGAGGTTCGCCTCGTGGATCACGACGTACGTCCCATTCGACATCTTCATCGTGAGCGGCGTCTGCACGCTGTCGAGCGTGCTGACCGGACCTTCCGAGTAGAGCTGCTCCGAGCGATCGAGCCGCGGCCGGTTCGACGCGATCCACCACGCGCTCGCGTTGTCGGCCAGGGCGAACTCGGTGAGCTCGTCGGAGACCTCGTAGTTGGTGAGCGACGGCTGGTCGGGAAGCTCGTACCGGAAGCCGACGCCATCGTTGAAGACGCGGAACGTCACGGAGAATCGGCGGGCACTCGCTTTCGTCTCGGCGACGTCGACCTGCAGCTCGTTGTGGTGATCACGCACCCTCGACACCTCGCCCCATGGCTGGGTCCAGGTCGAGTCGTACGTCGCGCGGTGACTGTCCAGGATTCGCACGCTGTCGCCGAGTGGAGCGGCACCCTTGAAGGCGAAGCCGAGCCGCGAGGGCGTGATCACCTTCACGCCGGCGTGAGTCACGGCGTAGCGCAGCGCGCCGCCGTCCACCGCCACGGTCACCTGCGTCTTCCCGTCAGGCGACGAGACGGTGAGTGGCGCCTGTGCCGAAAGCGTGAGCGGAGCGAGAAGGAGCGCCGTCGCCAGCGCGCGGATTGCCCAAACGTTGCTGGTCATGCTGCGCGAGTGATGGAGGAGAGAGTCTGAGACAATGCGCTGGAGCCGGAGACGAGGCAATAGGCGTTTCGTACCATTGCCTCGCCAGAGCGAAGCGTCCCCGTCAGGCGCGGTCAGGACCCGCGTCCGTACCGCCGCGTCAGACTCGCGACCAGGTCCGCCGGCTCGGGCGCCTTCCCCGTCGCACGTTCGACCAGCGCCGCGACCGGCCAACGCATCCCATGACGGTGCACGTGCTCACGCAGCCACTCACGTAGCGGAACGAAGTCGCCGCGCGCGAATGACTCTTCGAGCGGACCGGCTTGCTTCTCCGCGGCGGCGAACAGCTGCGCCGCATACACGTTCCCGAGCGTGTAGGTCGGGAAGTACCCGATCAACCCTTCCGCCCAGTGAATGTCCTGAAGACATCCGGTGCGATCGTCCTTGGGGCGGACGCCGAGATGGCGGTCGTACAGCTCGCCCCACGCGCCGGGAAGATCGGCCGCGCGCAGATCGCCCGAGAGGAGTGCGACCTCGAGGTCGAACCGGATCTTGATGTGCAGGTCGTAGCTGACCTCGTCGGCGTTCACGCGGATGGGGCCCGGCGCCACGTGGTTCACCACTCGACGAAAGGTCTGGAGCGAGATGTCGTGCAGCGATTCGTGGAAAGTGCCGCGGAGCTGAGGGTAGAAGTGGCGCCAGAACCCCTCGCTCCGGCCCACGAGATTCTCCCAGAGACGCGACTGCGATTCGTGCAGTCCGAGCGACGCGGCCTCGCCCATCGGCGTGCCGTAGTGCGTGGCGTCGAGCCCCTGATCGTACAGCGCGTGTCCGAGCTCATGCAGCAGGGCGAAGAATCCCTGGGAGAAGTCGCGATCGTTGTAGCGCAGCGCGATGCGAACGTCTCCCGGCCCGATCATGCTGCAGAACGGATGCTGGCCGACGTCGAGTCGTCCACCCTGCAGATCGAATCCGAGCGCGGCGGAAGCGCCCTCGGCGAACAGCTTCTGCTTGTCGACCGCGAACGGGCGCGCGAGCACGTGGCGCGGCGCGGGAGCCGGATCGTCGCGCAGCGACGAGAGCAGTGGCACGAGCTGCGGCTCCAACTGCGCGAACAGCGTCGTCAGCCGATCCGTCGTCATGCCGGGCTCGAAGTCGTCGAGCAGCGCATCGTATCGCGCGCCGTCGTGCCCGACTGCATCCGCCTTCTCCCGCGCGAGGGCGAAGATCCGGTCGAGCCATGGCGCGAACGACGCATAGTCGTTACGCTGGCGCGCATCGGACCACGTCTGCTGCGACATCGCCGTGACGCGCGCCCACTCCTCGACCAATCGGCGCGGCAACCGGCGCTCGCGATCGAACGCTCGGCGGATCTCACGCACATTCACCGCCGCCGGGCTCTCGGCGTCGCTCACGAACGACGAACCTTCGACCGCGGTCAACAGCTCCTCGTAGCGCGGATCGGTGGCCCGATCGTGCACGAGTCCGGCGAGCAACGCGCGCTGCTCCGCGCGATGCCCTACGCCGTTGCGCGGCATGCTCACCTCCTCGTCCCATTCCAGCAGGTCGAGGCAGGATCCGAGCGTCGACTCGGCGCGGGACAGCGCGATCATCTCTTCGTAGGCGCGTTCAGGATTCACGGGCGACGACCGTTCCGGCTGGTTGCAGTGGAGGGCGGGTCCAGTAGAATAGCCCAGGGAATCTCGTCTGACACGCACGCGCGCATCCCGCACCCCGCACATGTACTCACCCGCCGAAGAAGTTGGCCTGATGGGCCAGCGGCTCGCCACGCGCGTGCAGGCCGCGCTCGACCGCGTGCCGCCGACCGAGATGGTCGAGCTCATGCGCGCCATCCGGCAGATGGCCACCGACCGTCACCTCGCCTACCAGCGCGACGGCGTGACCGAGACCATCCGCCTGCTCCCCTGCCCGATCACGCTGCGCAACGATCAGCTCGGGTACACCCACTACGTCTCCGAAACGATCCTCAACTGCATCAAGCGGCTCCCCGATCTCTACTTCGAGGTGCCGGAGGTCCGCGACATCCTGCGCGTCACGCCCGTCGAGGAAGAATGGCTCCGCGAGTGCTGGACACCGGCGCATCGCGAGACCAACCCGCTGTTCGGCCGGCTGGATGCCGTGGTGGACTACGCGTCGGCGATGTGGAAGGACACGATCAAGTTCATGGAGCCGAACCTGAGCGGCATCGGCGGGCTGCACCTCGGACCAACCGCCGTCGGCGTGCTCGCGGATCTCGTCGTGCCGGCGCTGCTGCGTCAGGATCCGAGCATCCGGCTCCAGCTCCCCGGCGACATGCGCGAGCTGCTGCTACAGGACCTGCTCGAGCACCTCGAGACGCTCGGCCAGCCAGATGGCCAGATCGTGCTCGTCGACCCCAAGTTCGCCGCCGACGGCCCCGACGAGCCCGACGCGCTGGCGCGCTGGTATCGCGAGCATCACGGCCTCTCGGTGCTCCACGCCGACCCGAGTGAGCTTCGGCAGCGCGGCGACGAGGTGTGGTATGGCGACACGCGCGTGGACCTCGTCTATCGCGACGCGAGCGTCCTCGATCTGATGGCCTACCGCGACGAGGGCGTCGACGTCGGGCCGATGCGCACCCTGTTCCGGCAGAATCGCGTCGTCTCGTCGATCAGCGCGGAGCTCGACCAGAAAAGCATCTTCGAGCTCTTCACCGACCCGGCGCTCGCCGAGCGCTTCTTCACCGTCGAGGAGCGCCAGGTGATGCGCCGGCACGTGCTGTGGACGCGACTGCTCTCGGCGCGGCAGACTTCATCCCCGATCGGAGAGCGCATCGACCTGCCCGAGTACGCGCGCCGCGAGCGCGAGTCACTCGTGCTCAAGCCGAATCGATCGTACGGAGGCGACGGGGTCGTCGTCGGGGACGGAGTATCCCAGGGCGAGTGGGACTCCGCGCTCGACCGTGCGCTTGCCGACGAGCAGCAGCGTTGGGTGCTCCAGCAGGCGGCCCCGCTTCCGGTGAAGTCGTTCCACGTGCTCGACGAGACGGACACGGTCCACCTCGAGCCGTTCTACGTGGTGATGGGCTTCGCGCCCAACCGCTACGGCGTGGCGCTGATGGCGCGCGCGTCGCAGCAGCAGGTGGTGAACGTCGCGCAGCACGGCGGCATGTGCGCCGTCATGGTCGGGGCGACGTCCCTGCGAAAGAGTGAGATGGGAACGGCGATCAGCGATGCGGCCGCGCTGCGTCCGACGGCGACGTAGCACCGCACGCATCTCCCGGTCAGCAGCCGCCGCCCAGCCACGCGAGATCGAACCGCGCGAAGGTGAGCCCTTCGTCTTCGCCGTTCTCATAGAGCAGGCCGAAGGTGCCGTCGCGTAGCCGCGCCATCACCGAGTACATCGCCAGGCCGGGCTCGACCACCTTCGACACGGGCCACGAGCGCCCTGAATCGCAGGAGAGGCGCACGGTGAGATTCCTCCGATGCGCCTCGTCGGCCGTATTGCTGAAGAGGAGCATCTGCGCCTCGCGCGTGGCCGGTGCGGCATCCGGCGCCACACGCACGATGTCGGCGTTGTTGCGCGGATCGGGGAGCTGCCGGTCGACCATCGCCGAGTCGAAGTGAACGCCGCCGTCGTGCGATATGGCGACGAGGCGATGCGACACCTCCTTCGCGTACGAACGGATGTTCTGCATCACGCGGCCGTCGCTCAGCTCCACGACCTTGTTCTCGTCGAGGCCGGTGCCGATCGACGCCCCGAGCCGCCAGGTCGCACCATGGTCGTCGCTGTACGCGTTCGCGGCGTGCATGCGACGTTCGCCGTCGAGCCACGCATACGGCTGAAGCAGCCGGCCCGGCGCGGCCGAGCGAGCCGAGAGCTGGATGCCGTGACCCGAAGTGGCGAACATCCCCGTCGCGCCGGACGGCTTGAGCTGCGCGGTGAGATCGCGCGGTCCCTTCCAGCTCGCGCCGTGATCGTCCGACCAGATCACCTGCGGATGCACCGTCCCCGTGCTCGCGGAGTCGCGGTCGGTGTTGCTCTTGAAGATCCCCATGCCAGCCGGCGCATACACGTAGAAGAGAAAGACGCGCCCCGTCGTGCGGTCCACGAGCAGGCTCGCGTCGCCACCACCGCGCCCCGCGTCGAAGTCCACGACGCGCCGCGCCGCGCTCCAGCTCCGGCCGAGATCGCGGCTCCGGCGCACCATGACGTCGATGTTCCCCGGCAGGTCGCCCTTCGAATCATTGCGCGCATCGAACGCGGCGATGAGCGTGCCGTCGTTCGCGACGGCGAGCGCGGGGATGCGATACGTGTGGACGCCCGCGTCACCCGACTGCTCCAGTTTGATGCGCTGGAACACGGGAGGCGGAGCGGTCGCCGAGGCTGCGGTCGGCGTGGCCGTGGACGGCGCCGCCGCCTGGCGCGCCTGATCCAGCACGTACGCCTGAATCAGCCGTACCTGATCGCTCGAGATGTCCTTGGCGAACGACGGCATGCCGAGCGTGCGCCGCGCGCCGCCGCGCACGATCTGCTCGAACGTCGCGTGCGTCGCCTCGTTCGCGCGACGCAGGTCGGGGATCGCGCCGCTCTTCACGAGATTGAAGTCCGGGTTGTGACAGCGCCGGCAATACATCGAGTAGAGTCCTCGTCCTTCGACGATCTCCGCGGGCGTCGCCTTTACCGTGAACGTCGGTGCGGCGATCGGCGACTCGGCGCGAACGATCGGTGCGAGCGTGGCCTTGCCGTCGAGCGCGAACACGAGGAGTCGTCCCGGGCCCGTGTGAATCTTCGGATCCGTGTAGAGCTGTGGCGGCGCGACGAGGATCGCGACGTACTGCACGCCGCCGACCGCGTACGTCATTGGCGCAGCCGCGATGCCGACCTGCGCATCGTAGTGCCAGAGCAGCTTCCCGTCCGTGGCGCGATACGCCGCGAAGACACCGTCGCCGCGTCCCTGGAAGATGATGTTCCCTGCCGTGCTCAGCGTGCCGCCGCTCCGCAGCCCCGGAAAGTCCACGCGCCACGCCTCGCGCTTCGCGACCGGATCCCACGCGACGAGGCGTCCCTTCGCCGCTGGCTCGGCGAGCCACTTCGCCCGCAGCGGGCCGTCGTAGCGCGCGTCGTACCCCATCGTCCGGTCGTTCGCGTTCAGCGTGAAGTTCGAGTCGACGACGTGCAGCAATACGCCGCCGTCGGTCACGCCGAAGTACAGCAACTTCGTCGTCGGGCTGAACGACGTCGGGTTCCAGTTGTGCCCACCGTAGTCCGCCGGCGATACGAGCACTCCCGTCCTCGTCGGCTTCGCCGCCGGGTTCACGATCGGACGCCCGCTCGAATCGATCCCCGTCGCCCACGTCATCGACGCGTAGGGCGTTGCCGAGAG
>JBDTOD010000169.1:0-8335 GCA_039933415.1 bacterium
AACAGCGTCCACTTCTCGGCCGTTGATTCTGTCCACTCTCAAACCGTCGTTGACACAGACGTGTCGGCAGTTCGATTCTGCCCCTGGCCACTTGGCAGAACTACGAGCGCGGGCGACTTTGACCCACGCGCGAGGTCCCCGATTGCATCATCGGTAGTCGTCCCCTGCTTCGCGCCGGCGTCCCGCAGCACTCATGGGAGCAGCGCCGCAACCTCGGCCAACGACAGCTCGCGCCACCGACCGACCTCGAGATCCCCGAGATCGAGTCCGCCAATGGATTGTCGGCGCAGCGACACCACATGGTTGCCAACGGCCGCGAACATGCGCCGCACCTGGTGGTAGCGCCCTTCGTAGAGCGTGACGTGAACCCTCCGGCGATCGACTGGTTCGAGTGAGGCAGCACGCAAGGGAACGGTCTCGCCATTCAGCAACAGCGTCCCGCTCGCGAAGATCGCGCCTACGTCACCGCGCAGATCACTCGCCAACTCCGCAACGTACACTTTCGGCAGATGTGCCCGTGGCGACGTGAGGCGGTGATTGAGCTTGCCGTCATCGGTCAGGAGCAGCAGGCCGGAGGTGTCTCGATCGAGCCGTCCGACGGGAGCCATGATCGGCGAGCGCGCGAGAAGTCGCGACGGCAGCAGCTCGTAGATCAGGCGGCTCGTCTCCTTCGCCGAGCAGACGAAGCCAGTGGGCTTATGCAGTGCGAGCACTGCACCCGGTGATGGATCACACGGTGTTCCGTTGATGAGCAGGTCGGAGTGCTCGAATGTATCGCCGTCACGAACGATGCTCCCGTCGCGTCGAGTGACGAGGCCGTGGTCGACGATCTCGGTGACATCGCGGCGTGTTCCGTAGCCGAGATTCGCCAGATACTTCACGAGCTTCATCGCGCCTTGACCGCCGTGAGCACCTTGAAGCGGCGCCCGTCGTGCACAGTGGTGATGTTCCTGAACAGGAACTTGATGGCGCCTTCGTACGGCAATGTCCTGTTGGCAACAAGATTCAACCGACCACCGGGCGCGAGTACAGCGAATGCGTCGGCGATGAATTGAATCGGCACGCTGAGGTCGGTCGCCTTCCCGACGTGAAACGGCGGATTCGTGACGACCAGGTCGAACTCCTCCGTGAGAACCGCCGATGCGACGTCGCTACCCAGCGCGCGCGCGCTGCTCAGGCCAGCCGCGGCGGCGGAGCGAGTGGCCGACCGAACGGCCTCGGAATCCACGTCCACCATCGTGACGGGAGCGCCGGAGATGCGAGCCGCGACCACGCCAAGCACGCCGTACCCGCATCCCAGATCGAGCACCCGGTCGCCGGAGTGGACGTCCATATGTTCGGCGAGGAGTGCGGTGGCTTCGTCCAGATGATCCCACGAGAAGACGCCGGGACGCGAGAGGAAGGTGTAACTGTTGCCGCGCAGCTCGAGCGACCGCTCGAGGAATGCATCGGCGTCGAGATAGGGACTCGACGGAACGTCTTCGCCGCTGGGCCATTCGGCACGCTTCGTCGCGCCGACCACGCGATGACCGCTCTCCGTTGCAATCGTCGCCGAGTTGCCGAAGATCTGCTCGAGCACCCGCGCCGCGGACTTGATGCCCTCGGCGGTCGCGCCGGCGAGATACAGGCGCCCGCCGATCTTGAGCAGGGCAAGGGCATCGTGGAGCAGTTGGAGCAACGCGAGCTTCTCCTGCGGAATTCGAATTGCCACGACGTCGGCGGTGAGGTCGCAAAAGGCGGCGGCACCATGACCCACATACAGCTCCGCTCCCTCGACACCGTTCGCGCGCAACGTCCGCGCTGCCGCGTCGATGGCCAGCACGTTGCGGTCGGCGAGCACGATGCGTGCGGCCGAGCCGGAGAGCGCGACGGCGCTTCCAAACAATCCGTTTCGACAGTGCATGTTGACGACGACGTCTCCCGCGTCGACGCGCACATGCTGCGCGAGAAGAAGCGAGGGCGGATCAACTGCGCCGTGCGCAAACACCCCCGGCTTCGACGCCAGCACGAGTGATCGCCCCCGGGCAGTGACGAGCGTCTGCTGCCACTGGCGATAGGCGTCGTTCACGTAGGCGTGCTTGGTTCCTGACATTCGAGTGTGGAGCGTACGTGGCCGACGGCGTAATCGAATCCTTCAAAAATAGGCCGAGGTGAGGGTGGCCGTCTCGCGCGAGCCGGTGTTCCAACCATCGAGATTTGGCCTCATAGACGGCTCGCGGGCCCGAGGGTGGAGACCGTCTTCATGTCCGAGTGGCCACATCATTCTCCTTAGCCCGTACGGAGCCGTGGCACAGCTTCCTGAGCGCTAGCTAGCGGGTCATAGGCGGGTCACGCGGCGGGACGTGCTTGGGAGTGCCAGCACGAGAGTGCCAACGCACGATAGCCGTTGTCAAAGGGCAGGTAGCCCGATTGGGTAAGCGATCTCGTGTGTCGCGCCCGCATGCTTTCTCTCACTCCCGTCACTTTCCAAAGCACGATATCCGTGCGGAGTATGTGCGGGAGTCTCTCCAAAATCCCACGTTGGTTGGCGTGGCCGGAGGAAGTTTCGCGTGTCACTTGTCGCACTGCCACGTCGATCTAGGTTGGCTCACGTCGCCACCCTGCACGGACTGAAAATCCGCGAGTCGGCAGTTCGATTCTGCCCCTGGCCACTGTGTAGGGCAACGACTTAGGGGACCTTGGGCCATTGAGTGCATCCGTCAGAGCGGACGCGGCCACGTAGGAGACCGCCTGCTGCACCACGCCACCACGGTCAATATCAAAGGCGAGTCCTATCGACTTCGCGAGAAGCGGAAGGCCGGACTGATGCGGACGACCCTCACCGACGCCGGCTGATGAACACGACGGAGGAGTCCGGGTCCGGTCTGTTCGACAAGTACGGCGCTCTGCCCGTTCTCTTCACGACACCAGTTGCCAGAGTATCAGCAGGTTCACCGAGGCGACGTTGATGCAGGTCGAGCACAGCGCCGAGATCCGCACCACCATGAGGTAGCCGAGGTAGGCGCTCACGGATACGGCCAGCATCGCCACACCTGTCGCCGCGCGCAGGTCGCCCTGGTGCGCCAGCACTGCCAGCGCAGCATACAGCACCGCACCCAGCGCGGCGCTCGGAACCTTCAACACCCCGCTCCCGCCGCTCCGAAGCACGACCTCCGAGTCATCCTTCGTGGCACCGGCGCATCCACACCTCGGTATCCTGAAGGCCGGGTCGACGGAGAGCCTGTAGGTGTAATAGGAGGCCTGCGCCGAATAGAAGAAGCCGAAGGCCGTGAGCGTGTACAGCGGCGCCGCGTGAGCCACGTGCGACAGCATCCACGTGATAATCCAGAGGCCGAGCGCTGAGCCCAGCAACACCTTGGCATATTCCGGTAATAGCGCCGGTGTTCTGGCTCGCGCACGGCTTGTGAGAAGGAAGCGCATGCCGGCTTTCCGCACGCGATTGTGGGCGATCTGCCGCCGGATCTCCTTCTTCTGAACGTGGCGCAGCAATTCGCTCCGCCACGTCGAGCGGTGCTCGTGGGACGCATTGGCGCTCGTCGTCATGGCACGGGTGCTGTAGGGGTGGATCCGGAATCGGGCAGCTCGGGGGCCGTCGTGAACGGCGGGATGGCCCTGGACGTGACGTAGGACGTACCTCGCACCATGCACCACTGAAACCGCGTGAAGGCCCGGCGAACGGTGCCGCCAGGATCCATCACCTTCGCGATGTGCAGGGTGATGTCGTCCTTGCAATCCGGCGCATCACTGTCGTGCAACAGGCCGCACTGATGCCCGCACTCGTGCAGATACGTCTCGGCGACGCGCACGATGTCCGTGGTCGTGCCCGAGAGGTTCTCCACGATGTGCGACATCATCCGGTTTGTGTCCGCCTCGAAGGGAAGCACCTGCCTGATGACGAACAACGGAGAGCCGCCCCCTTCGAACGTGACGATCGTGTACCCGAGCAGGTCGTTGCATCCGACGGACGATTCACTCGAGCTGTACTTGGAGACGAAGTAGGTGGTGACGGCCGAACTGTTGACGTCCTTGTTCACCATCAGGAAATTCGTCTCGTCGAACGTGAGCGACTGACCCGCGCCGCACGTCATCTCCTCAGCAATGCCCGTGTTGGGCGGTGTGAACTCGATCCCGCCGTTGACCAGGTGCAGGAAGGTGTTCACGGGCCGGCTGCAGGTGTCGTCGCTATCGACGCGAAGACCCATGTCCGGGACCGTCAGGTCGCCGAAATAGTCGCTCGCAGCCGAATTGGTATACTTGCCGCTCCAGTTGTTGTAGTGGTTGCTGGCGAGCTTGCTGTCGCCAGCGAGCCAGGCCTGCACGTTGGCGAGATAGGTGAAGAGGTTCGCGCTGAAGTCCGTGCCCGTGCCGTCGTCGAGTGGTCCGGTCGCGAACACGTCGCCGAACAGATGGCTGGCGATCTCCATCACTTTGTATGGGTAGTAGAGGAAAGGCCGACCGGGAACGAGCATTCCTTCACGCCCGTCGCGTCGTCGGAGCTCGCCGGTGATGACGTTGCCCTTCGTCATGACCTCGTAGTACGCGACGGCCGCGGTAGTCTCGTCGCGGACGGGCAGCAAGGGCCGCCCCTCGTCGCTCAGGATGTAGACCAGCGCGTTCTGATCGACGTTCCCGGTGGCATCGGTGTTGTTGACGTAGACGAACCAATCGGAGTAGCCGGCCCGGTTGCGGACGATCTTGGGCGCCACCTTGAAGCGTCGGGGCCGAGTATCGCCGAGCAGCTTGTCGGAGATCTCGGCGATGTAGGTCCAGCACAGCAGCCAGCGGATGACGATGTCGATGAGGGAGCAGACCCACGTCAACACCATGGTGACGATGGCTTCGATCAGGTGCAGGAGCTTGATGATCGCCTGCAAAATGTAGGTGCAGGCCAGACGCGTCGCGTACTCGAGCACCGTTTCGAGCACATACGTCCACGCGCACACAATGGCGGTGACGACTTTGCAGACGTTGTTGCAGACGTTCTCGCAGCCGCAGCTGCAGCCGAAGAAACCGCAGAAGAAGTCGCAAATGCCGCAGACCACGCCGCAGACCGCTCCGCACACGGTGCGAACGACGTTTTGGCACAGGTATTTGAGGACCTGCTTGATGACGTTGACCAGCTCCTGGATGAGCCGGCAGAGCGCGACCAAGATGTACTCGATGATGGCAATAGTGATCTGGATCAGCCGGATAACGGGCTGAAAGATCAAGGTGCACACGAGGCCCATGGCTCCCTCCTGAGAACCTGGGGCAACCGCGCCTGTCAACGTCAGGCGCCGCATGCGATCCTGGCCACCGCCGGCCAGGGCATCTGCTCCGTCGTCGTCTGCTCGGCAGACGTGAAACGGCGCATGCTTTGACGGTCACGTACGAGCTGTTGCCGATTCGGGTGCTCGGGCCTAACCCGGGCCTAATCCGGTCGCCCGGTTGGACAGCTCTCATCTCGTGACTCGACGCAGACAATAGCGAATCCCGGCGGTTCCGCAAGCGTGATTCTGTGACAAACATCCCGGTTACGCGGGCGGCTGCCAAGCTCGTGAGGAAGCGCTCGGTCGCGGATGCGACGAAGGTCCGGGCGACCGCCCAATCGCGAAGCGCTTCTCTAGCGCGCCCACCGCTCCGCCGCGCGCATCACGTCCGCCGCGCGCGGCTGCTTGACGAACCACACCACCCGGTCCGCACCACCAGCGGCCGCGGCCAGCGCATCGACTGACGCACCGACGGCGAGGCCCTTGTAGACCACGAGGATGAGCTGATCGAGTCGCGCGGCGGTCACCTTGCGCAGCTTGAGCTCCAGGTATTCCGGCGTCCAGAATCCAACGATCTCGATGAGCGCTTCACGCCCGTCCGCGTGATGCAGCGTGAAGTCGGGAAGGAACAGCTCGTCGCCGACCGCGATCGGGGTCGTTTCTCTCGTGAGCTGCCAGCCGTCCCGATCGCCGCTCACCCGGCGCCGGAAGTCCGCGGCGAGGGACCGTTCCCATGCGGAATCGTACGCCGGCCGGCGAGCCGGTCGACCTACTGGCGCGTCGGCGCGGGCTGGCCGCATGCGGCCGCGGGCGCGGAAGCGGACGATTGTCTCGTTCAGGCGCAGATCCGCGTCCAGTCTCCAGGCGGGCGCGCGCGCCAGGGAGGGAATGACGCGCGCGAAGCGCACGCCGTATCGCGACCCCTGCACCACGAAGGGCGCGGCGGGCCCCGTGAGCTCGACTTCATACGAGCGTCCGACACGCCGGATGGTATGCATGAGACGGGCGAGCTTGACGGCGCGGAAGATCGCACGCCAGCCGCCCCGCGCTCTCACACGCACGCGCTCCGCGTCGAGCAGCGCGGCGCGAGCGAGCTCCAGGTTGTACCGAGCCAGGAGCGCTCGACCGTCGAGCCTCGGCGCACGCATGAGGACCCGAGCGCCCAGGGCGTCGGCGTAGAGCAGGCGTTCCATCTCGTCGGCGGAGCGACCGAGCTCGCCGGCCGCGGCCTCATATGGTGCGCGGTGGTCACCAGGGATCGGGGGCCAGCGCAGCCCCCGCGCGCGGAACACGGCGTCGCGCACCGCCGGCGCGTCCTCCGACCCTGGCGCGGGTCTGAACTCGCAGAGATCGAGCAGTGTCTTGGCGATCCCCGCGAGACGCGTCACGTCGCGCACGCGGCGTTCCTGCCGTCGCAGCGCATCGACGACGCGTTCACGCGGCCAACCTTCGAGTCGCCGCAGGAGCCGGCCAAGACGGTCGAGAAAGGGCACGATCCGGCCGTCCGGATCGGCGAGGTAGACGATGTGTGCGACGCCGCGCTCGACGCGAAGAAAGGGCGCGACGTGCGAACGATTCAGCACGGGGGCATCAGGCGGTCAGAGGCCAAAGCCGAGCTGACCTTCGCTGACGCGCCGCACGCCGGTGCCCCGCTTCTGCGACGAGAGGAACTCGTAGGTGCCCGCGGCGACGATCTCGTAGAGCGACGCGACGGCATCCCCCTGTCGACGAAGCAGGCGACCGAGCCGCTGTGCGTGCTGTCGCCCGCTGCCGCGCGTGGAGTCGCCGAGCACGATGCCGAGCTTCGCGGAGGGGACATCCCATCCTTCGTCGAGCACGCGCACGCTGGCCACCGCATGGATGTCACCGGCGTCGAGGGCGCGCAGCAACGCGTGCCGCTCGGACGCCGATGTGGCTGCGGTGATCATCGGAATGGCGAGCGCGCGTGAGACGGCGAGTGCGGCGTCGGTCCCTCCGCAGAAGATCACCGCACGTTCCGCCGGATGCATGCGGAGGATGCGCTCGGCCTCACGCAACTTGCCTGACGCCAGCCGTACCAGCCGTTCGCGCTCGTGAAACGCGCGAAGCGCGCGGCGTGCGGCGGGGGAACGCCGTGCGCTGGCGACGAACATGCGCCACGCGTCGGCGGGCGTCGGAGCGCGGTCGCGATGGCCGGCCTCGGTGAGGTGGCTTTCGTACGTCTCGGTGAGCGCCGCGTAGCGCGCCTCCTCGTCGGGTGACAGGGCGACGTACCGTTTGATGAGCGCGAACTTCGCCAGCTCGGCGTCGGTCATCTCTCCGATGGAGCGGCGATACACCACCGGTCCAACGAGGCGGCGCAGCTCCGCGTCCCGACCGTCGGGATAGGTGGCGGTGAGGCCCAACCGGTATGTGGCCGGAGCGATGCGCAGCGCATCGTGCCACGCACGCGCGCTGCCGTCACCGGTGTCGGCGAGGTGATGCGCTTCGTCGAGCACGAGCAGGGAGAAGCGCGCGCCCCATCGCTCGAGCAGCGCGAAGGCGGAGTGATAGGTGGTGACGGTGATCTCGCGCACCTCCTTCTCGTCACCGTACCAGGCGCCGACACGTTCGGCGCCGAACGCGTCGGCGAGCTGAGTGAACCATTGCGCGACGAGCGCGCGGGTGGGGGCGACGACACATGCGGTGGCGCGCGTCTCGTGGATCGCGAGGAGGGCGACGAGCGTCTTCCCAGCTCCAGTCGGGAGGACCACCGTCCCCCGCCCTTCAACGCGCCAGCGCTCGACCGCATCGCGCTGATAGGGACGGGGGTCGCGCGGGTCGAGCAGGGGCCGCTCGGAGACAGGCGTGCTCGGATGCGACTCAGGCACGTCATGCTCCACCGCCCACTGGCGCAGCTCGGCCAGCCGGTGTCCCGGTGCGACGAGCGCGTCGAGCCGTGGATCGTAGATCAGCCAATCCGGCGCATCGACCGGGTCGACGCCGCGGACGACGGCGAGACCCAGGCGATAGGACAGCGAGCGAGAGGTGGCTGGCGGATGTCTACTCACGACAAGGCGACTGACGTTCGACTCAGTTCTCCCGCGGTAGCAACTCGGCGCCGAAGT
>JBDTOD010000170.1:0-8300 GCA_039933415.1 bacterium
CGGTCTGATTGACGTTGTCGCCGTACGGAAGCAGATCCCAGTACGTGAAGTGCGTGGCGACGCCAACGGAGCTGACGAAGTTGTCGGACCACACCGCCTGCACCCCTCCGCCCGGTGGCGGCGGCGGCGGTGGCGGTGGCGGCGGTGGCGGCGGCGGCGGCGGCGGTGGCGGTGGCGGTGGTGGCGGTGGCGGTGGCGGTGGCGGTGGTGGCGGTGGCGGTGGCGGTGGCGGTGGCACGACGGGCGCCGAGGTCACCGTGATCGCTGCACTATTACTCTTGCCGTCCGCCGTCGCGCTCATGTTCGAGCTCCCTGCCGTGATTCCATTGACGAGTCCCGACGTCGTGACCGTCGCCACAGCGGTGGCGGAGCTGGCCCACGTGATCGGGCGTCCGGTTACCGTATTTCCTGCAACGTCGGTGAGCGCGGCGCTGAGCTGAAGAGTCTTACCTTCCTGCAAGGACCCCGTCGCCGGCGAGATGGCGACGCTGTTCACCGGCCCGACTGCCACGGCGAAGAGCGACGTGCCCGACTTGCCGGCCGTCGACGCGGTGATCGTCGCATTTCCCGTTTTTGCCGCCGTCGCCAACCCGCTCGCGTCGACGCTGACCACACTGCTGTTGGAGCTCGACCAGGCGATGGCCTGCCCGGTGATGATCGAGCCGCCCGCGTCAGTCACCGACGTGGTGAGCTGCTGCGTCGCGCCTGCGACGAGACTGACCGATCCCGGCGAGACCACGACGCTGCTGACCGCGCCCGCGGACACCGCGACCGACGCCGTGCCGCTCGTTCCACCTGCTGCTGCCGTGACCGTGGAGCTTCCCGACCTGTGCGCCGTTACGACGCCGCTCGAGGAGATCGTTGCGACGGTCGTGTTGGAGCTCGACCATGCGACCGCCTGGCCGGAGAGCACATTGCCGCTCGCATCCTTGAGCGTCGCCGAGTACTGCTGCGTGCCGCCGACGGTGAGCGCGCTCGATGATGGGGAGACCGTGATGCTGTTCACCGCGCCCGCTGAGACTGCGGCCGTCGCGCTGCCTGACGCGCCCGCAACCGTCGCGGTGATCGTCGAGCTGCCCGGGTGACTGCCGCTGACGACGCCGCTCGAGGAGACGGTGGCGACGCCGGTGTTGGAGCTGCTCCACGTTGCCGGCTGTGACGCGAGCGCATTGCCCGCCGCATCGGAGAGCGAAACGCTGAGCTGCTGCGTGCTGCCGGCGACGAGTCCGATCGAGCCGGGAGTCACAACGACCTTGTCCACCGCGCCCGCGGACACGCGAATCGACGCCGATGCCGTTTTTCCTTCGGCCGTCGCGAAGATCGACGCGGTGCCTGCCTTCGCGCCAACGACTACTCCCGCCGTGCTGACCGACGCGATGCTCGCGTCTGACGACGACCAGCCGACGGAGCGGCCGGTGAGCGCGTTGCCGCTCGCGTCGGCCGCATGGGCCGTGAGCTGCGTGCTGGTGCCGGACATCAGCGTCGACGTTCCCGGCGTGATCGAGAGGTTCGCGATCGCTGCCGCCGTGATGTCGACGACGGCCGTATCACCGACGCCGCTCGCCAGCGCGATGATGCGCGCCGAGCCGCTCGCCGCGCCGGTGACGACGCCCGACGAGGAGACCGTGGCGAAGCGGCTGTCGGCGGAGCTCCAGACCACGGTGTGGCCGGGGAGCGCGCGTCCGGTATTCGTCGCGACGGTGGCCGCGAGCTGCACGTGGCCGCCGATCGAAGCGTTCGCCGTTGCGGGCGAGACGACGACCCTGGCAGGCACGCTGTCGGTGACCATCAGCGACCCCTGTCCAGCGACTCCGCCGCTCGTTGCGTATACAGTGGCAGAGCCCATCTTCCGTGCGCTCACCTGGCCGGCCGTAGTAACGGAGAGGATCGAGGTATCGGAGGTTGACCACGCGACGGTCGCCGAGGGGATAGCCTGGCCGGCGTCGTTCATCGGCGTGGCTGCGGCGTCGATGACGCGTCCGACCTCGAGGCTGGAAACCGGGAGGCGAACGGTGACCGTGATGACGCCCGATGGCGTCGGTGGCGGGTTGCCTGAGCCGGGGTCGGTTGGGTCGCCGCGATCTACGCACGCGACAAGCGAGAAGACGACCGCAGCAATGAGCACTGGACGACCGGAAAGGATTGAAGCACGCATTGAGACTCTCCGTAGTGAGTCCGTTCGGCGGCCCGACTGGCATGGCGCACTGACTGCGCTGTAGCCTCGTAGCTTTGCGTCTCCGCCTTTCGACGGGTTTGCCGTTATCGCGGGCGAGAGGCCCTTGCGATCGATCTGGTACTGGTGTCGTTCAGGGCTGACAGCGATCTGATGGTACTCAGCGCAATAGTGACGACACAGTAATTGGTCAGTCACCCATGGCGCCGGAGCGCCAAAGTATGACATACCGCATACTGCGAAATCAGCCAAATCGCCTGAGGTTAGAGCCATCTTATTCCCGCAGTTAGGATGTTGCAAGGGCACGATCAAACGAGCACAATCACCCTCTTTCGTGCATTGCGAAGCGCCGTGGAGAGACCGACATTCCCGCGATGAGTGACTCGGGGATCCCGCCGATACGATCCAGATTCGGATGGCCCGAGGCGCTCATCCTCGCAGCCACGGCGCTCGAGCTCGCGGTCGCGCTGCTGGCGCATCACTTCCCCTACACGGATCCGACCAACCACCTCGCGCGCTACGACCTCATCGCGCGCATCTGGTTCGGCGATCCTGCGGGCTACGTGGTGATGCACTGGGTGCCGACCTCGTACATCGCGGGCGACATAGTCGGTGCGCTCTCCGTGCACTTCCTCGGCGCCGTCGCCACGCTCAGGCTCATTAACTTCACCTCGCTCGTGCTCCTCCCGCTCGGCATGTACTTCCTGCTGCTGAGCGCCGCGCCCGCGCAGCGCGGCTGGGCGCTCGTAGGCGTGCTCTTCGGCTTCTCGTCTCATCTACTCTTCGGATATCTCAACTACGCGCTCGGCGTCGGACTCGTCTTCTGCTGGCTCGCGCTCTGGTATCCGCGCCGAGCGAACGCCTCGTGGCTCGCGCGGATCGCACTGTCGCTCGGCGCCATAGCGCTGTTTCTGGTGCATCTCACAGCGCCGCTCCTCGTGCTCGTCGTGATCTTCACCGACTGGGGGCTCGCGGTAATCGGTGAGGACGAGCTGCTCCCGCCGAAACAGTGGAAGATCTTCGACTCGCGACTGCCGACGATCCTGTGCGTGCTCGCTGCGGTCGCGATCGTGTGGGCCGGCGCGAGCTATTCGAGCTGGAACGACGTCGGCCCCGAGGGTGAATACATCTTCCGCCCGCTCGGCAACAAGCTGATCGCGTTCACGTCGCCGTTCTATTCGGTGTCGATCGTGGCGGCGGCGGTGATCTCGCTCGGATGGCTCGCGTCGCTCGCGGCGATGGTCTACGTGCGCAGGGGCGCCTACAAGCTCGATTCGCTGAGCGCGAGCGCGGTGATCATGTTCGTGCTCTATCTCATCTTCCCAAAGTCGATTCCGGGCGCGGGCGCGGTGGACATCCGCTGGCTGTGGGGCGGATATCTGCTGCTGTTCTGCGCGCGGCAGCGCGGGCCGGAGCGCGAGCCGGGGATCCTGCTGCTCGTGCCCTTCGCCGCGTGCGTGCTGCACACTGGCGTCATCGGGTACACGGCGCGGAAGATCGATCGCGATCTCGACCAGTATCAGGCCGCGCTCGCGCACGTGCCCGCGGGCACGAATCTCCTCCCGCTCGGTGATGGCGTGAAGATGTACGGGCGCGTGCAGGTGATGCGCCACTTCGTGCTCTGGCACGAGCTGGTGGGACACGGGCGCGCACCGGGGCTGTTCAACTACAAGGATGCGAGCGAGCAGGATCCGCTCAACCATCATCTCGCGCACTTCATCGAGCCCGCGCATCTGTATCTCGCCGACTCCGAATGGGGAGAGCCCGACTTCATGCCCGCACTTCCGTGGACGCGCATCGATGGCGAGTACGACTACATCATTCAGACAGCGGGGGGGATGCGCGTGTCGTCGTACGTGAAGAAGCATGCGGATGAGATCTGGGCCGACGAGCCCTTCGTCCTCTACAAGGTTCGGAAGCCGTGAGCGGCGCGCCGCTCGCGATCTGCTACGGCACGCGGCCGCAGGTGATCAAGGCGTCGATGCTGATCGAGGCGTGCACCACACGCTGGCCGGTGCTGACGGTCGACACGGGGCAGCACTACGACTATGCGCTGAACGAGCTGTTCTACGAGCAGCTCGGCGTTCGGAAGCCCGATCATTTTCTCGAGGTGGGGTCGGCGGCGCACGCGGTGCAGACGGCGCACGTGCTGACGCGCGCGGCGGCGGTGTTCGAGGGAGCGAAGCCGCGCGCGGTGGTGGTCATCGGCGACACGAACAGCACGCTCGGCTGCGCGCTGGCGGCGGTGCAGCTTCGTATCCCGATGGTGCACGTGGAGGCGGGACTACGATCGAACGACCGCGCGATGGCTGAGGAAATCAACCGTCGCGTAGTGGACTCGGTGGCGGATCTCTTGTGTGCGCCCAGCGCGGCGGCGAGGGCGCAGCTGGAGCTCGAGCATCAGTGGGGCGTGGTCGCGAACACGGGCGACATCGCGCACGATGTGCTCCGGCGGAATCTCGCGAAGGCGATAGCGCCGCCGGATGTGGATGGGTGGCCGCTGGCCAGGGGAGAGACGTTCGCGATCGCGACGCTGCACAGGGCGGAGCTGACGGCGAGCGCGGCGTCGCTCACGGCGATGGTCGGTGCGCTTCGGACGCTTCCGCTCCCGGTGGTGCTCCCGGCGCATCCGCGAGTGCGCGACGCGCTGGCGAAGCTGGGGCTCGAGTCGGGCGGCATGCTGCACATCATGTCACCGCTCGGTTACTTCGAGATGATCGGAGCTATCCGCGACGCGGCGATCGTGATCACGGACTCTGGCGGGGTGCAGCGCGAGGCGTACTGGATGGGCACGAAATGCGTCACGATCCGCACGGAGACCGAGTGGCACGAGACGGTGGCCCTGGGCGCGAACACACTGGTGTCACCGGCGCGGGCGGCAGTCGACCTGGGGACGGCGGTCGAGCAGCGCCTGGCGAGCGAAGGCACTTGGAACAAGGGCGCATACGGCGCGGGCGATGCGGCGGTGAAGATCACGGACGCGATTGCGGCGATGGAGCAAAGGAGCGAGTAGTTGGGGTCATGGTGAACACGCGCCAACAATATGTGAAAACCGAATGAACGGATCAGAAGCACGGAGCTGACGGGAGAAGGCGTTTTTTTATCCGTTCTACCCGGGCCCGTCGATCCGTTCAATTCGTTTCATCAAGATGTTAACGCTTGTGTTCCAGCGCGCTCGAATCCCTCAGCGCCCGCCTTTCGCGTACAGTCCCGCGTAGTCGCCGTCGGTGAGTACTACCTTCGCTCCATGCGCGCGCGCGTATTCGATCTCTTCGTGCGTGTTGCACGTCCACGTGAATAGTGCGAGGCGGCCGAAGAGGGATGTGAGGTGGTCCGTCAGCATCTCCTTCGGAACCGAGAGAGCGGGGAGGCCGAGGAGGCCGATGGCGACGGCGATCTGCGCGTCGTGGAGCGGGCCCTTCCAGCCGTGGGGCGGGCGATTGATCCAGTAGGCCGGGATCACACGCGGCGCGTGCCACCAGAGCATGCGGAGAGGCACCGAGCTCACCGACTCGACGACGAATCTGTTGGCGAAGTGATGCTTCGCGATCAGCGAGTCGAGGTGCGCCGCGGCGACAGCTGCATTGCTCGCGTCGAGATTCTTGAAGTCGAGCCAGAGATACTGCGGCGGCCGTGGCAGCGAGTCGAGCAGCTGCGCAAGCGTGAGCGCGTTCTTGAGGAGATCGCCCTCCGCCACCTCATCGTGCGCGACGACGAGGCCGCGGTCGCTGAACCATTGCACGTCGATCTCGGCGCCGCAGAATCCCTTCGCCACCGCCGCAGTCACCGAGGCGACCGAGTTTTCCTGCGCGGCGGCATGGTAGCCGCGATGCGCCCAGAGCGCCGGGTGTGCGCAGCCAGGGAGCGCGATTGCGCGCGGAGAGAGGATGTTGTAGAGCGACAAGCTTAGTGCAATCACCACGAGCGCCGTCGCGAAGATGCTCGCGCGGCGTGCGCGCGCGCTCATCGTGGAGCGATCTCGGGCGTCGCAGCGTGAACCGCTGCCAGGCGAACAGTTTGCGCCGCCGATCGCAGATGGAGCTGCAGCTGCGCCGCCTCCGCGAACGACGGCTGCCAGCGCGAGGGATCGGAGCTGTACGTCACGCTCTTGTCGGCTGTGTCGCGGAGCTGGATGATGTGCAGCGAGTCGCCGTCGCCTTCCGCGAGCACGGTTTTGTAGCCGCCAGCGATCGCCGCCCAGCGATTCGGCGGATTCGGGCGGTTCCCCATTGCGACGATCGCGGCGCCGACCTTCACCTCGTTCACGAGCGAGCGGCCGAACGGCCGCACCGGCTGCGGCCATCCGAGCAGATCCATGAGCGTCGGCATCAGGTCGACGTGCGACGTCACGGCGTCGATGGAGCGCGGGGCCTGCCCCGGCACGTAGATGAGCGCGACTGTCTGGATCTGCGGATCGGACAGCGTGCTCGCATGGCCGAGGCGCGAGTGCTCAAAGAACTCTTCGCCGTGGTCGCCGGTGAGCACGAGGATCGTGTTGTTCATGTCGACCGTCGACGTCAGCTCCTGCAGCCACGCGTCGAGCTCGAGGAGGCAGTTGCGATACCGATTGGTGATCGCCGGGGCCTCCTGCCGCATGCGCCACGATGCATAGCTGTAGCTGCTCGGCACCTCGGGCACGAAGCGCTCGTACTTGAGCGCGTGATCGTACGGGAAGTGCGTGCCGTTGTAGTGCATGTACACGAGATGTGAGCCCGGTTCGCCGAGCTCGCGCTTGAGCACCGGCAGCGTCTTCCAATCGTCGTCCGTCTCGAACGCCGGCTCGTTGAAGTTGCGAAGATAGACACCGAGGTTCGCCCAGCTCGAGAGCTCCCAGCTGATGAGCCGCGTGTGGTAGCCCTGGCGATTGAACTCGTCGATGTACGGCGAGCCGCGCTGCGGCGGCTGCTTGTCGAGGGGGAGCTGTCGGCGCCACGGCACGGTGAGCGTGCCGCGATAGAAGTCGGGGGGCGCGCCATAGAGCACGCCGAGCACGCCGTACTCGGTGACGTTGCCGGTGGAGTAGTGGCTGTGCAGCGCCATGGAGCGCTGGGAGAGCTGCGTCCAGAACGGCATCGTCGTCGAGTCGATGAGGCGCTCGTTCAGCCCCTCCATCGTCACGATCACGACGTTGTACGGCGGGTGGTGCGAAGCGCTCGCATCGCGAATGACCATCGTGTTCTGGAGCGTGCTCTCGGGGCGCGCATGCATCGCATCGCGCGTCGCCTGCTGGAATGCGCGGTTGGCGGCCTCGAGATCGGCGTCGTGCTGCGAGCCGTACGAGAAGAGCTCTGCGGAAAGCCGGTCTGCGGAATTGATGCGCAGCGGATTCGCGTCGGCGACGGCCTGCCATTGATCGCTGCCGCGGCTCACTTCGTAGCCGGCGAGCAGGATGTCCAGGCAGAAGAGCACGACCACCACGGCGAGCACGTTGCGAAAGCGCGTATTGAAGGAGCGCTGGCCGCGTTCCCACTTCGCGCCGAAGCGGGCCGCGATGAAGACGCAGGCGAGACCGAAGATGTGCAGCGACATGCGCCGCACGAACCAGCTCTCGTCCGTGGAACGAATGCCGTAGTGGAGCTTCCAGTCTTCGCTCAGGAAGAGCCGCGCTTCACGCCACGTCGCGTGGTGCCCGGACATGCCGTACCACGCGTGATCGAGCTCGATGGCGGTGAGCATGAGCAGGAGCACGACGATCGTGAGACGCATCCCCCAGTTCCCCGGCATCCGGCACGCGATGGCGTACGCGATCAGGCACCAGAGTGCGACCGGGAGTACGGTCATGTAGAGCAGATAGACCATCATCCCGAACGAGGGCGCTGGCCACCCATCCTCGCCGACGCCGAGGAACAGCGGTGTGCGCACCCAGCCGAAGATCAGGCAGAACGATGCGTAAGCCGCGAACACCGTGATGAACCAGCGAAGTCGGAGGTTGTGCGGGTTCTCCGGCTCGAGCGTGTTCACGGCGACCGCGAGAGCGGAGGGTTCGCCAGCGGACGTCCTGCAGGGCCCATCGCGTCCGAGCGATGGAAGAGCCGAAGGCCGATGAGCTCGAAGATCAGCTTGATGTGTCCGGCCATCGTCTTCACGATCTTCATCTTCGAGCGGCCGAGGATGCGCACCTCGAGCG
>JBDTOD010000171.1:0-8171 GCA_039933415.1 bacterium
AAGGGCTGTATCCCGCGATCGACCCGCTGCAATCGAGCTCCAAGATGGCGACGCCAGGGATCGTCGGCCAACGGCACTACGACCTGGCGCAGGAGATCCGCCGCACGCTCGCGAAGTACGCGGAGCTCAAGGACGTCATCGCGATGCTCGGCCTGGAGCAGCTGGCACCGGATGACAGGAAGGTCGTGGTCCGAGCCCGCCGCCTGGAACGCTTTCTCACGCAGCCCTTCTTCACGACCGAGCAATTCACGGGGCTCAAGGGCAAGCTCGTCAGCCTCAAGGACGCACTCGACGGCTGCGAGCGAATCCTGCACGACGAATTCAAGGACTATCCGGAACGCGCGTTGTACATGATCGGCACGATCGACGAGGCGAAGAAGCCGGCGCCATCCGCGGCGGCGGCATGACCGCCGCACTGATGCACCTGAAGGTGCTGCTGCCCTTCCAGGTCTTCGCCGACAAGACGGACGTGTCGCGGATCGTCGCCGAAACCGCCGAAGGATCGTTTGGACTCCTGCCGCACCGGCTCGACTGCGTGGCGGCGTTGACGCCGGGAATTCTGACCTACGAGGCAGGCGCGGGCGAAGTGTTCGTCGCGGTCGACGAAGGCGTGCTGGTCAAGACGGGCGCGAGCGTCCTCGTCTCGGTGCGACGCGCACTCAGCGGAACGGACCTCGGCCATCTGCGCGACGCGGTGAAGCGCGAGTTCATGACCCTGGACAGGGGCGAGCAGGACATGCGCGCCGTCATGACGAAACTGGAAGCGGGATTCCTGCGCCGCCTGGCGAGCCTCACAGCATGACCCACGGGCCGCCCGACGCGACGCCGAAGCAAGAGTCCGCATTCGTGGAGGAAGTCGGGCGAAAGGCGGCGCGCAAGCTGAAGGCGCAACGGCATCCTGCACCGGGCGTCTGGTTCGGCCTCGGCATGATGGGACTCATCGGGTGGTCGGTGGTCGTGCCGACGCTCCTCGGCGCCGCGCTCGGCATCTGGCTGGATGCGCGCCATGCCGGGACGCATTCGTGGACGCTCGCCCTGCTCGTGGCCGGACTCACGCTCGGCTGCCTCAATGCCTGGCGCTGGGTGGCGAACGAGGACGCCGACATGCACGACGGAACGGAGAGCGGCGATGCATGATCTGCTGGCGTTCGCCGGTGCGGGCGCCGTGGGCGCCGGCCTTGGCGCGGTCTACTTCGGCGGTCTGTGGTGGACCGTGCAAGCGGCCGTCTCGTCCCGATTGCCGGCGCTCTGGTTCGCGGGCAGCCTGCTCGTACGCACGGGCATCGTTTTGAGCGGACTGTATCTCGTGTCGGATGGCGACTGGAAGCGCCTCGCAGTGTGCCTCGTGGGTTTCCTTGTGGCGCGTATTGTCGTGACGAAGGTCGTCCAGTCCTCGGGCGCACATGATCGCGCCGCTGTCCGCGGAGCTCACCATGCACCTTAGCCCGGACCAGACGATTTTCTGGCAGCACGGCTTGTTCAAGCTCAACGCCACGATCGTGTTCACGTGGGGGCTGATGCTGGTGCTGTCCGTCGGATCGCTGCTCATCACGCGCCGCCTGTCTCAGGGGCTGGAACGCTCGCGCTGGCAGAATCTTCTGGAGATCGTCGTCACCGGCATCAACACGCAGATCGCCGAAGTCGGCTTGAAGGATCCGAAGCCGTATCTCGGCTTCCTCGGCACGCTGTTCATCTTCGTCGCCGCGGCCGCCCTGGCGACGATTCTTCCCGGCTACGAGCCGCCGACGGCGTCGCTCTCGACGACCGTCGCGTTGGCGCTGAGCGTGTTCGTGGCGGTGCCACTGTTCGGTATCGAAGCGGACGGGCTGCGCGGCTACCTCGGTTCGTACATGCGCCCGACGCCGCTCATGCTGCCGTTCAACATCATCAGCGAGCTGTCGCGCACACTGGCGCTGGCGGTTCGCCTGTTCGGTAACATGATGAGCGGGGCCATGATCATCGGCATTCTGCTGACGATCACGCCGTTCGTCTTCCCCATCGTCATGACCGCGCTCGGCCTGCTCACCGGGATGGTGCAGGCGTACATCTTCAGCATTCTGGCCGCGGTGTACATCGCGGCCGCCACACGCGCGCGTCGGCCGAAGCCAGCAGCGGTCGCCGCGTAGTGCACGACATCACGAACCCCAGGGATACGCCATGGACAGCATGACGCTCGTTGCGACCATATCGATCGTCATCGCCGGTCTCACCACGGCCATTGGCTGCATGATGCCCGCGTTGAGCGAAGGTAAAGCGGTCGCGAGCGCGCTCACGGCGCTCGCGCAGCAACCCGATGCGTCGCCGACGATCACGCGAACGCTGTTCGTCGGCCTCGCGATGATCGAATCGACGGCCATCTACTGCTTCGTCGTCTCGATGATCCTGATCTTCGCCAATCCATTCTGGAACCACGCCATCGCCGCCGTCGCGGGCAAGTAGCAATGCTCATCGACTGGTTCACCGTCGGCGCGCAGGCGCTCAACTTCCTGATCCTCGTCTGGTTGATGAAGCGCTTCCTGTACAAACCCATCCTCAGCGCTATCGACGCGCGGGAGAAGAAGATTGCCGCCGAGCTGGCGGATGCCACCGCAAAGAAGGCCGACGCCACGAAGGAACGGGAGGACTTCCAGCACAAGAACGAGGAGTTCGATCAACAGCGCGCAGCGCTTCTGTCCAAGGCGACGGACGAGGCCAACGCCGAGCGCGAGCGACTGCTCGACGAGGCGCGGAAAGCGGCTGACGCGCTGAGCGAGAAAGAGCGCGAGGCGATGCGAAGCGAGGCGAAGACGCTCCGTCAGACGATCAGCGAGCGAACGCAGAAGGAAGTGTTCGCCATCGCGCGCAAGACGCTGGCCGACCTCGCGACCGTCAGCCTGGAGGAGCGTCTCGGCGAGGTGTTCACCCGCCGCTTGCGGAAGATGGATGAAGCGCCGAAAGCCAGTCTGGGCGTCGCGCTCAAGACGGCCAACGCGCCGGCGATCGTGCGCAGCACCTTCGAGCTACCGCCGGAGCAGCGCACCGCCATCGTGAATGCGATCAACGAGACCTTCTCGATCGACGTCCACCCCCGATTCGAGACCTCGCCCGATCTGGTGAGCGGGATCGAGTTGACGAGTAACGGACAGAAGCTGGCGTGGAGCATCTCGGACTACCTCACGTCGGTCGAGAAAGGCGTGGCCGAGATTCTGAGTGCGCAAGGCAAGGCGGACGCCACCCAGCCATCGCCAGGACCACCGCCAACAAAGGCGAAGAGCGCATGAGTAGTGCGCCTGAAAGCCTGGAACGTGTGATCGATCGCACGTTCGCGGACATTCGCGACGCGCAGGCTGCCTTCACGCCCCGCCTGGCTGGGCGCGAGATCGGTGTGATTACGACAGTCTCGACCGGGATCGCCAGGATCGCCGGCCTGCCCAACGTCGGATCCGACGAGCTGGTCGCCTTTCCCGGCGGCGTGTTCGGCATCGCGTTCAACGTGGACGCGGAGGAGGTCGGCGTCGTCCTGCTTGGCGACTATTGGCATCTCCATGCGGGCGATGAGGTGGAGCGCACCGGTCGCGTGCTCGACGTCGCCGTGGGCGATGCGCTGCTCGGACGCGTGATCGATCCGCTCGGCAAGCCGCTCGACGACAAGGGACCGGTGCGCGCAACCGCTCGGCTGCCCATCGAACGTCCGGCACCACCGATCATGGACCGCGCGCCCGTCACGGTACCGCTAGCGTCCGGCCTGAAGGTCGTGGACGCCCTGATTCCCATCGGCCGAGGCCAGCGCGAGCTGATCCTCGGCGATCGGCAGACCGGCAAGAGCGCGATCGCGATCGACACGATCGTCAACCAGCGCGGACAGAACGTCGTGTGCGTCTACTGCGCGATCGGCCAGCGTGCGTCGGCGGTCGCCAAGGTCGTGGCCAGTCTCGGCGAGCGAGGCGCATTGGCGTACACCATCGTGATGGTCGCGGAAGGCAACGACCCGCCCGGACTGTTGTACATCGCGCCGTACGCGGCCACGAGCATCGCGGAGCACTTCATGGAAGCTGGCCGCGATGTGCTCATCGTGTATGACGATCTCACGCATCACGCCCGCGCCTATCGCGAGATCTCGCTGTTGCTCCGGCGCCCGCCCGGTCGCGAGGCATTTCCCGGCGACATCTTCTACATCCACTCGCGGATGCTCGAGCGCGCCACGCACCTGCGCAAGGAGTTGGGCGGCGGGTCGCTGACGGCGCTCCCCATCATCGAAACCGAAGCGGAAGACATCTCGGCCTACATTCCGACGAACCTGATCTCGATCACCGACGGACAGATCTATCTGTCACCCACGTTGTTCGAGCTCGGCGTACTGCCCGCCGTCGACATCGCCAAGTCCGTGTCGCGCGTCGGAGGCAAGGCGCAGCGCGGCGCGTATCGCGCCGTCGCGGGCGATCTCAAGCTCGCCTACGCACAGTTCGAGGAGCTCGAAACCTTCGCACGGTTCGGCGCACGCGTCGATGACGATACGCGCGTGATCATCGCGCATGGCGAGCGCATTCGCGCCTGCCTCAAGCAGCCGGCGCTTGCACCGGTCTCCATGCCCGCCCAGATCACCATTCTGCTGGCGTTGACGGCGAAGTTGTTCGACACCGTGCCGCTGGACCGGATGACAGACGCGCAAGGCGCGGTCATGCAGGCGGCGGCGAAGATCCCCGCGGAGGTGGCGGCGCGCCTCGAGACCGCCGACACGCTCAGCGACGCGGATCGCGCCACGATCACCGAGTGCGCACGTCAGGCGCTCTTGCCCTTCCAGCCGAAGCCCGCTGAGTCTCCCGCCACAGAGCCCGCGTCGTCATGAGCGAGTCCACGGCAAGTCTTCGCCGCAAGATCGGTCGCGCCGGAGATCTCCAATCCGTGGTTCGCGCGATGAAGGCGGTGGCCGCCAGCAGTGTGGGGCAATACGAGCGATCGGTAGGCGCCCTGGCTGACTATGCGCGGACCGTCGAGCTCGGATTGGGCGCATGCTTTCGCGCGCGCGTGACACCCGGCGTCGTCGGTCCCAGGACGGACCGCGGCGGTGGGCACGCGATCGGCGCGGTGGTGTTCGGGTCGGACCAGGGGCTGGTCGGCCAGTTCAACGACGTGGTGGCGGACTACGCCGTCAACGCGCTCGCGAAGCTGACCGGCCCGAAACAGGTGTGGGCTGTCGGAGACCGCGTACAGGCCCGTCTCGCGGATGCCGGCCTGCCGCTCGTCGGGCTGTTCGCCGTACCCGGCGCCGTCGCCGCGATCACCTCCCTCGTCGGGCAGATCCTCGCCGAAACGGAGACCCGTCGTGACATCCAGGAACTGTATCTGGTGTATAACCGGCGCTCGCAAGGCAACTCGTACGCACCAGTCAGCGAGCGGTTGCTGCCGCTCGACGAACAGTGGAGCCGCGACCTCGGTCATCGCCCGTGGCCGACGAAACAGGTGCCTCAGGTCATTGGCGCCGACACATCGGCGCTGCGCGCGCTCGTCCGCGAATATCTGTTCGTCTGCCTCTTCCGTGCATGCGCCGAGTCGCTCGCGAGCGAGAACGCGAGTCGCCTGGCCGCCATGACGCGGGCCGACAAGAACATCGAGGATCTGCTCAAGACCCTGCATGACACCTTTCATCGCCTGCGGCAGGGTGGCATCGACGAGGAATTGTTCGATGTGGTGGCCGGCTTCGAAGCACTCGAGGGAGCTAAACCGTGAGCACAATCGAATCCCACGAGTATCGCGTGAAGCCCGGCGCCAAAGTGAAGCTCGACACGTGGCCGACCAGCGTGAAACCGATTTACAGTTCCAAGGAAGAATACGAGCAGCTTCTGGCGGAGCACGTTGGCCAGTTGAGCGATCTGCAACGCCTGCACTACGCGTCCAATCGCTACGCTCTCCTGCTCGTGTTTCAGGGGATGGATGCGGCCGGGAAGGACGGCGCCATCCGCCACGTGATGTCCGGCGTGAATCCCCAGGGATGTGAGGTGTACTCCTTCAAGCAGCCAAGCGCGGAGGAACTGGAGCACGACTTCCTGTGGCGCACCACCCGCCGCCTTCCGGAGCGCGGGCGGATCGGGATCTTCAATCGTTCCTATTACGAGGAAGTGCTCGTCGTGCGTGTCCATCCGGAGCTGCTGGAGGACGAGAGACTGCCCCATCGGAAGCACGACGGGAAGCGTCTCTGGAAGCATCGGTTCCGGTCCATCGTGGACCTGGAAAAGCATCTCCATGGGAACGGTACCCGGATCGTCAAGATCTTTCTCCACCTGTCGCGGGACGAGCAGCGGCGGCGTTTTCTCGAGCGACTGGACGAGCCGGACAAGCATTGGAAATTCAGTCTCGCCGATATTCACGAACGCGCGCACTGGGATGAATACATGAAGGCGTTCGCGGAGTGCCTGGAGGCGACGAGCACGCATCACGCTCCGTGGTACGCAGTGCCTGCCGACGACAAGGAGAATGCGCGACTGATCGTCTCGCGGATCGTTCTCGATGCGCTCGGCGGGCTGAAGATGAGCTACCCAAAGCAGACGGCGAAGCGCCGGCGGGAGTTGGCGGCGGCTCGCACGGCATTGGACGAGTAGGCAGGAGCCGGCGCCCTTCGCGCCGGCGTCCGATCATGAGCGAGGAGAAACAACGTGCAGATCCAGATCAACACCGGCCGCAATATCGACGGCAACGAGACCATGGTGGCAGCGACCACCGACATCGTGGCGCACGCCCTGCGGCGCTTCAGCGATCGGATCACGCGAGTGGAGGCGCACCTTGCTGACGAGAACGGGCCCAAGGGGGGCGAGAGCGACATCCGGTGCACGCTGGAGGGCCGCCTCGAGGGTCGCCAGCCGATCGCCGTGACGCATCACGCCGGCACGATTCCGCTCGCGGTGCGCGGTGCCGCCGACAGCCTCGTCTCGCTGATCGAGTCCACACTCGGTCGTACGGAGGCGCTCCAGCGTGCAGAGCGATCATGAAGGCGAGTCGTCAGCGGCGCGATCCCGGGCAGCGCTCGTGACTCGAGGCGACGTCGCGTGAATGAAGTCGAGCTGAGAGCGACCGCGAAGGCGATGGTCGCCGGAGACAGGGGGCTACTCGCGATGGACGAGAGTACGAGAACCGCCAACAAGCGCTTTGCCACAGTGGGCATTCCGCAGACCGCGGACGCTCGCTGCGCGTACCGCGACATGCTCGTGACCACGCCGGATCTGGGGACGTGCATCAGCGGCGCGATCCTCTACGATGAAACGGTCAGGCAGAAGACGACGGACGGCACGCCCTTCATCACGGTGCTCGCGAACGCGGGCATCGTGCCTGGCATCAAGGTCGACCTCGGGGCCAAGCCCCTCGCCGCTCATCCCGGAGAACGGATCACGGAAGGGCTGGACGGCTTGCGCGCCCGGCTTCGCACGTACGGGCAGATGGGCCTCCGCTTCGCCAAGTGGCGCGCGGTGATGTCCGTGGGCAACGGTATGCCCAGCCCGGGCTGCATCGAGGCCAACGCGCACGCGCTGGCGCGCTACGCCGCGTTGTGCCAGGAGGCCGGGCTCGTCCCCATCGTCGAGCCCGAGGTGCTCATGACGGGCGACCACACGCTGGAGCGATGCGGTCGGGTCACGGAGGATGTTTTGCGTCGCGTGTTCGATCAGATCGCCATTCAGAAGGTCGTGCTGGAGGCGATGATCCTGAAGCCCAATATGGTGCTGCCCGGATCGACCTGTCCCACCCAGGCGAGCGTGGACGAGGTGGCCGACGCCACCCTTCGCTGCCTGATGCGAGTGGTGCCCGCCGCCGTTCCCGCCATTGCGTTCCTGTCCGGCGGCCAATCCGGTGAGCTGGCCACCGCCCGCTTGAACGCCATGCACGTCAGATGCAAGGCATCGACGTCCGTGCTGCCGTGGGCGCTCACGTTCTCGTTCGGCCGAGCTCTCCAGCGTCCGGCGCTCGAGATCTGGGCAGGCGGCGCCGCGCAACGAGCGCGCGCGCAGCGAGCGCTGCTCCATCGAGCCCGGTGCAATCGCGCGGCGGTCCGCGGCGAATACGACGCCGCGATGGAAGCCGATCTGAACGTCGCGACGAGGGCAGGGACGTGATCGCCCGTGAGGGACGGCTGCTCCAGCTCTACCTCGTGCGACACGGCCAGACGGCGTGGTCCCTGTCCGGCCAGCACACGGGTCGCACGGACA
>JBDTOD010000172.1:0-8166 GCA_039933415.1 bacterium
CAGTTCGAGGGGCAGACCAAGACCAAGCTCGGCAACTCCGAGGTGGAGTCGGCGGTGAAGACGGTAGCCAACGAATGGCTCGCCGCCTATCTCGAGGAGCATCCGCGCACGGCGAACATCGTGATCGACAAGGCGATGTCGGCGGCGCGCGCACGCGAGGCGGCGCGCAAGGCGCGCGACCTCACCCGTCGCAAGAGCGCGCTCGAGGTCGGAAACCTGCCGGGCAAGCTCGCCGACTGTCAGCTCACCGATCCCGCCCTGTGCGAAATTTATCTGGTGGAAGGTGACAGCGCCGGGGGTAGTGCGAAGCAGGGACGAAAGCGCGAGTTCCAGGCGATCCTGCCGTTGCGCGGCAAGATCATCAACGTGGAGAAGGCGCGCATCGACAAGGTGCTCTCCAACGAGGAGATCCGGACGATCATCACGGCGATCGGCACAGGGATCAAGGACGACTTCGAGATCGAGAAGGCGCGCTACCACAAAATCATCATCATGACGGACGCCGACGTCGACGGCGCGCACATCCGGACGCTTCTGCTGACGTTCTTCTACCGGCAGATGCCCGAGCTGATCGAAGCGGGCTACATCTACATCGCGCAGCCGCCGCTCTTTCGCGTCGCGAAGGGGAAGGAAGCGTACTACGCCTACGACATGAAGGAGCGCGACGTGATCGCCAAGCGACTCGTGCCCGACGGCAAGACAGGGCTCAACGTCCAGCGCTACAAGGGGCTCGGCGAGATGAACGCCGACCAGCTGTTCGACACGACGATGGATCCGACGACGCGTACGCTGCTCAAGGTGAACATCGAGGACGCCGTCTCGGCGAACGAGATGTTCACGAAGCTGATGGGTGACGAGGTCGAGCCGCGGCGCCAGTTCATCGAGCAGAACGCGAAGTTCGCCTCGAACCTGGATATCTGATCCGCGGTACGGGTTGAGAACGGGGGCGGTCACGCGAGTGACCGCCCCCGTTTGCTCGCCGTTCGTTGCTGTTGGGCAGCGGCAGGCGGAATCAAGGAGCCGGCGGCGGCACGGCGCCTGGCGCCACGGTCGTGAGCTGCATGAGAGCGGTCCGCCACTGGCCGTTCCGCTTGACGAGGACCCGCTTGTGGCGCTGCAGATTGAGGCCCGGCTGGGTGGGCACCGCGCCTCCCGGAAGAGACGTGAATCCAGTCACCTCGTTGTCGACGTCGAGCACCGCCGCGGCATCGCTGAGGAAGACGATTCGACGGACGATTCCCCTCGACCGGCTTCCCTTGAACACACTTGCAAACGCCGCCGCGTGGTTCGCACGGATCGCCGCCGCGCCGATAACGAGCTGACCGCGCCCGTTGACGATCTCGGAGTTCTCGAGGAACAGCGCGGCGATGCCGGCGGGGTTGGCGGTGTTCCACGCCGCGTCCCACGCGGTGGAGACCGCGGCGACGGCGGCAGAGTCGCTCGGCGCGACGTTCGCCGCGACGCCGACCGACATGGAGGCGCTGGTCACCCCCGCCGCGAACGCCGTCGGAGCGCTCGGCGTCGTCGCGTCGCAGCCGCCGATGAGCAGGCTCAGGCCAGTCATTGCGGTCGCGATCGCCAACGACAGCCCAATCGAGCGTCGTGTATTTCGCGTGACGGCACGGTGGCGTACGATGAAGGAATGAGGGTGAGCGTTCATGCGAGAATCCTCGGAGTGATGGTGGCGAGCGCCGGTTGCGCCCCGGGTTTGAGGAGGCCACGTTAGGCGAGCGCCTCACCCCGTCCTCAACCGATCCTCAACTCGGCTCCGCCGAGGCATTCCAGGGCATCGATGTTCCGATTGCGGGCCTTCCGCGGGCTGACGCTCGAGCTCGACGGAGCGCCGTACTCCGGGCCCGCAACGCAGCGCCGGCGTCTCGCACTGCTTGCGCTGCTCGCGGACGCCGAGTCGGGGATGAGCCGAGATCGCCTCGTCGACTTTCTGTGGCCGGACACCGACGCCGCGCGCGGCCGCCACTCGCTCGACACCGCGCTCTCAGCGCTCCGGCGTGAGTTCCGGAGTGAAGCGCTGTTCGCCGGCGTGGCCACCCTCCATCTGAATCCGGAGGTGGTGACGAGCGACCTCGCCGACTACGCCGCAGCGCTTCGGTCCGGCGACGCGGAGCGAGTGGCGGAGCTCTACACCGGACCATTTCTGGACGGCTTCACGCTGCCCGGCTCGCCTGACTTCGAGCGATGGGTGGAGACCGAGCGTGGCCGGCGCGCGTTGGCGCATGCCAGGGCGCTGGGCGCCTTCGCGTCCGCCGCGGCAGGGCGCGGCGATTCCGCCGGAGTGGTTCGGTGGCGCCAGGCCCGCTTTGCCACCGACCCGCTCGATACGTCCGCGACACTCCAATTGCTCGCCGCGCTCGAGAGCGTGGGCAACGCGACGGAGGCGCTGCGGGTCGCGCGCGTCCACGAAGCCCTCGTCCGCGAGGAGCTCGAGACGGTTCCGGGCCCCGAGTGGTCGACGGCCGTGCAGAAGCTCCGCGCGAAGCTTGCCGCGCCGGCGACGCGAGATCACGCATCACCGGACACACCACCCGCTCCGCCGACGCTCGACGCAGATCGATCGACGAGCGATTCGCCTCAACGCATCGAAGGGTCGGCGTCGCCCGCGGAGCCCCCTTCGCCCACCAGTGCCGCTCAGGCTCGCACTTCGCGGCCCGCGCTCGGACGACGCGCGAGACTCGGCGTCGCGGCCGGCGTTGCTCTCGCCGTTGCCGTCACCGCATTCGCTGTTCGGCAGCAGCGCTCCGCGTCTCGTTTGGCAAGGGCGAGCGACGCGACGCTTCGTCCCGCGGCGCCTCCCGTCTCCGTCGCGGTGCTGCCTTTCGTCAACACGAGCGGCAATCCGTCGGACGAGCCGTTTTCCGATGGTCTCACCGACGAGCTGATCTCGGCCCTCGGGAAGGTCGAGGGGATTCGCGTCACCGGTCGTACGTCGGCGTTCGCGCTCAAGGGGCGTGGCCTCGACGTGCGAACGATCGCCGATACGCTGCACGTCGGCGCCGTGCTCGAGGGCAGCGTGCGCCGCGTTGGAGACCGCCTTCGAGTCACGGCACAGCTCGTCAGTGCGGGCGACAATGGCGTGCTGTGGACGGCGGCGTATGATCGGAAGCTCGAGGACGTCTTCGCCGTACAGGAGGAGATCGCTCGCGCGATCGTGGCCGCGCTCCCTCCCACCGTCGGCGGACGCACCGCGCGTGTCGACGCCATTCGGGCCCGCGATCTTGCGACGTACGAGTTGTATCTCAAGGGACGCTACTTCTGGAGCCGGCGCACACCGCCCGATCTCCGTCGCGCCGCCACGTACTTCGAGCAGGCCATCGCGCGCGACTCGACCTACGCGCAAGCCTACGCGGGGCTCGCCGATGCTCGCTTTCAGCTCGTGATCCTCGGTGGCAGCGCACCGAGCGAGGAGCTGCCGCGTGCGCGCGCGGCCGTCGCCGCGGCGATTCGGCTCGACTCAACGCTCTCCGAAGCGCATGCGGCGTCGAGCAACATCATCGAGGCGTTCGACTGGGATTCGGTCGGCGCCGAGCGCGCTGTCGCGCGCGCGATCACGCTCGATTCCGGGAATGCGACGGCGCATCTGTACCGAGGCATTCATCTCTTGAATCGTGGGCGGACCACCGAAGCGCTGGACGAGCTGGCGCGGGCGCGCACACTCGACCCACTGTCGGCGCCGGTCCGCATGCAGCTGGGCCGCGCCTACGTCAACGCTCACCGGTCGGACGAGGCCATCGCCTCCCTGCGAAGCGCGGTCGAGCTGAGCCCCGAGTTCACCGCCGCCTACCTGACTCTCGGCGATGCGTATCTGCAGAAGGGTCAGGCGAGCGAAGCGCTCGCGGTGTTTCGCCGAGCCGCGGAGCTCAACGGCGGGCGTGATTCGGCGCAGCTCGCCTATGGCCTCGCGGTGACGGGCGAGCGCGCCGCGGCCGAGAAGCTGGTGAGCGCGCTGATTGCTCCGTCGCGACGCCGCTACCTGCCGCCCGTTCCCGTCGCGAAGGCGTACGCTGGTCTGGGAAACACGGACGCGGCGTTCGGCTGGCTCGAGCGCGGCTTCGACGAGCGCGCCGCGCAGATGAGAACGATCAAGGCGACGCCGGCATTCGACGCGCTGCACGGCGATCCGCGCTGGGCGAACCTGCTTCGCCGGCTGCATCTCACCCCGTGATGCTGACCGCTGCTACATCGTTCCGCGCCTCACGCCGAGCGACACGATCGTCTCGATGAGCTTCTTGTAGCTGATTCCTGCCTTGAGCGCCGACTGCGCGAACTCTTCCTTGCTCGCGATCTCGGGGTTGGGATTCGCCTCGATGAAGAACGGCGTTCCGTCGGAGCGCAGCCGGAAATCCAGTCGCGCATATCCGTCGAGCGACAGGTTGCGATAGATGCGCTTCGCCATCGCCACGAGTCTCGCGCGCACGGCGGGATCGATCTCGGCCTGGCCTTCCGAGATCCCATGCTTCGCCTGGTACGCCAGGTTGTGCTTCACCTTCTGCGTGGCGATGGCCATCGCGCCGGGCGCGGTGTTCTCGAAGAACAGCTCCCACGGTGGCAATACCGTCAAGCGCTTGTTGCCGAACACGCCGACGTAGATCTCGCGACCGTCGATGAACTCCTCGATCAGCGCGTCACCAGTGATGCTCTCGTGGATGAACTTCACGCGTGCGTCGAGCTCGTCGTAGTCCCACACCACCGACGCCTGCGCGATGCCGACCGAGCCCTCTTCCGTGAGGCTCTTCACGATCAGCGGAAAGGCCAGCGCTTTCGAGCGTCGCACGCGTCGTCCAGAGTGCACGACCTCGAACTTGGGCACGGGGATGCGGTGATACGTGAGGATCTTCTTCGCCAGCGCCTTGTCGCGCGCCAGCACGAGGCCACGTGGATTGCACCCGGTGTACGGCACGCGCAGCAACTCGAGGTAGCTCACAACGTGCTGATCGAGCTCACGCAGCCCGAAGAACGCCTCGATCATGTTGAACACGACGTGCGGCTTCCACTCCTCGATCGCCTCCTTGATCGGCCCGAGCTCGTACTTGATCTCCAACGCGCGCACCTCGTGATCGAGCGCGGCCAACGTGGTGAGGACGTCGTTCTCGGTCTTGTAGGCGTGGCGCTCCTGCTCACTCAGTGACTCGAGATCTTCGGGCGGCTTGAACCCGGTCTCCATCAGCACGAGCACGCGAAGTCGACGTCGCTTGACGCGTTTCCTCGGACTCATAGCGGAATCGACTCCCGTCGGCGATAGAGGAAGTGGACGGAGCGCACGGCGAGCATGCCGGCAAAGTCGAGCAGGGCCTTCTTGTCCGGGCCCGGGACCCGGAGCCTGAGGGTGCGGCTCCGCCCGATCATCTCCTGGAGCAGTTGATCGATCGTGAACTCCGATTCGCCGGTCCAGCGCGAGACCAGCGCCCTGATCTCCTTCGCCTGACGCGTGATGAATCGCGACGCGAGCTCGCGCCTGGCGTGCTCTGGCGCGTTGGAAAAGACGCGACACAGCTCGCGATCATACGTGCTGGGAAAGTCGACGGCGTAGAACTCGCGCTTCGCGTCGTAGTACTCACGGAGCGTCGAGCTGAGCTGCGACACGGGCGCAACGCGCTCGCGCGTCGTGACCGGCGGTCGCGTCCCCTCGAGGTCCTCCATCAGAGCGTCGACGTACTCGAGCTTTCTCAGCGCTTCCCACCCGTCGTATCGCTTGCGCCACCGCCCGCGCGGCTGCATCCACACCGCGAACGTCTCGGCGAAATCCTCGTCGGGATGTGCCTGCGCGTAGTACGCACGCAGATGCTGCACGTAGTGCCGGCTCGCCGGCTTGGGACGATACGACGTCGGATACGGCGTCGATGATTTGCCGAACAGCCGCTGGTAGCTGGGTCGGCGATGAAGACGATATCCATGCTGCATGGCGTGGCCGGTCTCGTGCCGAAGGATGCGCATGCACTCCGCCCTCGACGCACCTTCCGCCTCGTGCATCATGCTGCGCTCGAGCCGGATCAGGCGCGGATGCACCAGATAGAACGGAATGGCGATTCCCGGCACGTTGTTCGGCGAGAACCACTCGTCGGAGAGCCAGCAGTGCGGACGAAGGGCGATGCCGCGCGCCTCCAGCTCGCCGTTCAGGCTATCGATGCACGCTTCCACCCACGTCCCCTCGAGCTTGAGACCGAGGTCACGGATTCGCAGGTCGAGGAGCTGCTCGCGCGGCGAGCCTTCCCATGCGAACCGCGTTCGCTTGCGCGCGGTCATCCGCCGACGAAGGGGAGAGAGATCGAGTGGCTCACCATCGTGGTCGTGAGCACATCGCTCGGCGACCGCCACGTGCGCTCATCGCACGGCCTGCTTCAGCACCACGCCGTCGATCCGCTCGGTCGGCTTCACTTCGGCGAGCGCCGCCAGCGTTGGCGCGAGGTCGACGGTCCGCACGAATTCCGAGTAGCGTCCCGGCCGCACTCCCGCGCCATAGAAGATCAGTGGCACATGCGAGTCGTAGTCGTGCGGCGATCCGTGCGACGCGACATTGCCGCCGAACGTGCTGAACGGCGTGAGTGTGACGATCATCTCGATCTGCGCCGTCGCCGGGAACTGGTGCGCCCACCGGCGTGCGATCGGATCCTTCAGCGTATCGGCGAGCAGGGCTGAGAAGCGATCGACGCGTTCCACGCCCGGCGCGGCGCGCAATGCGGCGGCGACCACGCCGAGCACGGAGTCGGCGTTCACCCTGGCGGCCTTGAACTTCGCGCGGTCGGCGAAGACGAGGTCCTGATCGAGATCGATCGCGAGCGTATCCAGGTGCGCCTTCGCCATGCCCACGCGGATCGGCGCCAGCACGCCGGCGAGGTGCGCGCGCACCGGGCGCGGCTGAACGCTCGCCGGTGCCAGCTCCGGAATCGTTCCGACGCCATGATCGGCCGTCAGCACGACCGTCACCGTCGACGAATCGCGCATGGCATACAGTGAATCCAGAAGTCGGCCGACGGCGTGGTCTACCCGGAGCACCTGGTCGTGGATCTCGCGCGAGTCGGGTCCGAACGTATGCCCGATGACGTCGGTGGCCGAGAGCGAGACGGCCAGCAGATCGGTTTGCGGTCCTGTGCCGAGCTTGAGCGACCGCACGCCTTCGAGCGCGAACGACACCACCAGGTCGTCGATGAACGGCGTCGCGCGGATCACGCTGGCCGCGTCGTAGCCGTCTTCTGGAAGCGCATGCGGGAATGTGAAGCCCTTTCCCATCGCTTCCACCGGCACACTGTCCGGCTCCGGATACTCCGACTCCTTCAACAGCAGATCCCACGTCTTGCCGCCGTACCGCTGCCCAAATCCCTGTTCGTTGAACGCCGTCACCCACCCTGGCATCGAGTCGCGATAGTAGGAGCTCGTCGTGAATCGGCCGTCGGGCGAATACCAGTAGACGTCGGCGCGCGACTTTCCGACCGGCAGGATCGCCGCCCGGTCCTTCATCGAGACCGACAGCGCGTGCGAGCGCGCGTCGTCCGAATGCAGCCAATCGACGAGCGTCGTGCCGACGAACCGTTTTGGAGACGCGCCGTTGCCGAACGCGCCGGCGAGCAGCGGCGCCGAGGGGTCGGTGACGCCGATCGAGTTCATGATGATGCCGGTGGATCGGGGGAAGCGGCCGGCGAGCAACGTCGCGTGACCCGGCGCCGTCTCGGTGATCCCGTGATCCTGATGCGCGTCGGTGAAGACCGCGCCTCCGCGGACGAGACGCGCGATACCGCCGTCCATCTGGCGGCCGAAGCGATCGATGTAGTCGGCACGGAACTGGTCGATCGTCACCAGGACGACGAGCGTCGGCTTCTTTGCCACCTGCGCGCTGGCGGCACCGGCATGCAGGAGGAGCCCGAAGGCGCACGCAACGGTCGCGGCGAGTCGCATCCGCCAATCTGCGCCGGTCGCGGCGCGCGCGGCAAGGAGCGTCGACGAGGCATGGCGCCGCCCGCGCTGCCGCGCGATACTTGGCCGTACCATCGAGAGGAGCGTCATGGGAGAATCGGGGAGTCGGATGGGGCCGGCCACACGGGTCGTCGTGCGCTCGATCGTGTACTACACCGTGCTCATCACGGGCACGGCGCTCATCTGGCGCTATCTACCCCGAAGCGGTCCGGGGCTTCCCTCCTCGCTCGATGCGCTGTTCGG
>JBDTOD010000173.1:0-8124 GCA_039933415.1 bacterium
CTGGTCGCGTTCTCCGAGTCGCTCGATCTCCGCCAGCCGCAGGTGAACATCAAGGCGAAGATCGTCCTCGTGAACCGCACGGACCTCGACGCACTCGGCATCAAGTACGACCTCGGCACGCGCAACCAGTTCTTCAACAACGTCATCCAGCGCAACGATTCCACGGGCAAGGCGCTCACGGCCAACGATCCGCCGTCCGTGCTGCTCGGCGGCAACACGATCTCGGCAATCGCCAACGCGTCCGGCAACGTTCCCGGCGCGGCGCTCCGCCTCATCTACTCCACGGCGCTCGGCGGCTTCGACTTCTCCACCTTCCTCGACGCGCTCCAGGAAGTTTCGCTCCTCGACGTGCAGGCCGAGCCGAGCGTGACGACGCTGAACAACCGCACCGCGGAGCTCATCTCCGGCGCGCAGGTTCCGTTCGTGCCGCTCATCAGCAGCGGCGGCGGCGCCACGACGCTCAATGCGCCGATCACCGTCGAGCGCGTCCAGACGGGCATCACGCTGAAAGTCACGCCAAGCGTGACCAACAACGGCCAGATCATGATGCGCGTCGAGACCAGCAGCTCCGACGTCAACTTCACGAACGCCGGAACGCTGATCGACAACAACAGCAACAAGACCGAGCTCCTCGTGGGCGACGGCGAGACCGTCGTGATCGCGGGTCTGACCCAGACCAGCGTCCGTGTCACCAAGTCGGGCATCCCCCTGCTCGTTGACCTGCCGCTCATCGGACGGTTGTTCGGCTACACCACGCGGCAGGAGCAACGGCGCGACCTGCTCATCCTGATCACGCCACACATCATCGATGAGGGGCAGTCGCCCTCCGATGCTGGGCGCCGCTAGGCCGCGCCGGGAGTATTGACATGAGTCTCATTCGTTCAATCGCGCGGCTGTCCGCGCTCGTGCTCGCGGTGCAGGTCGTCGCGAGCTGCGATACGCGGCTCCCCACGTCGTCTGGCAACAGCCTCGCCGACGACGTCGAGCGGCCGCAGATCAAGTTCGTGCTGTCCGGCGGGACCAACAACACGGTCGACGTCGGCGCCCCGCTCACCGTGACCGTCCAGGCCACCGACAACGGCGGCATCGCCACGATGCTCACCCGGGTCAGCAACGCGGCCCAGGTGATCGCCGTCGATACGGTGTCGTTCAGGCCGGTGCAGCCCTCCGTCTCACGCCCGATCACCATCTCGACCGCTGGCCTCTCGCGCGGCGATCGCCTCACCGTTCGCACCACCGTCGCCGACGGCGCGCTGAACGTGAAGACCGACTCGGTGATCATCACGATCGCCGACACCACCGGCCCGAAGCTCACGCTCAGCTCCACCAAGAGCGGCCGCGCGCTCAAGGGCGGCGACACGCTCGACATCCGCGTCACCGCGAGCGACAGCTCCGGCATCGTCTACGCCGGCTATCGCCTGCTCCGCGTTCGCGCCACCGACAGCGTCACGGTCAAGGCCGAGAGCTCGTTCGTCACGCCGGGCACGCGGCCCACGGTGTTTCTGCCGAACCAGTACTCGTTCATCATTCCCGACACGCTGCTCAACGGCAACTACGCCGTCGTCGGCTTCGCACTCGATCAGTCCGGCGTCGCGACGAAGGTCGGAGAGTCCGCGATCAACTTCACGGTGATCGACGTCAAGAAGCCGACGCTGACGTACAGAGCGCCCACCAACGGAGCGAAGCTGAACATCGGCGATTCGCTCCTCATCACGGCGCGGCTGCAGGATAGCATCGGGATCGCGAAGGTCACGTTCGGCGGCATCAGCGTGCGCTCGCCCTCGCTCGGCATCCTGGACACCACCCAGCGGTACTCGCAGGTCTCCATCCCCAGCACCGGTTCGTTCCGAGTGGGCCTGCGCGACACCACCGTGCAGCGCTACATCCGTGTGCTGCAGCCGGTGGACACGCTCACCGACTCCCTCTTCGTCACGGGCATCCTCGTGGACGCGTCGAACAACGCGGACACCGTGATCGCTCATCTCAAGATGGTGAACGGGCCGAACGTCACCTTCCTCAACCCGATCCTCGGCGACAGCGCGACGGCGGGAGCAGGACTCTCCGTCTCGCTGCGGGGCGTCAGCTCAGTGGGCGTTCTCAAGCTCGGCTTCCGGGCGCAGAGTGAGCCCGGCTGGCCGACTCCGCTCGATACCACCATCACGGCGGTCTACTCGCCTACTCTCAAGACGGCCCAGATGCAGGGCTCCGTCAAGATCCCGGCGAACGCGCCTCCGAAGGGTCTCATCACGCTCACCCCGATCTCCCTCGACGCCGCAGGCCAGGACGGCTCGTCGGCGGCCTTCATCCTCGCCGTGCGCCAGGGTCCGCCTCCGGCGCCTCGCGTGAGCCAGACCGTCGGCCCGCGCGTCGAGACGAAGGACACGATCTTCATCACCGCGGTCGGCAACAACGTCACCATTGTCGGCTTCGAAGCCGTCGATGACGCCACGGGTGCGGTGATCAAGCGTGACAGCATGACCGTCACCGACCTGACGCCGGTGCCCTATGCAATGCCGCTGAACTTCGGTCCGTCGGCGCAGGGGAAGAAAGTGCGCCTCCGCAGCTTCGCCTACGACGATTCGCAGCGGATCGGCTACTCGGTGCGCGCTGCGTCGCTCACCCAGACGGTGCTGCTGCCCGCGGTGGATACGGCCCTCGTCGTCTACGGCCGCACCTACTCGCTGCCAGTGAACCGCACCGGTCTGATCGCCGATCTCGTCGTCGATCCGGCTCGCGGCAACGTGTTCCTCTCGAACATCAATTACGGCCGTCTCGAGGTGTGGCAGAAGGGTCCGCAGACCTTCGACCCGAACGGAGTCATCGTCGGCTCGCAGCCCTGGGGCATGACGATGTCGCGCACGGCCGGTGCTGGCGACACGCTGTACGTCGCGAACTCGGGCGGTACGAACCTGAGCCGCGTGTACGTGGGCGCGGCCACACCCTCGGGCATGAAGGAAGACCTGGCACGCCGGCTCCTCACGCGCGTCTCCTTCCTGTATCGCTTGACCGAGGTGCAGGACCCGTCCACGCTCAAAATTCGAAACACGGTCTCCGCGCCGATCCTCTTCTCCGATCGCCCGCAGTTCGTCGAGCAGAGCTCGTCGGGCCGACTCTATATCTCCACCAAGCCGACGGCCGCCGCGCCCACCGGCACGGTGCGGTATCTCGATCCGGCCGCTCCCGCCCCGGACGAGCGCTTCATCCTCGCCTTCGCGACGGCCGGCACCGACCCGAACTCCTGGCTCATCGCCAACGTGGACTTCGCCGGTGTCGTGCCGGCGCCGGCCACCAGCACCGCCAACGATCAGATCACGCTCTGCGACCACCCGTCCGGGTCGACGCTGAGTGCCTCCTGCGTGACCTCGTCGCTCGGCATCTTCGACGCGATCACGCAGCTCAAGACCGCGGTGCCGACGAGTGACATCGACTACGGCGTCAACCTCGACGAGAACTCGCTCGGCCTGAGCGACACGACCTTCGCCGCCTCCAGCGGCGACGGAAAGTGGATCAGCTTCGGCGAGGGCAACACGAAGCACGTCTTCGCTCGCGACTTCCTGCTGCACGACGACGGCTCGATTCCGAACAAGTACACGTATGCGTCGCCGGCGATCAACGTCACGGACCTCATCAACAACGCGGCTGACAAGGTGTTCGGCGTCGCGCTCGACAAGACGGGCAAGACGCTCGGAATCCATGGCGAGGAGTCGTACTTCGCCGCGGTGACCCAGCCATTCACCCAGCGCCTGCAGGGCAAGAAGTCTACGTTCGACAAGGGTGCCGGCATCGTCTTCCATCCGAACGCGGATGGGCCCACGTCGGCCAATACGGACCGACTGGCCTTCGTCGCCTCGGCCAACGGCTCCATCGAGGTGATCGACATCGCGTACTACGACTTCAGCCGCGGCAGGCTCGCGACGAAGTACAACCTCTACGGACCGCTCCGTGCCTCGCTGCCCTTCGCGGGCGACGATCCTTCGGTGGTGTTCAAGCTCTTCGGCCTCGCTCCTTCGGGCCTCGTCGTGATCGACGTCACCGCGGCGGACATTGCCGCCGGACCCTGACGCGCTCGTGATGGCGTGATAGGTTGCAGTCGAGGCGAGCCCGGCACGGTGCCGGGCTCGCGTCTTGTCCCGTCCCGCCGCCTCGCACATCGATGCTTCGCTTCACAACTGCAGGCGAGTCGCACGGCCAGGCTCTGGTCAGCGTGCTCGAAGGGGTCCCCGCCGGTCTTCCGCTGCTCGCCGCGCACGTCGACACGGATCTCGTCCGCCGCCAACAAGGCTACGGACGCGGACGACGCATGCAGATCGAGAAGGACAGTGCTGAGCTGCTCTCCGGTGTCCGCGCCGGCGAGACCATCGGAAGCCCGATCGCCATGCTCATTCGCAATCGCGACTGGGCGAACTGGCAGGCCATCATGGATCCTGCGCCGCGCGACACCGACGAGGCAGGTGCATTGCGCCGGCGCGCCGTCACGCGCGTGCGGCCCGGACACGCCGACCTCACCGGCATGCTCAAGTACGATCGCGACGACGCGCGCGACATCCTCGAGCGCGCCTCCGCGCGTGAGACCACCGCGCGCGTCGCCGCCGGTGCGATCGCGCGTCGTCTTCTGGCCGAGCTCGGGGTCACCGTCGGCAGCCACCTGGTCCACCTCGGCGGTGTGGACGCGGCGCGTCCCGATCCAATGCCGGCGGATCTCAACGCGGCCTCCGACGCGTCGCAGCTCCGCACGCTCGACCCCGCCGCCGAGACGGCGATGATCGAGCGAATCGACGCGGCGAAGCGCGACGGGAATACGCTCGGCGGCATCTGCGAGGTCGTCGTGGACGGCCTGCCCGTGGGACTCGGCTCGCACGTGTCGTGGGACCGGAAGCTCGACGGCCGCATCGGCGCGGCGATCATGTCCATTCCCGCGGTGAAAGGAGTGGAGATCGGCATGGGCTTTCAGGCGGCCCGCGTGCACGGTTCCGAGGTCCACGACGAGATCGCCCTTGCGCCCGGCCGAGTTCGCGCTGGCAACGTCCGTCGCGCCACGAACAACGCGGGTGGTCTCGAAGGCGGCATGACCACCGGTGAGCCACTCGTCGTCCGCGTGGCGATGAAGCCGATCAGTACCCTCATGCGCCCGCTCGGCACGGTCGATGTGGCCACGGGCGCCGCGGCCTCCGCAACCGCCGAGCGAAGCGACGTAACGGCGGTGCCCGCCATGGGCGTGATTGCCGAGGCGATGCTCGCCCTGGTGCTCGCCGACGCGATGCTCGAGAAGTTCGGCGGAGACTCGCTTCCCGAAGTCCAGCGCAACCTCGATGGCTACCTTTCGCACCTCGCCGCACGGCTCGGCGGCTGATCCCTCCGTCCCGCACCTCATCCTCGTCGGGCTGCCGGGGGCGGGGAAGAGCACGGTGGGTGCGGCGCTCGCTCGCGAGCTCGCTCGCACCTTTCTGGACCTGGACGCCGAGATCGTGCGCCGGAACGGGATGACGATCTCCGAGATCTTCGCACAGGGGGGCGAGCCCCACTTCCGCGAGCTCGAGCACGCGCTCACCGAGGAGCTGTCGGAGCTGGACGGAATGGTGCTCTCACCGGGCGGCGGCTGGGTCGCCCGTCCGGATACGGTGGCGTTGCTCCGCCCCCCGGCCCAGATGATCTATCTGCGGGTTCGGCCACGGACCGCCATCAACCGGATGGGCCGGTCGGTGGCCACGCGGCCATTGCTGGGGCGTCCCAACCCGGCGGGCGAGCTCGAGCGGCTATTGGAGGAACGAAAGGCGGCCTACGAGTCCTCCGATGTGGTGGTGGACGTGGAACGTGTTGCCATACCGGAAGTTGTGAGACGGATCGTTTCGGCGCTCCGACCGTAGAACAATGGGAAGCGGCGCGGATCACTTACCCCGGTTGACGCGCCCACTACCTTAGAGCGATCGAAGTTCTGTCGATGAACGTCCATGGTGTTCCGCCGCGCCCTGCGGCGAATCCGGGGCGGGCTCCGGCGGCCCGACCGAACTGGTCGTGCCCTGCGCCGGTGCCGAGTGAGCCACGATGATGACGGCCGGCGCGCGACATTCTCTACCCTGGTGCCAGCCGAACGAGGAGACATGACGATACGCGTTCTCGGACCACATGAGCGTGGGCGATTCGCTCCGGAAGCCTGGGGCCACCTGCTCGCCCTCACCGGCGCCGGAGCGCTCGACCCCGCGGAGCTCGAGCAGGTGATCGAGCGCGCGATGCTGCAGTTCGACGGCCGCATCGCGCTCGACGATCTCCGTTCGATGATGGAGGGCGCTGGCTTCGACGATCCCGGCGCCCCCGCGGATTCCCAGACCGTACACTGAGACTCATGGCAGCGAGAAAGACCACCAGCAAGCGGACGACGGCGGCGAAGAAGAGCGCCGGTACGGCGGCGAAAGCCCCTGCCAAGGTCGCCGCAAAGAAGACCGCGGCGGGCGGCCGAAAGGCGGCGCCCGTCGAGGACGAAGGTCCACCGCCGGCCGCCGGCACCACGTCGCTCGTGATCGTGGAGTCGCCGGCCAAGGCGAAGACGATCGGCAAGTACCTGGGGCGCGCCTACCGCGTGCGTGCCACCGTCGGTCACATCATGGACCTGCCGGAGAAGAAGCTCGGCATCGACATCGAGAACGGCTTCGAGCCCGAGCTCGTGCCGATTCCTGGCAAGGAGAAGACGATCGCCGATCTGAAGAGCGCCGCGAAGGATTCGCGCGAGGTCTTCATCGCGACCGATCCTGATCGCGAAGGAGAAGCGATCGCGTGGCACGTCGCCGAGCAGATCCGGCCCAAGCGCGGTGCCGCCGTCGTGCCCGTGCGGCGCGTGCTCTTTCACGAGATCACGAAGGACGCCGTGAATCTCGCCATCCAGCAGGCGGGCGAGATCGACGACAAGAAGGTCGAGGCGCAGCAGGCGCGTCGCGTGCTCGATCGCCTCGTCGGCTACAAGGCCAGCCCGGTGCTCTGGAAGACGGTGAAGAAGGGAATCTCGGCTGGCCGCGTGCAGACCGTCGCGCTGCGACTGATCGTCGAGCGCGAGCGCGAGATCCGCGCATTCAATCCGGTCGAGTACTGGACCGTCGAAGCGCTGCTCGAGAAGGCCGGCCAACGCTTCACGGCGAAGCTCCATCAGATCGACGGGAAGAAGGCGGAGATCGGGACAAAGTCCGAGGCGGACCGCGTCCTCTCCGATCTCGCCGGCCGCAAGACGTTCGGCGTCACCGAGGTCAAGCGGCGCGAGCGTCGCAAGAATCCATCGGCGCCGTTCATCACGTCCACGCTCCAGCAGGAGGCGGCGAAGAAGCTCTCGTTCGGCTCCAAGCGCACCATGCGCGTGGCGCAGGATCTCTACGAGGGCATCGACGTCGGGGCGGATGGGCAGCAGGGTCTCATCACGTACATGCGGACGGACTCCACGCGCGTGGCGGAGAGCGCCGCGACCCAGGCGCAGGACTACCTGCGCGTGCTGTTCGGCAAGGAGTATCTCGCATCCGGGCTCCAGCTCTACGGCGGCGCCAAGGCGCAGAAGACGCAGGACGCGCATGAGAGCGTGCGTCCCACGGATCCCACCCGACGTCCCGACGACATCAAGCGGTATCTCTCGCCCGACCAGTTCAAGCTCTACACGCTCATCTGGCAGCGCTTCATGGCGTCGCAGATGGCGCCGGCGGTGTTCGACACCACCACGGTGGACTTCGACATTCCGGCCAAGGAGCAGCCGCAGATCGGCCGGCGCAGCTATCTGTTCCGCTCCACGGGAAGCATCATCAAGTTCCAGGGATTCCTCGCCCTCTATCGCGAAGCGCGCGAGGAAGGGGATTCCAAGGCGCTCGAAGACGAGCAGGCCCTGCCGGTGATCGAGCAGGGGGAGAACATCCCTGTGCACTCGATCACGCCGTCGCAGCACTTCACCGAGCCGCCGCCGCGCTTCTCCGAGGCAAGCCTCGTGAAGGAGCTCGAACGGCTCGGCATCGGGCGACCGAGTACCTACGCCAGCATCATCAGCGTGCTGGCGGACCGGCGCTACGTGAATCTCGAGCAGCGCCGCTTCTTTCCCACCGAGCTCGGTGAGACGGTGGAGAAGGTGATGGTCATGCAGTTCCCCGACATCTTCAACGT
>JBDTOD010000174.1:0-8096 GCA_039933415.1 bacterium
ACGTCGGCGCGAGCGACAAGACGGCGAAGGAGGTGCAGATGTTCGGCCTCGCCGGTTGGCTCGCCGACCGGTACGCCGCGCTCGCGCAGCGCTACTACGAGGAGAACCGGCGGCTGAGCATCCGGAAGGGCTTCGTCAGCGCACTGCTCTCGCTCGTCGGCACGATGGGATACTACGGTGCGTACGTCGTCATCCTCCTCCGCGCCGTCGCCGGCGCGATCTCACTCGGCACGCTCACCTTTCTCGCCGCGGCATTCAGCCGAAGCCGCGACCTCATCCAGCGCCTGCTCCTCTCGGCGAGCGACATCTACGAGCAGAGCCTCTACCTCCGCGACCTGTTCGTCTTCTTCGAGATGACGCCGTCGATCGCGTCGAAGCCCGGTGCGGCGCGCGTCCCGAAACCCATCCGCACCGGGTTCGTGTTCGACGACGTCGGCTTCCAGTACCCGGGCAGCGAGCGCTGGGCGATCAGGCACGTGAACCTGAACATCGTTCCGGGTGAGCGCATTGCACTCGTGGGTGAGAACGGCGCCGGCAAGACGACGATCACCAAGCTCCTCGCGCGGCTCTACGAGCCTACCGAGGGCCGCGTGCTGCTCGATGGCGTGGACCTGCGCGACTACGACCTCACCTCGCTGCGCGAAGCGATCGGTGTGATCTTCCAGGACTTCGTGCGCTACGACATGCGCTTCGACGAGAACGTGGGCGTGGGCGAGATCGATGAGGTGTCGGGCTACCTCGCGGAGGTCAGAGACGAGCCGAAGGGCTCCCGGACCGCTCCGCCGGCGCCGCTCGTCGACGCGTCGGAGCGCTCCCTCGCGTCCACCCTGCTCCCCCGCTTCGCCGACGGCTACCGGCAGATGCTCGGCCGGCGCTTCGAGGATGGCGTGGACCTGTCCGGCGGCGAGTGGCAGAAGGTCGCCCTCGCGCGCGCCTACATGCGCGAGGCGCAGCTTCTCATCCTCGACGAGCCCACGGCCGCGCTCGACGCACGCGCCGAGTACGAGGTGTTCGTGCGCTTCAATCAGCTCATGGCCGGTCGCATGGCGGTCGTCATCTCGCACCGGTTCTCCACCGTACGGATGGCCGACCGGATCGTCGTGCTCGGCGACGGTCGCGTGTTGGAGGAAGGAACGCACGAGACGCTGCTCGCCGAGGCCGGACTCTACGCCGAGCTATTCGAGATGCAGGCGGCGGGATACCGCTGATTCGTCCTCCCGGCTATTTGCGCGTGGTCACCTCGATCACTCCGCCGACGTAGCCGTTGCCGTACTTCTGCTGCGCTTCCCACGCACGGTACAGTCGGATCGTCGATACCTGTCGCGCCGAGATGGTGCGGAGCGAGCCGACCTCGCCGAAGTGGACGCCGTCGAGGAACACGCTGGGCAGCGACGGTGACGCGCCGATGAGTGTCGTCTTGCCGCGATTCGTGAGCATGTTCCGTCGCACCTTCTGGATCACGTCCAGCACCGACATTCCACCCGATGCATCGATCTCCTGCTCGGTGATGATGTTCTCGCTGGAGCCGGCTCCACTCTGCCTGGCGTGCGTACACGCCGCGAGGGCGCAGGTGACGAGGGCGATGCGCAGGATCCGAAACACGTATTCCTCCGATCGAGAGGTTTCGTGGTGAGCTGATTTCGCCGGGCGTGCTCACGCCGTGGCGCTCGTGAATCAACGTCTCGCGCAGTGCGGGCACAACGATGCCCACGGGGACGAATCCCCGTGGGCATCGGGCCGAACAGTCGATCGTTTAACTACAGACCGGTGTGAGTTTGTCGGCGCCACCGCGGGCGTCGGCCTCGGTCTTTGGAATCGGGAATGCCGTCTGGAACGGATCGCCGGACACTTCGGCCGGTGTCGTGCCGGACTTGAGCAGCCCATAGGCTCGCAGATCCACGAGACGCTGCGGACCCTCGAAGAAGAGTGAGAAGCGCTTCTCGTAGAGTAGCGCCGTGCGCGCGCTCGCCTGATCGGCGAACTGCGGGTAGGCGGTCAGCCCATAGCTCGTGCGGACCGAGTTCAGGTCCGCCGTGGCGTTCGCGAGCTGGTTGGACTCGATGTAGGCCTGCGCGCGCAGCAGCACGACCTCCTCGTCGCGGAGGATCGCGATGGGAAGCGTGCTGTTCGCGGCCACCGCCGTGCTCGAGCCCACGAACGTGAGCGTCGTCGTGAGACCCTGCCCCGAGAGCGTCTGGGCCGCCACAGTCGCGCCGGGACGGGTGATGATCTTGGACGAACGCGTGTCGCCCGCCTGAAGGGCCGCCGCCGCCTTGGGGTTCACTCCCAGTCTGGCGTCTGGCAGCGGGTTCGGCGAGCTCTCCGTCCCACCGGCGATGAAGGTGACGTACGCGCCAGTCTGGAAGCGGGACGCCGGCACCGCGCCTGGTGCCGCGCCGCTAAGTGCCTGGGTGAGCTCGGTGATGGCCGCGGTGTAGGCACCCGCCACCGGCGACGTGTGCTGCAAGCCGCGGTACACGTCCACCTTGCCCTTCAGGCCGCGGTTGAGGAGGATGAGGTTCGAGGCCAGACGGTAATTGCGCCCGAATGCGGTGAATCCCGAAGGCGGCACGAAGGGAAGCGGCGCGGCAGGACCAGCCGCTACGAGCGCCGCATTCGCGCTGTCGAGCTGCCCGGCGATGTAGTCCATCACTTTCGCCTTGCACGAGATTGGCGCGAGCGAATCCACGTTCGAGGCCTGGATCGACACCCCGATCGTGTCGCGCAGCTCGAGCAGACGATAGTACTCGAGCCCCTTCATCGTCTGGATCAGGCCAGCCGTCACGTTCCGGTCGGCGGCCGTCACCTGAGCCGGCACCGCGTTCGGAAGCGCCTCGAGCAACGACGTGGCCGCACGGATGGTGACGTAGCCGTTCGTCCAGCCACCGCTTCCGGAGAAGCTTCCCGGATCCGCGGATCCACCCAACGTCTCGGAGACGTATCGCGGCTCGTTGGGATCGATGCGATACGCGTCCCGCGAGAGGATCGGCGCCAGCGTGAGATAGAGAAAGTCGCCACGAATCAACTGGCGATCCGCGGCAAGCACGCCGAGGGCGAGGGTCTGAATGCCGGCCGGCGTGAGGTCGCCGGACAGGGCCGCCGTCGTCGGCTGGCTCACCGGATTGACGATGGTCTTATCGGAGCACCCACTCGCCAACGCAACACCGGCGGTGAGTACCAGCATGAGCTTTCGCATGTATGCAGTCATCGGCGATTAGAAAGTTGAGGCGAGCGAGAAGAAGAACTGGCGGCTCGGCGGATACGGCGTCACGTCCTGGAAGCGCCCCAGCGGCTGGCTGCCGAAGTTGGAGACTTCCGGATCGTATCCCGTGTACTTCGTCCAGGTCTTCAGGTTGCGGCCGCTCAGCTCGAGCCGCACGGCCTGCGCGCGACCGCGGAACACGGTGCGGGTCAGGTTGGCGGGCAGCTCGTAGCCCAGTGTGATCTCGCGCAGCTTCACGAAGCCGGCATTCTCCACGTATGCGCTACCGCCGGCGCGATAGACGTTCAGGCGCGCCAGCGAGGCCAGCGTGTCGGCCGCGAGGTTGGACGAGTCGAAGTAGTTGTTCGTCAGGTTCACCACGTCACCGCCCTTGCGCCACTCGACCAGGCCCGTTGCGCGAAGCGGTCCAAAGGTGAGTTCGTTGCTGAACCCCATGTTGAAGTCCGGGTTCGCATCGCCCCCAAAGCCGAGGATCCGGTTCGCCGCCGCACAGCTGGCCGGCGGCGCCGGGGCACCCCCCGTGCAGCCGACGGTGCTCTGAATGATCGAGGTGGACTTCCCTTCCTGGATCCACGCGTTGCCGTAGCGCGGGCTGAATGACCCCACGCCCGGGTTGAAGGGCGCGACGCCCTTGGGAAGAATGTCCACGAAACCGGTCGTCTTGGCGAACGTGACGCCAGAGATCCAACTCGACTTGGCAGTCTGATAGCCGGTGACGTCGAGCTCCAGCTCGGTGCCGCGATTGGTGATCTGCCCACCGTTGAGGTACTGCGTGGTGAAGCCCTTCGACGGGACGATCGGCGCCTGGAGCAGCAGGTCGGTGATCTGCTTCTTGTACCAGGTCGCACTGAGCCGGACGCGCGACGACAGCATCGTGGCGTCGAACCCACCCTCGGTCTCCGTTGACAGCTCGGGTTTGATGTCGGGCGATCCCTTGATGGTCGACGCGCGAGTCCCGGTCTGGCCCTCGTACAACAGCGTCGTGAGGAAAGTCTCTCGGCCAGCGACCGGCAGATTGCCCGCCTTTCCGTACGCCAGGCGTGTCTTGAACTCACTCACGAAACTCGGGAGCCAGGGCACCCGATACGACGCGGAGAACTTCGGATACGCGTAGTACTTCTCCTGATCGCCGTTGCTGCTCGATCGCTCGGCATTCAGGCCGGCCGTCAGCAGCAGGCGATCCTGGAGCGTGAAGAACTCCTCCTGCGCGAACACGGCGAAGTCGCGACTGAGCGACAAGGTCTGGTTCGGGAAGGTCTGCGCCGCGTTCGACACGTTCTCGACGGTCGGGAAGATCACGCCCCGGCCGGTGAGCTGCGTGATGTTCTGCTCGCGGCGCTCCTGCCGGAATCCGGCCGAGGTCTGCGCCGTGAAGACCGGCATGACGAGCCGGTGCACGACGGAGCCGTTGACGTTCGCGCTCAGGACCGCGCCGTCGCTGTTGAACAGCGTGCCGGCGAACGCGCCGAACGCCGCGGCTTCCGTGTAGCCGGTCGAGGGAGAGACGACCTGATCCTTCGAGGAGTAGGAATCGACGCCGCCGGTGAACCTCGCATCGAGCGTTTGCCGCTCGGACGAGTAGATCGACAGGTTGGACGTGACGCTCCCGATGAGCCGGTACGTGTGGTTCGGCGTCCTGATCAGGTCGGCGTTCTGGAACGGGTTCGAACCCGACAGGAGCGGAGAGCCGTTTCGCGGAAAGCTGCCATCTGCGTTGCGCTGGAGATCGTTGAACGACGGCGTGTTGGAGAAAACGTCGCCCGGGGTGATGCCCGTGTTGTCGTTCCCGGAGATGCCGCGCTGCGTGAGCGTGTGCAGGATCTCGGAGTTGACGCCGACCGTGAGCCGCGATCCGAAGGCCTGGTTCACGTTCACGCGGAGCGACTGCTTGTTGTAGAAATCCGTTGGCCCGATGCCGTTGTCGTGGTGGACGAGGCCGGACAGGAAGTAGTTCGTGCCAGCGGAGCTGCCACCGCGCACTGACGCGACGGTCTCGTATGACAGATCGCCGTTGTTGTAGAACTCATCCTCGTAGTCGTGGCACTTCGTCGTCGCCGCATCGAAGGCCGCCGCGGCGGTCGCCTTGGCCTGACCGGCGGTCTTGTTGGCCCAATCGGCGTACTCCGCGCTCGACTGGAAGCACCGCGAGCCCAGCGTATTCGCGATCGTGGCGCGTCCCACTCGTTGGATGAACTCCACGTTGGTGCGGCCCGCATTGCCCTGCTTCGTGGTGATGATGATGACGCCGTTCGTCCCCTTTGACCCGTAGATCGACGACGCCGACGGTCCCTTGAGGACCTGGACGCTCTCGATATCGTTCGGGTTCAGATCGGCGATGCGGTTGACCGACTGGTCCTGCGAGGACGAGTAGGCGCCGGCGCTGCCGGTGCGGCTCGCGTTGGTGATCACGTTCAGACCACCCTGGATCGTCGAGTTGTTGACGATGACGCCGTCCACCACGTAGAGCGGACTGTAGGCCCCGAGGATGCTCGACACGCCGCGCAGCTGCACCTGGGTGCCTCCGCCCGGGGCGCCCGAGTTCTGCGTCACGACAGCGCCGGCGATCTTTCCCTGGAGCGCATTGTCGATCGTCGCGGCGGACACGCGGGTGAGCTGCTCGGCCGAGACGACGGACACCGAGTTCGCCGCGTTCAGGCTCGACACCGCGGTGGACGTTCCGGTGACGACCTGCGCCTCGAGCTGCAGCACGTCCTTCACGAGCGTGACGAGGATGTCGTTCTGGCCGGCGTTCACAGTGAGACTGCGCTGCTGGTAGCCGATGCGGCGGACGCGCAGCGTCACGGTCGTCTGCGGCGCGAGAAGGCTGAACTGCCCTTCCTCGTTCGTGTACGTGCCCGTCGTCGCACCAATGATCGTGACCGACGCCGACGCGAGCGGAGCGCCGCCGTCGACTGCCGCCACACGACCGGTGATGCGACGCTGCTGTGCTCCCGCGATGCTGGCGGACAGTAACGCGATGAGGCTGTACAACAGGGTTCGAATCTTCACTGCTCCTCCGAGGTGAACGATCGGGCCATGGTGAGCTGGGCGCTCAGTCGCATGCACGTGGTGTGGTGGTCTCACTCCATCGCGCGTGCGTCGACCGTCGGGGACTGCGGGTCGGTGCCGCGGCAACAAATGAAAATGACGTCGTCAGGGCCCTGCGCCCTGCGGCGACGTCAACTGGATGCGCTAGAATGATCTTGCTCGCGCGCGTGCGCTAGAGGCCAGCGGATAAGTTTTTCCCCTGCGCGAACTGTGACGTCACGAGGAGAAGTCGAGTCGTCGAGTCGCCTCTGACGCGCGGCATGCTGGACGACAACTCCGTATGCACTGCAGTCGCGCACCGACGTTCGTTCGCGATGCGTCGTGCGCGGTGCGATACCGCCGGCCACGGTCGTCGCTTCCACTCACCAGACGAACACGAGGCCCCGTTCGCGTTGCGAACGAGGCCTCGTGTTCGGTGCCGGCTTGCGCCGGCTCCGCGATCAGCTGTGTGCTACTTGTCCCACCACACGTGGCCACTGATGTCCACACTGCCCTGCGCCGAGCTCGCAGCCGCGAGGTTCGACGCGTTCAGCGAGTTCTCGATCGCCGGATACGGCATGCGGGTCGGAACCGTCGTCGTCACCGCGTCCGGACCCGGCTTCAACACCGGGAAGTTCAGGCGACGGTACTCGGCGTACGCCTCGTTTTCGAGGTTGAACAGCGACACCCACTTCTCGTACGCGATCTGCTTCATGCCGTTCGCGCCAGGCGTATAGGCAACGCCGGGCTTGGCGAGATACGCCGTGATGTCGGCAGAGGACACGCCCCACTGCTCCATCGAGGCGGTGATCGCGTCCGTGTACAGCGCCGCGGCCGACCCTGTGATCCAGCCACGCTCCGCTGCTTCTGCCTTGATGAACAGCAGCTCGGAGTAGGTCATGACGTAGCTGGGCGACGTCTGACCGCGGATCGACAACGTGGGCTTGGAGTAATCGGCGAGGCCGAAGTTCTTGCCCGTGCACGGGTTCTTGACGTTCGCCGCCGCCTTGCCGTTCGGATACCCGCGGTAGGGAATGTCGCAGGCCGTGGTACCGGCCGCCGAGTTGACGGTCGGCAGCGCGTACTTCGCCAGACGAGGATCGCCCGTAACGAGCAGCGTGTCGACGAACCGCTCCGAGATACGCTGATCGTCGCGCGTACCCTGGCAGCCAAGCCAGTTCAAGCAGAGCGGGTTGGCGACTGTGCCACCCGGCCAGGTCATGAACGCGTTGTCGTCGTTGCTGCCGAACACGTTGCCCGAGAGCGCCTTCGTGAGCTCCGCGCGCGACTTTGCGGCGTCCGCCTGGCTGATGCGCATTGCCGCGCGCGCATGCAGCGAGTTGGCGAGCTTGACCCACTGCTTGCTCTGGTCCGATGCGGACAGATCGAGCTGGCCGTAGATCGGATCGGCGCCGCCGTACGACGCGCCCGCCCCGGTCATCGTCGACGCCGCCTTGGTCAGCGACGCGAAGAGGCTATCGTAGATCACCTGCTGCGTGTCGTACTTCGGCGTCAGGTTGGCGGACCCCTTGCTCGCGTCGGTGAAGGGCATGTCGCCCCACAGGTCCGTCATCTCTTCGACGAGGAACGCGCGCATCACGAGCGCCGGACCGGCCAGATCGGCCGCGCCAGCGGACTGCGTGAGAATCTGCGTGTAATCCTGCAGCGCTCCCGAGTAGAACGCAGTCCAGAAAGCCTCGACCGTCGAGCCGCGCGGGACGTTCAGATCCGACTCGGGATACTGGATCTCGGCATAGTGCTGCACCCACAGCGCACCGAAGCCGTGCTCGAACGACGAGCCGCGGAGGTTCGACAGCGCGCTGACCGTCGCGTTGGTGAAAAGCGG
>JBDTOD010000175.1:0-8003 GCA_039933415.1 bacterium
GGCGGGTTCGCCGCATCGTGCACCAGCGTCTGCGCGCGAATCGCGATCTCGTCGCCGAAGAGCGTGGCCACCTCGTGCGCGTGCCCGGTGCAGCCGAGGTAGCGGAGAAGCGCCACCCAGTAGACGGTGTCGCGCTGCGACGGCGCGAAGCCGGCGGCGTCGCACATCCACGTCGCCAGGAGACACGACCGGAGCTGCGACTCCAGCGGCTGGCCGAACGCGTTGTCCTGCGCCAAAGCCAGCGTGGCGACGAACTCACTGAGGCGAAGGCTCGTTTTCAAAATGGGGAACTCTCCCGATGCGAGGGATGCGCGGCTGGCGCAACCTGCTACTGCGCGGCGTCACGCGGTCGTTGCGATGAACCCCTACCCAAAGGAACGAACTATGACGACACACACCACCACCGGCGACCGGCCCATCGCAGTGGGCGTCATCGCCGATCAGAACGGCCCGCTCGCCGGCGCCGGGCTCGCGAACGCCAACGTCGCGCGAATGGTCGTTGGAGACATCAATGCCAAGGGCGGACTGCTCGGCCGGCGGGTCGAACTTCATCTCGAGGACAGCGCGACGAACGACGACGTTGCGGCGACCTGCGCGGCGTCGCTCGTCGAGCGCGGCGTCGATGTGATTCTCGGGGGCATCTACAGCTCGACGCGGCAGGCCATCAAGCGGATCGCGGTCACGGAGGGGAAGACCCTCTACATCTACCCCGAGCAATATGAGGGAGAAGAGAGCGACCCGCGAATCTTCTGCACCGGGCCGGTGCCGGCCCAGCAGGTGGCGCCGTTCATCCCGTGGCTGATGCAGCGGACGGGCGCGAAGCGATTCTACCTGCCGTCCGCCGACTACATCTGGCCGCGGACGATGAACCGGGTAGTCCGGGAGCTCGTCACCGCCAACGCCGGAACGATCGTCGGCGAGGACTACTTCCCGCTCGACCACACCGACTACCAGCAGACCGTCCGGAACATCGCGTCGAGCGGCGCCGACGTCGTGTTCAACACGACGGTGCCACCCGGTGTCGGGCCGTTCCTGGAGCAGCTGCACGACTCAGGCTTCGCGCAGCGCGGCGGGCAGCTCGTGTGCACCTACTTCGATGAGAACTTCCTGAACATGGTTCCCGCGGCACACGTGGAAGGGCTGTACAGCTGCCTCGACTACTACCAGGGCGTCGAGGATCCGTTCAGCCGGAGCCTGCTGAACCAGTACGACGCGCTCTATCCCGGCGACGCGAAGTTCACCGCCGGAAGCGCATGCTCGGGCCTGTATCGCGGGCTGCGCCTATGGGAGGCGGCCGTGCGGGAAGCCGGCTCGCTCGATCAGGACGACGTCATCCGGGCGCTGGATCACGCCGAGATCGCGCAGGGACCGGGCGGGCCGGCGGCGATGGTGCCCGGCCAGCATCACGTGCGGATGAACATGTACATCGCGCAGGCCACCGGTGGCCGGTTTCGCATCGTGGACAGCCTTGGCGCGATCGCGCCGGACGAGCGCACGGTGGACATGCGCGCGCTGCGCGAACCGATCGCCGTCTGACGTCGCATCACACCGTACGATCGCACGCTACCTCACTCACCACACACGGAGAACACCAATGTTACTCGCCACGACGACCGTCGAGGATTTCGACCGCTTCATGACCGTCTTCTCCAACGCCGGCGCGGACAAGCGGAAGCAGCACGGCTCGAAGGGCGCGCTCATCTTTCGCGATCCGAACGAGCAGGATCGGGTGTGGGTCGTCTTCGACTGGAACGAGGAGGGGTGGAAGAGCTTCGTCTCCGACCCGTCGGTACCGCCGGTGATGAAGGAGGCGGGGCACAAGACCAGGCCGCAGTCGCTGACGCTCGCGGGAGAGTGCGGCGCGTAGCAGGTGCATTCGCGGGGCGCCGGCGAGACTCGTGCTCGCACGGCGCCGCCCGGTCGATCGGGAAGCGTGGCGACGGCCATCACGGCGGCACTGACGGTGGGGGTCTAGCCGGGAGTGGGGGGGGCCGATTCGCCGGACTTCGGGCGAATCGATATGTTCTGCCGCGCGCTCTCCGCGCGCTGTCTCGCGATCTCGCCGGCGAAGACAAGTGTGTTCGCAGACCTCTCCCCCCGCGGATGTCCGACATCGTCTCGACGCTCACGCAGCAGCTTGCCGCGCACTATCGCGTCGAGCGCGAGCTGGGCGTGGGCGGGATGGCCACCGTCTATCTCGCGCACGATCTCAAGCACGACCGCGACGTCGCCATCAAGGTGCTGCATCCCGACCTGGGCGCGGCGCTCGGCGGCGAGCGCTTCCTGAGCGAGATTCGGACGACGGCGCGACTGCAGCATCCGCACATTCTTCCGTTGCTCGATTCGGGCGAGGCCGGCGGCCTGCTGTACTATGTGATGCCGCTCGTGACCGGCGAGACGCTGCGCGCGCGGCTCGAGCGCGAGCGGCTGCTGCCGATTCACGACGCGGTGACGATCGCGCGGGAGGTCGCCGACGCGCTCGGCTACGCGCACGGGCTTGGTGTGATCCATCGCGACATCAAGCCGGAGAACATCCTGCTGCAGAACGGCCACGCGATGGTCGCCGATTTCGGCATCGCGCTCGCCGTGCAGTCGGCGGGCGGCGCGCGCATGACGCAGACGGGCCTGTCGCTCGGCACGCCGCAGTACATGAGCCCCGAGCAGGCGATGGGCGAGCGCACGATCGACGCGCGCTCCGACATCTACGCACTCGGTGCGGTCACATACGAGATGCTCGCCGGCGAGGCGCCGTTCACCGGACCGAGCGTGCAGGCGATCGTCGCGCGGCTGATGTCGGAGGAGCCGCGCAGCCTTGGCAAGCAGCGTAAGGCGATCCCGGAGCAGGTGGAGTACGCCGTCATGCGCGCGCTCGAGAAGCTGCCCGCCGATCGCTGGGCGACGGCGCGCGAGTTCGCCGACGCGCTGGACGAGACAACGACGTCTCCGATACAGCGCGGCGCGGCGACACGCCTGACGCGCGGCGTACAGCGGCGCGCGTCATGGCGCACCCGTCTCAGCGATCCGCTCGTGATGGCGCTCGCGGTGCTGGCCCTCATCGCGTCGCTCGCCGCGGGCTGGGCGCGGCGACCCGTGCCCGTCGTGGAGCAGCTTTCGGTGCGATTCGCGATTCCCGCGTCGCGCAACGGCAGCAGCACGGCGCTGGGATTGTCCGACCTCGCGATCTCGCGCGACGGCCGCATGATGGTGTACGTCGGCAAGTCCTCCAGCGGGCGCAATGGTCTGCTACTCCGGCCGATCGACGACGTGCAAGCGCGAGCCTTGCCTGGCACCGAGGGCGGCGACAGCCCGTTCTTCTCGCCCGACGGACGCTGGGTCGGGTTCATGCGGGGCAATCAGATCTACAAGACGTCCATCGAAGGTGGGACGCCGCAGCTCCTTGCGACCGCGCCGGGCACGTTCAACGGGGCGAGCTGGTCGACGACGGGCGTGATCGTCACCTCCGGGAATCTTGCGCTCTATGCGATCCCCGAAACCGGGGGCACGGTCCGCGAGCTCTCGAAGGCAGAGAAGAGCAAGGGCGAAGTGTTTCAGGACGCTCCGATCGTTGTCGACGACGCGAAGGTCGTGCTCTACGCCAGCTGGCCGAGCAGCTCGCCCGCGTCCGCGAAGATCGCGATCGCGTCGCTCGAGTCAGGGGAGGTGACCGTGCTGAACCTGGTCGGACTCACTCCTCTTGGCGTGATCGACGGCATGCTGTTCTACGTCACGGCGTCCGGGGCCATCATGGCCGTCCCGATCGACGTGGCGAGGCGCCGAGTGGAGGGAACACCGGTACAGGTTGCGACCGACGTGTCGATCAATGCGACCACCGGCCTGGCGCGCGCCGCGCTCTCCGCGACGGGAACACTGTTCTTCGCAAGCGGAACGCTCGAGTCGCAGGCCGTGCTCGCGGACATGCACGGCTCCGCGACGATCGTGCTCGGCGCGCCGCGAGCATATGCGTTTCCACGGTACTCGCCGGACGGCACGCAGCTGGCCATGACGATCGGCACGTCCGATCAGCGTGACGTCTGGCTGTATGACGTCGCCTCGGGGGCCGCATCCCGATTGACGACCGAAGGTCGAACGAACGAGCGTCCGGAGTGGACGCCCGATGGCAAGCGCGTGCTCTATCGCACCGATCGCGATGGACGTTCGACGATCTGGTGGCGACCGGCCGACCTGAGCGCCGCCGCGCAGCCGCTGCTCGCGCGTCAGGATCAGATCTTCGAGGCGGTGCTCTCGCCGGACGGGCGCAACATCGCGTATCAGCTCGACACCACGGGCGCCGACATCTACTACAGCGCCCTCCAGGGCGACACCACGCCCAAGCCGATCGCCAACAGCAGGGCGATCGAGTCGATGCCGCGCATCTCGCCGGATGGCCGCTGGATCGCCTTCGTCACGGACGAATCGGGGACGAACCAGATCGTCATGCAGCCCTTTCCCGGACCGGGCCCTCGCATTCAGCTCTCCGCGGCGGGGGGCTCCGAGCCAGTGTGGTCGCGCGACGGCAGCCGCGTCTTTTACCGTGGAGATGGCGTCATCATGGCGGCGCGGGTGCGTACGTCACCGACGCTTGGCGTGCTGGGACGGGACAGCCTGTTCGCCGATGACTTCGTGCATTCGACCAACCCGCACGCGAACTTCGACGTCTCGCCGGACGGCTCGCACCTGCTGATGCTCAAGCCCATCAGCGAGGAGCAGATGATCGTCGTCTCGAACTGGAGTTCGGGGCTCAAGACGCGCATCGCGCAGAAGCGCGGGATGTGACGCGCAACATCGTGACGATGCACGACCACGTCGCGCTTGGCTCGGCGCAATGCTAGCCCGCAGAGACCCCATAACCAAGGAGGCCAGCAAGGACCAGAAGGCCGAAGCCGGCCACTCGGAACTCCCATGATCGTTCCACTGAGACCCGCGCCAACATCCTCAACGCCAGTGCCGGAGCGCAGAGCCGAATCAGGCTCTTGATGAGGAGGCCCCAGCCCACCAGCGTCAGCACGGCTGGTATTCCAGACCAGACGTTATGAAACCCGATGATGATGGCTGCCACTGGAAGATTCAGAAGCCCGTCGACGAAGACGCCGGCTTCCCCCTTGCCTCGCAGGAGGATGAAGAACTGCGCCCAAGCCTTGGGCTGCAGGATGTGCGAAAGACCCACGGCTCCAAACAAAATGATGGCAAGCACTTCAACAGATCTCTCCATGCGTTCTCTCCACGCTTCACGATGTCGTCTTTCGTGAGACACCAGGATCCTGGCGCCTTCAATCTCCAAATCGCCCGGCTGCTGCAGCGCCTCCGCGCCGAGCGGTCCGACCGCAGTCCCCCGTATGGCGACGTTCGGCGCGGTAAGTCGCTCCAAGACGATCACACCGGCGCCGCCCAGCTCGAGCTCGATCGCGAGCAGCAGTCCGACCGGGCCGGCGCCAACAACCCGACATCGACTTGCTTGTCCAGGCGCCATGCCTCCATCGAGTCTACGTACCAACACGGATGAACTATCCGGCAGCTTTCCCCGACAATACGCTCACCGTCGTGGGCGCCGGCATCACGGCACGCGCCCCACGCACGCCGCAGAGAAGCCCGAGGTCGTCGCGGCGCAGCGAGAGTTCAGAACAATCGAGGACATCGAAGGGCGCTGAGCATATGTGAGTCTGCCAAACGCCGAAGCTTCAGAGTTCGCTACGCAACCGGCGCCGGCGACCGACACGCCATGGCGGCGGCGCCTTACGGTGCGCCCGAGGGCGCTGTTCGATTCGCTGGTACGGACGAAGGTGATCGCAACGCTTGCACGGTCCACGCGCCATCGCGGAGGACCACGCGTACCTCATAGGCGTGGAATGAGATGGGGCGTTGGTCGCTGCCCGCGCGACCCACCACCTTGCCAACCGTGGCAGCAACCGTCTGCGGGACGCCGCGTGAACGTTGCCGGCCATTCGACGGGAGGACGACCCACACGGTGGCGTCTCCTGTCGAATCGCGCCTCGTGAACCGACCGATTTCAACGTACGCATCGAAATCGCGTAAGGCGCAAAGCGCTCGCGTCGTGACACCCGTTGCATTGATGCCAACGCTACACGCTGCGAACGAGGCGATCCCAAGGTGCATTCCGGGGACGGGTGGTGTAGAGTCGAGCGATGTCTGGCGCGTACTGGGAAGGAGTGCCCCGACCTCGAAGAAGATCGCGTCGGTTGGAAGTGCGCGGAGACCGCTCGCCGAGTCGGCCCGAAGAAACTGAACCAGCGGCGGCACAGCCATCGCCGAGGAACTATCAGCCTGCCCCTGCGCGAATTCGGGGGCGAGGAGCAATACGACCAAGAGACCATGAATGCACGCACTGTACGTCACAGTGCGAGCGCGGTAGGAATTCATACGGCAGAGCGGTCTGAACAATCCCAAGGCGAAACCGTCGTCGGCCGAGGATGTGCGCGGTTGCGTAAACGCCTTCGTTCAGTTGCAAGCCATCAAATAGGAGCGCGTGCGGAACACGCGCCATCCGCCGCGGCTTGTCCACTGCAACGATTCGCTATGCGGCGCCGGACCGCGATGGCCGCCAGCTCATCGCGGGGCGACGGCCCGTGAGTGCGCAGTCGCGGAGATAGAGATTGATGAGCGTCTGATAGGGCACATCCAGTTCACCCGCGAGTGCCTTGAAGTAGTCGAGCGCGACGCGGTCGACGCGCATGGTAACCGATTGCTTGAGCTGCTTCGCGTACGGATTCCGCTTGCCTTTGGAGAAGTCGTATTCTTTTCTCATGCCTTCCACCGCGCAGCATACTGGCTGCGCTCAGAACGGGTTGCTCGGCGCGCGGAAATGAGCCGGACGGCGCCGAGGCGATCCGGCTCGCAATGAACGACCACCAGGACGCGGAGCGCGACACTGAGGCCGATGAGCACGAAGCGCTCGTCGTGCGCCGAGTGCTCGGGATCGGGGAGCAGGATCGCGTTCTCGTCGGAGAACGCAGTCTGGGCTTCCTCGAAGCTGATCCCGTGTTTCGTGAGATTGAGTCGCGCCTTCGCGGGATCCCACTCGAAGCGGAGACTGGCCACAATGGAATGTACATACAGCGTACATGCCCGTCCAGCCGTCTCAGTGTAGTCACAAGACAACCAAGTTCTGCTGCAAGGAATCAAATAGATTGAGCGAAGCGAGCTTACGCGGCTCGCTTGACTGCTCCAATGCCTCGTTAGCTTGCCCGCTCGAGGATGCGGACTTCCTTGATCAGGCGCGCCCCCAGCAGATCGCGCTGCTGCTCCAGATCAAACCGCGCCTGCAGGTTGAGCCAGAATCGGTCGGTCGTGCCGAAGTACCGCGCCAGTCGCAACGCAGTGTCCGCACTGATCGCCCGCTTGCCGTGCACGATCTCGTTGATCCGGCGCGGCGGCACGGTGATGTCCTGCGCCAGCCGGTACTGCGAGAGGGCAAACCGCACCAAGAAATCGGCCAAGAGCACTTCGCCGGGATGAATGGGAGTCAGTTTGCGCGACGCCATACGCACCTCAGTGATAGTCAACGAGCCCGACCTCGAACGCATCGCCGTCGCGCCATCGGAAGCAGATTCGCCACTGGCCATTTACGCGAATGCTATACTGGCCGACGCGGTCCTTCTCGAGCTTCTCCAGCCGATTGCCAGGCGGCACTCGGAGATCGTCCAGCACCTCGGCCGCATCGAGGGCCACAAGCTTGCGGAGCATGACGCGGAGAAACTCGGCGGGCAACCGCCGCACCGGCTCTCGTCCGATGCGAGGGACTCCAATAAGATCGCGGGCGCAGTCCCGCGTCATCCGCAGATCCCTTGACTTGCTGCAAGTGTCGTTAGACCGGCGGTGCGAACGTCTTGAGGTACCCGCACCTGGGACAGCGATAGCTGACCACCCGCAGGAGTTCCTTCCCACGCGTTTTGATTCCGGTCAACCGCTTCTCTTCCACGGGACCCCGAAGCCACGTCTGCGCCCGACGGCTTTCGAGATCGATGGTCACGCCCTCTTCCATTGAAGCG